>NZ_JBWKJZ010000010.1:0-295119 GCF_056431945.1 Streptomyces sp. NPDC045778
CTGGCTCAGATACCGGAACGCCTCCGGCGCCCGGCGCACGTCCCACGCCTTCACCGGCAGCGGCTCCAGCACACCCCGCTCGAACAGGGACAGGACCTCGGCCAGCATCTCCTGGATGCGCTCGGGCGACATCTCGGCGAGGTCGAAGCTCTGGTACGCCACGCCGGGGTGGGCGGCGGCCACGGCCTCGGGGTCGCGGAGGTCGGTCTTGCCCATCTCCACGAAACGCCCGCCGCGCGGCAGGAGCCGCAGCGAGGCGTCCACGAACTCCCTGGCCAGGGAGTTGAGAACCACGTCCACGCCCTGGCCGTCGCTGGCCGCGAGCACGGCCGCCTCGAAGTCCAGGGTCCGCGAGGAGGCGATGCGGCTCTCCTCGATGCCGAGGCCCCGCAGGACGTCCCACTTCCCGGCGCTCGCGGTGCCGTACACCTCGGCACCGAAGTGCCGGGCCAGCTGCACCGCGGCCATGCCCACACCACCGGCGGCCGCGTGCACGAGGACCGACTCGCCCGCTTCCAGTCCTGCCAGGTCCTTCAGCGCGTAGTACGCCGTCAGGAACACCGTCGGGATCGACGCGGCCTGTGCGAAGGACCAGCCCTCGGGGATCCGCGCCACCATGCGCCGGTCGGCCACGGCGAGCGGGCCGAAGCCCCCGTCGATGAGGCCCAGGACGCGGTCGCCGACGGACAGGCCGCTCACTTCGGAGCCCACCTCGACGACGACGCCGGCGCCTTCGGTGCCCATGACCGCGTCGCCCGGGTACATGCCCAACGCGATCAGCGCGTCTCGGAAGTTGACGCCCGCCGCCCGCACCTCGACGCGCACCTCACCGGCGCCCAGCGGCCGCCCCGCCCACTCCGGGGCGTCCTCGGCGACGGGCAGCAGGGCGAGGTTCTCCAGCGTGCCCCGGTCCGTCACGCCCAGCTGCCAGGACTCCCCCGCCGGGACGGTGAGGGTCGCTCCGCTCGCGGCGGCCCGCGCCAAGCGCGGCGCCCACACCACGTCCCCGCGCACGGCGACCTGCGGCTCGTCGAGTTCCAGGGCGCCCGGCAGCAGGGCGAGGGAGTCCTCCGCGCCGTCGACGTCGGCCAGGACCAGGCGGCCCGGGTTCTCCGACTGCGCGGACCGCAGCAGACCCCACACCGGGGCGTCCACCAGACCCGCCGCCGACACCACGTCACCCGCGCCCACACCCACGGCACCGGACGTCACCACGACCAGCCGGGACTCCTCACCGCCCTCGAAGGCCAGCCACTCCCCCACCACCGTCAGGGCGTGGTTCAAGGAGGCGCGCACCGAAGCGGCCGTACCGCCGTCGCTCTCCCCGCTCACGCAGGCCACGAAGACGGCCTCCGGGACGGGAGCCCCGCCACCGATCGCCTCAGCGAGCGCCGCCACGTCCGTGTACGCCGCCACCTGGGCACCGGCGCCCTCCAGAGCACCCCGCAGACCCAACTCGTCATCGCCCAGCACCGCGTACGCGGCCCCGGCCGGCACGGCGGGAGCGGACACCACGCTCCAGTCCACCCGGAACAGCGCGTCGTCGTCCGTGCCGGTCGCGGCGTCCAGTTCCTCCGCCGCGAGGGCGCGCAGGACGAGGGACTCCACGGCGGCGACGGGCTTGCCGGTCTCGTCCGCGGCGAGCAGCGTGACCGCTCCGGACTCGGCGGGCGTCAGGCGGACCCGCAGCGTCGCGGCGCCGCTCGCGTACAGGCGGACGCCGGTCCAGGAGAACGGAAGGCGCGCTCCTGCCCCGCCCGCGCCGACCGCGCTGAAGGCGAGGCCGTGCAGGCTCGCGTCGAGGAGCGCCGGGTGCAGGCCGTATCCACCGGCCTCGTCCCGCTCGGCCTCGGGAAGCGTGACCTCCGCGAAGATCTCGTCGCCGCGCCGCCAGGCGGCTCGTACGCCCTGGAAGGCCGGGCCGTAGCCGAGGCCCGCGGTGGCGAAGCCCTGGTAGAGGTCGCCGGTGTCCACGGCGGTGGCGCCGGCCGGCGGCCACTGCGCGAGGTCGGCGTCCTGCCACGCGGCGGGGTCGGACGCGTCGACGGCGAGGACGCCCGCCGCGTGCCGGATCCACGGCTCGTCCGGTACGTCGTTCTGGCGCCGCGAGTGCAGCGTGAAGGTGCGGCGCCCGGACTCGTCCGGCTCCTCCACCCACAGCTGGAGCTGTACGCCGCCGTCCTCGGGCAGCACCAGCGGGGCTTCCAGGATCAGCTCTTCGAGCAGGTCGCAGCCGACCTCGTCACCGGCTCGCACGGCCAGCTCGACGAAGGCCGTGCCGGGCAGCAGCGTCCGCTCGGCGACGACGTGGTCACCGAGCCAGGGGTGCGCGTCGACCGACAGGAGGCTCGTGAACAGGCGTGCCTCGCTGCCCGCGACCTCCACGGCCGCGCCGAGCAGCGGGTGGTCGGCGGCGGCGAGCCCGGCCGAGGTCACGTCGCCGGTGAGGGCCGGGGCGTGCAGCCAGTAGCTCTGCCGCTGGAAGGCGTAGGTGGGCAGGGCGACGCGGCGCCGGGACTCGACGGGCGCGTACAGCGGCGCCCAGTCGACGTTCACTCCGCGTACGTGCAGCTGCGCGAGCGCCGTGAGGAAGGCGTCGGCCTCGGGCCGGTCCTTGCGCGTGGCCGCGACGAGGCCGGACTGGCTCTCGGGCTCGGTGAGCGTGTCGTGCGCCATCGCGGTGAGCACGGCGTCCGGGCCGAGTTCGAGGAGGGTGCCGACGCCGAACCCGGTGAGGGCGTTCAGGCCGTCGTGGAAGCGGACGGCTTCCCGGATGTGGCGGACCCAGTACTCCGGGTCCTTCAACTCGGTGGCGTCCGCCACCTCACCGGTGAGGTTGGAGACGACGGGCAGTACCGGGTCCTGGTACGTCAGCTTGGCCGCGACCTGGCGGAACTCGTCCAAGGCCGGGTCCATCAACGGCGAGTGGAAGGCGTGGCTGACCTTCAGCCACTTCACCTTCCGGCCCTGCTCGCGAAGCGTGTGCTCCAGGCCTTCGAGGGCGGCGCGGTCGCCGGAGAGCACGAGCTGCGCCGGGCCGTTCACCGCCGCCACGCCCACGCGGTCCGACACGTCCGCCAGCAGCGGCGCGACCTCGGCCTCCGTGGCCTGCACGGCCAGCATCGCCCCGCCCTCGGGCAGGGCCTGCATCAAACGCCCGCGCGCAGCCACCAGTCGGGCCGCGTCCTCCAGAGACCACAGCCCGGCCACGTACGCGGCAGCCAGCTCACCGATCGAGTGACCGCCCACGACCTCGGGGCGCACCCCGAAGGACTCCGCGAGGCGATAGAGGGCGACTTCCATCGCGAACAGAGCGGGCTGCGCGTAGCCCGTCTGCTCTAGGAGGTCGGCGTCCGTACCGAACATCACGCTCTGGAGCGAACGTTCTATCCACGGATCCAGATGAGAGCACACCTCGTCCAGCGCGGCAGCGAAGACCGGGAACGTCTCGTACAGCTCGCGGCCCATGCCGATGCGCTGGCTGCCCTGCCCGGTGAAGACGACGCCGAGGCGGCCCTCGGCCACCGCGCCCGACACGGCGGCCGGGCCGCCGGTGGCCAGTGACTCCAGGCCGGTCAGGAACTCGTCCCGGGTGCGGCCGATGACGACCGCCCGGTGCTCGTGCAGGGCACGGCTGGACAGGAGCGACCAGCCCACGTCCACGGCGTCCAGGCCGGTGTCGCCCGCGACGTGCTCGCGCAGCCGCTCGGCCTGCGCCCGCAGGGCCTCCGCACTGCGGGCGGAGACGAGCCACGGCACGGCGGTGACCGGAGCGACCGGCTCCGCGACCTCGGCGGGCTCCTCGACCGGGGCCTGCTCCACGATGACGTGGGCGTTCGTGCCGCTCACACCGAAGGAGGAGACGCCCGCGCGGCGGGGCACGCCGTCCTCGCGCTCGTCCCACGGGCGCGCCTCGGTCAGCAGTTCCACCGCGCCCGCGGACCAGTCGACGTGCGTGCTCGGCCGGTCCACGTGCAGGGACTGCGGGAGGACCCCCTCGCGCATCGCCATGACCATCTTCATGACACCGGCGACACCGGCGGCGGCCTGCGTGTGCCCGATGTTCGACTTGATGGAGCCCAGCCACAGCGGCCGGTCGTCGGGGCGGTCCTGGCCGTAGGTGGCGAGGAGGGCCTGGGCCTCGATGGGGTCGCCCAGGGTGGTGCCCGTGCCGTGGCCCTCCACGGCGTCGATCTCTTCGGGGGCCAGGTGGGCGTTGGCGAGGGCCTGGAGGATGACGCGCTGCTGGGACGGGCCGTTGGGCGCGGTCAGGCCGTTGCTGGCGCCGTCCTGGTTGACGGCGGAGCCGCGTACGACCGCGAGGACCTCGTGGCCGTTGCGGCGCGCGTCCGACAGGCGCTCCAGGAGCAGCAGGCCCGCTCCCTCGCCCCAGCCGGTGCCGTCGGCGGCCTCGGCGTACGGCTTGCAGCGGCCGTCGAGGGCGAGGCCGCGCTGCTTGCTGAAGTCGACGAAGGTGCCCGGCGTGAACATCACGGTCACGCCGCCCGCGAGCGCGAGGGAGCACTCGCCCTGGCGCAGCGCCTGGACGGCGAGGTGCAGGGCCACCAGGGAGGAGGAGCACGCCGTGTCGATGGTGACGGCGGGGCCCTCCAGGCCGAAGGTGTAGGCGACGCGGCCGGAGACGATGCTGCTGGACGCGCCGGTGCCGAGGTAGCCCTCGACGTCCTCGGGCACGGAGTGCAGGCGCGAGGCGTAGTCGTGGTACATGACGCCCGCGAAGACGCCGGTGCGGCTGCCGCGCAGCGAGGCAGGGTCGATGCCCGCGCGCTCGAACACCTCCCAGGAGGTCTCCAGGAGCAGCCGCTGCTGCGGGTCGGTGGCCAGCGCCTCGCGCGGCGATATCCCGAAGAACGAGGCGTCGAATTCGTCGGCCTCGTGCAGGAAGCCGCCCTCGCGGGCGTAGGACGTACCGGAGTTGTCGGGGTCCGGGTCGTAGAGCGCGTCGGCGTCCCAGCCGCGGTTGGTGGGGAACGGCGTCAGGGCGTCGGTGCCCTGCGCGACGAGCCGCCACAGCTCCTCGGGGGTGCGGACGCCGCCGGGGTAGCGGCAGCTCATCGCGACGATCGCGATGGGCTCCTGGTCCCGCTCCTCGACCTCGCGCAGACGGCGACGAGCTTGGCGCAAGTCGGATGTCGTCCGCTTGAGGTAATCCCGAAGCTTCTCCTCGTTCGACATCTCTGGTCCGCTCCTCGTGGTGTTGATAAAGGCCGCGCTGGTCGCGCTGTTCGTACGGTTCACTTCGGGTCTTTCGAATGCCGCGGGCACGTCAGGTGAGGCCGAGTTCGTCGTCGAGCGCGTCGAAGAGTTCCTCGTCCGAGACCGCGTCCAGGTCCAGGTCGTCCTCGTCCGCCGGTCCCCCGGCCTTGGCTCCCTGCCCCTGGGGGGCGCTCCAGCGCGACAGGAGGGTCTGGAGCCGGATGGTGATCTTCGACTGGGCGATGCTGTCCGCTTCCATCGCGAGCAGGGCCGCCTCCAGGCGGTCCAGCTCGTCGAGCATGGACAGGCCGCCTCCGCCCCCTGCGTCGCCGAGCGGCAGCGCGGTGGCGAGGTGGGCCGCCAGGGCGGCCGGGGTCGGGTAGTCGAAGATCAGCGTGGCGGGCAGCCGCAGGCCGGTGGCCCCGTTCACGGCGTTGCGCAGTTCGACGGCGGTGAGCGAGTCGAAGCCCAGCTCGCGGAAGGCGCGGTGGGCCTCCACGGCCGCCGCGGACTCGTATCCGAGGACGGCCGCCACGTGCGTGCAGACCAGTTCGGTGAGCACCTTGTCGCGCCCGGCCGCGTCGAGCCCCGCGAGGCGGGTGAGCAGGGTTGCCTGGCCCGCGGGTTCGGCCGCGGCACCGCCGCCGGCTGCGGTGCGCCGGGCCGGGGTGCGGACCAGGCCGCGCAGCAGCGCCGGTACGCCGTCGGCATCCGTCTCGGCCGTGGTCCGCAGGGACGCCGTGTCCAGGCGGAGGGGGACGAGAGCGGCGGGCGCGGTGGGCGTGGTGACCGCCGCGTCCAGCAGGGCCAGGCCCTCCTGCGTGGACAGCGGGGCGACGCCGCCGCGTGCCATGCGCTGGAGGTCGGCGTCGGCGAGGCCGTCCGTCATCGCGCTGTCCTGGGCCCACATGCCCCAGGCGAGCGAGGTCGCCGGGAGGCCCTGGGCGCGGCGGGTGGCCGCGAGGGCGTCCAGGAAGCTGTTGGCGGCGGCGTAGTTCGCCTGGCCCGCGCCGCCGAAGACGCCGGCGGCGGAGGAGAACAGGACGAAGGCGGTCAGGTCGCGCCCGGTGGTGAGTTCGTGCAGGTTGAGCGCCGCGTTCACCTTGGCGCGCAGCACGGTGTCGACGCGCTCGGGGGTGAGTGACGTGACGACGCCGTCGTCGAGGACGCCCGCCACGTGGACGACCGCCGAGAGGTCGGCGCCCTCGTCGTCAAGGAGCGCGGCCAGGGCGTCGCGGTCGGCCACGTCGCAGGCGGCCACGCTTACGCGCGCACCCAGCCCCTCCAGCTCGGCACGGACTTCGCCCGCCCCGGTGGCCTCCGGGCCACGGCGTGAGACGAGCAGCAGGTCGCGTACGCGGTGGTGCTCGGCCAGGTGCCGCACCACCTCGCGGCCCAGGCCGCCGAACGCGCCCGTCACGAGGACGGAGCCCTCGCCCCACGGCTTGTCGCTCTCGCCGCCGGCCGGGACGCGGGCAAGGCGGGGCACGAACACGGCACCGCCGCGCACCGCCACCTCGGGCTCGCCCGAGGCCAGTACGTCAGCGAGGACCGACTCGTCGACGCCGTAGCCGGAGTCAGCCGCAGTGCCGGTGCCGGTGCCGGTGCCGGTGCCGGTGACTGTGTCAGTAACGGCGTCGGTGCCGGTGCCGGTGTCGGTGACTGTGTCAGTAACGGCGTCGGTGCCGGTGCCGGTGTCGGTGTCGGTGTCGGTGTCCACGAGGACGAACCGGCCCGGGTGCTCGGAGCGAGCCGACCGCACCAGGCCCCATACGGCCGCGCCCACCGGATCCACCACGCCGTCACCGGCGGCGACGGCGCCGCGCGTCACCACCACCAGCGGCAGCGCGTCGAACCGCTCGTCGGCCAGCAGGCCCTGGACCACGCCCAGTGCCTCGGCGAGGCGTGCCGACACGGCCTCCGGGCTCACCGCGCCCCGGGTTCCACCCGCGCGCCACACCACGGCGGCCGGCGGTTCCTCGCTGTCGCCCAGTTCCTCGTAGGAGGCAAGGGTCACCCCGGCGGCGGACGCCAGGGGCTGCGGCCGCCACTCCACGTGGAACATCGAGTCGTCGGCCGCGCCGCCGCCGAGCCGGTCCACCGCGACCGGCCGGAAGACCAGCGAGTCGACGGTGGCGACCGGGTCGCCGAGCCCGTCCGCGACCGCGAGGGACACGCCGTCGTCGCCCGCGGGGGCGAGGCGTACGCGCAGCGTGGACGCCCCGGTCGCGTGCAGCGAGACACCGCCCCAGGCGAACGGAAGCCGCGCCCCTTCGCCCTCGGCCCCCGTGTCCCGGAGCACGCCGAGGCCCAGCACGTGCAGGGCTGCGTCGAGGAGGGCGGGGTGCAGCCGGAAGGCCTCGGCGCTGTCGGCCTGCTCCTCCGGCAGCGCGACCTCGGCGAACACCTCGTCGCCGCGCCGCCAGGCGGCCCGCAGCCCCTGGAACGCCTCGCCGTAGGAGAAGCCCAGCTCCGTCAGATGCTGGTAGAGGCCCTCGACATCGACCTCGGTGGCGTCGCGCGGCGGCCACTCGGCGAGCCGGAACTCCGGCTGCCGCAGCCCGCCGCCGACGAGCACACCGGTGGCGTGCGCGGTCCATCCGCCGTCGGCCGCGTGGTCGTCGCGCTCCTCGCGGGAGTGCAGGACGACTGCGCGCCGCCCGTCCGCGTCCTCGGCGCCGACACGGACCTGGAGCTGTACGGCACCACGCTCCGGCAGCACCAACGGCGACGCCAGCGTCAGCTCCTCAAGCACCCCGCAGCCGACCTCGTCACCGGCCCGCACCGCCAGCTCCACGAACGCCGTGCCGGGCAGCAGCACCCGGCCCGCCACCGCGTGATCCGCCAGCCACGGATGCGTGGCCAGCGACAGACGCCCCGTGAAGAGGTGGCCGTCGGAGTCCGCCAGGGGCACCGCGGCGCCCAGGAGCGGGTGCCCCGCCGCGACAAGACCGGTCGCGGACACGTCACCGGTCGCGCCCGCAGCCGCACTCGGCCAGTAGCGGCGCCGCTGGAAGGCGTAGGTGGGCAGTGCGACCCGCCCGCGCGCCGTCGTGTCCGCGTACAGCGGCGTCCAGTCGACCTCGGCTCCGCGTACGTGCAGCTGCGCGAGCGCGGTCAGGAAGGTGCCGGGCTCGGTGCGGTCCTTGCGGACGGCGGCGACCAGGCCCTTCTGCGCAGCCGGGTCGGTGAGCGTGTCGTGCGCCATGGCCGTCAGGACGGCGTCCGGGCCGAGTTCGAGGAGGGTCGAGACCCCGTGCCCGGCGAGGGCCTTCAGGCCGTCGTGGAAGCGCACGGCCTCGCGGACGTGCCGCACCCAGTACTCGGGATCCCTCATCTCGGCGGGATCGGCCAGCGCACCGGTGACGTTCGAGACGACCGGCAGGCTCAACTCCCCGTACGTCAGTCCGCTGGCGACCTTACGGAAGTCCGCGAGAACCGGCTCCATCAACGGCGAGTGGAAGGCATGCGACACCTTCAGCCACTTCACCTTCCGGCCCTGGTCGCGAAGCGTCTGCTCCAGGCCTTCGAGGGTGGCGCGGTCGCCGGAGAGCACCAGCTGCGCCGGGCCGTTCACGGCGGCCACGCCCACACGGTCAGCGTGCCCGTCGAGGAGCGGCAGCACGTCGGCTTCCGTGGCCTGGACGGCCAGCATGCCGCCGCCCTCGGGCAGGGCCTGCATCAACCGGCCGCGCGCAGCCACCAGTCGGGCCGCGTCCTCAAGCGACCACAGCCCGGCCACGTACGCCGCCGTCAGCTCTCCGATGGAGTGACCGCCCACGACCTCCGGACGTACGCCGAAGGACTCCGCCAGGCGATAAAGGGCGACTTCCATCGCGAACAGAGCGGGCTGCGCATACCCGGTCTGCTCCAGGAGGTCGGCGTCCGTACCGAACATCACGCTCTGGAGCGAACGTTCTATCCACTGGTCGAGATGAGAGCAGACCTCGTCCAGCGCATCGGCGAAGACAGGGAACGTCTCGTACAGCTCGCGCCCCATGCCGGGGCGCTGGCTGCCCTGGCCCGTGAAGAGCACCCCGAGGCGGCCCTCCACGACCGAGCCGGAGACCACGCCCGGGCCGCCGGAGGCCAGGGTTTCGAGGCCTGTGAGGAGTTCGTCGCTGCTCCGGCCCAGGACGACGGCCCGGTGTTCGAGCGCGGACCGGCCCGTGAGCAGCGACCAGCCGGCGGCCACCGGGTCCAGGTCGGGGTGCGTCACCATGTGCTCCCGCAGCTGGTCGGCCTGCGCCCGCAGGGCCTCCGCACTGCGGCCCGAGACCAGCCACGGCACGGCCGTGACCGGAGCGACCGGCTCCACGACCTCAGCGGGCTCACCGGCGGGTGCCTGCTCCACGATGACGTGGGCGTTCGTACCGCTCACACCGAAGGAGGAGACGCCCGCGCGGCGCGGCCCGCCGTCCTCGCGCTCGTCCCACGGGCGCGGCTCCGCGAGGAGTTCGACAGCCCCGGCGGACCAGTCGACGTGCGTGCTCGGCCGGTCCACGTGCAGGGACTGCGGCAGGACGCCCTCGCGCATGGCCATGACCATCTTGATGACACCGGCGACACCGGCGGCGGACTGGGTGTGGCCGATGTTGGACTTGATGGAGCCCAGCCACAGCGGCTGAGCCTCCGGCCGGTCCTGGCCGTAAGTAGCGAGGAGGGCCTGGGCCTCGATCGGGTCGCCGAGGGTGGTGCCGGTGCCGTGAGCCTCCACGGCGTCGACGTCGGCGGCCGTGAGGCCCGCGTTCGCCAGGGCGGCGCGGATGACGCGCTGCTGGGACGGGCCGTTGGGAGCGGTCAGACCGTTGCTGGCGCCGTCCTGGTTGATGGCGGAGCCGCGTACGACGCCGAGGACTTCGTGGCCGTTGCGGCGGGCGTCCGACAGGCGCTCCAGGAGCAGCAGGCCGACACCTTCGCCCCAGCCGGTGCCATCGGCCGCCTCCGCGAACGGCTTGCAGCGGCCGTCGGCGGCGAGCCCCCGCTGGCGGCTGAACTCCAGGAAGGCGGCGGGGCTCACCATGACGGTGACGCCGCCCGCGAGGGCCATGTCGCACTCGCCCTGGCGCAGCGCCTGCGCCGCCAGGTGCAGCGCCACCAGGGACGAGGAGCACGCGGTGTCGACGGTGACGGCCGGGCCTTCGAGGCCGAAGCTGTAGGAGAGGCGGCCGGAGATGACGCTCGTCGCGTCCCCCGTCATCAGATAGCCCTCGACGCCCTCCGGGGCGTGGGCAAGGCCCGCCGACCAGCCCTGGGAGCAGGCGCCGACGAACACGCCGGTGCTGCTGCCGTGCAGGGCCGACGGCGCGATGCCCGCACGTTCGAACAGCTCCCAGGAGGTCTCCAGGAGCAGCCGCTGCTGCGGGTCCATCGCGAGGGCCTCGCGCGGCGAGATCCCGAAGAGTCCGGCGTCGAACTCGGACACGTCGTAGAGGAAGCCGCCCTGCGCGGCGAAGCTCGTGTCGGCGGCGCCGTGCTGCTCCGGCTGGAACAGCCCGTCGGCGCCCCAGCCCCGGTCGGTGGGGAAGACGGAGATCGCGTCGGTGCCGTCGGCGACGAGGCGCCACAGGGCTTCGGGGCTGGTGGCGCCGCCGGGGTAGCGGCAGCTCATCGACACGATGGCGATCGGGTCGTCCTCGGCGCCCGCGGCACGCCCGGACGGGACCGGGGCGGCGCTCGTGGCCGTCCGCGACTCGCCCACGAGCCGCGTACGCAGGTGGCCGGCGAGCGCGGCGGACGTCGGGTAGTCGAAGACGAGGGTGGTGGGCAGCTTCAGGCCGGTGGCCGTCGCGATGCGGTTGCGGACCTCGACGGCGGTCAGGGAGTCGAAGCCCAGCTCGCGGAAGGCCCGGTTGGGTTCGACGGCTTCCGGGCCCGCGTAGCCGAGCACGGCCGCGGCGTGGCCGCGTACGAGGTCGAGGAGCAGGCGCTCCTGCTCGCGCTCCGCGAGGCCCGCGAGCCGCTCGGCCCACTCCGAACCCGCGCCCTTGGCGCCGGCGGGGGCGGCCGTCCCGGGCTCGGCGAGCGCGCGCCGCACCTCCGGCAGATCCCCGATGAAGGGGCTGGGCCGCACCGACGTGAAGGCGGGCGCGAACCGCTCCCAGTCCACGTCCGCGACGGCCAGGAACGTCTCGCCGTGCGCCACGGCCTGGGCAAGGGCCGCCACCGCCCGCTCCGGCGCCATCGCCGTCACGCCACGGCGCCGCAGGTGCTCCTCGGCCTGTTCCTCCGCGGCCATGCCGCTGCCGCCCCAGGCACCCCAGGCGACGGAGGTCGCGGGGAGGCCGCGGGCGCGGCGGGCCTGGGCGAGGGCATCGAGGTAGGCGTTGGCCGCGGCGTAGGCGCCCTGGCCGCCGCCGCCCCACACTCCGGAGTTCGACGAGAACAGCACGAAGGCGTCCAGGTCCGCGGAGCCCAGGAGTTCGTCGAGGTGCGTGGCGCCCGCCGTCTTCGCGCCGAACACCTCGGCGATGTCGGCGGCGGCCATGTCCGCGATGGCGTACGACGGGCTGACCCCGGCCGCGTGGAAGACGGACCGCAGGGTGTGGCCGTCGGCGGCCACTTCGTCGAGGAGTCGTACGACGGCTTCCCGGTCGGCCACGTCACAGGCCGCGACGGTGACCTCGGCGCCCAACTCCTCAAGCTCGGCCTTGAGTTCGGCTGCGCCGGGTGCTTCGAGGCCGCGGCGGCTGGTGAGCACCAGGTGCTCGGCGCCCTCGCGGGCCAGCCAGCGCGCCACGTGGCCGCCGATCGCACCCGTACCACCGGTGATCAGGGCCGTTCCGCGCGGCGTCCACTCCGCCACCGGCGCGTCGAGCGGCGCGTGGGCGAACCGGCGTACGAACACGCCCGTGTCCCGCACCGCGAGCTGGTCCTCGTCACCGAGGCCCGTGAGGACCGAGGTGAACCGCGACGCGGCACGCGAGTCGTAGGCCGAGGGAAGGTCGATCAGACCGCCCCAGCGGTCGGGGTGCTCCAGGGCCGCGACCCGGCCGAGGCCCCACAGCTGGGCCTGCGCCGGGCTCTCGACGCGGTCGCTGCGTCCGGTCGACACGGCCCCCCGGGTCACCGCCCACAGCCGGGCCTCGATGCCCGCGTCACCGAGGGCCTGCACCAGAGCCACGGTCCCCGCCAGCCCGGCAGGCACACCCGCGTGCTCCGCGTGCGCCGACTCCTCGAAGCCGAGCAGCGACACCACACCGGCGAACTCCGCGTCCGCGGCTTCCCGGAGTCGGACGGCCAGGGACTCTCGTGTCAGCTCATGTGCCGTAAGGCGTAGTTCGGTGACGTCCGCACCGGCCTGCGTCAGTGCCTCGACGACACCGGGCGCCCACGCGTGCTCGTCCGCGCTCTCCGGTACGACGACGAGCCAGCGGCCCGTCAGGGCGGGCACGGGCAGGCCGCCCGCCTGCGGCTTCCAGGTCACGCGGTAGCGCCAGGCGTCGATCGTGGACCGCTCGCGCCGCTGCCGCCGCCAGGACGCGAGGCCCGGCAGCACCGCGCTCAGCGAACTCTCGTCGACATCCACGAGCGTGGACGTCAACTGCTCCAGGTCCTCACGCTCCACGGCCTCCCAGAACCGGGACTCCACCTCGTCCGTGGCCGGCGTGGCCTCGGTGTCGGCGTCCTGGTCCGGGGCCAGCATCCAGTAGTGGTCGCGCTGGAAGGGGTAGGTGGGCAGGTCGACGGTGGCGCGGGCGCCGGGGAGGAGGGCCTGCCAGTCGAGTTCGGCGCCGTGGACGTGGGCATCGGCGAGGGAGGCGGCGAGGCGGTCGGCGCCGCCCTCGTCGCGCCGGAGCGAGCCGAGGGTGGCGGCCTGGCTGTCAGTGGCGTCGATGGTGGCCTGCACCGGGACCGTGAGGACCGGGTGGGGGCTCATCTCCAGGAACAGGCCATGGCCTTCGGCGAGGAGGCCCCGGGTGGCGTGCTCGAAGAGCACGGTCTGGCGCAGGTTGCGATACCAGTAGCCCGCGTCCATCGGCGTCGCCGCGTCCAGCCAGGCGCCCGTGAGCGTCGAGTACAGCGGGACCTGAGCTTCCTGCGGGCTCACGCCCTCCAGGGCCTGGCTGATCTGGGCCTCGATCTGCTCCACGTACGAGGAGTGCGAGGCGTAGTCCACGGGGATCGTACGAGCACGGATGTCCTGGCCCGTGCAGTGCGCGACCAGCTCCTCCAGGGCCTCCGGCTCACCCGAAACCACCACCTGGGCCGGGCCGTTGACGGCCGCGACCTCGATCCGGCCCTCCCAGCCCCCGATCAACTCGCGCACCTCGGCCTCGGGCAGCGGCACCGACACCATGCCGCCCTTGCCCGACAGCTCACGGATGGCGAGGCTGCGCAGGGCCACGACGCGCACGGCGTCCCGCAGGGACAGGGCCCCCGCCACGCACGCGGCGGCGATCTCACCCTGGCTATGACCGACCACGGCGGCGGGCTTCACCCCGGCCGCCTCCCAGACCGCAGCCAGGGAGACCATCACGGCGAACAGGACAGGCTGGACCACGTCGACCCGGTCGAAGCGGTCGCCACCCAGCTCCTCCATGAGGTCCCAGTCCACGAACTCCGACAGGGCCTCAGCGCACTCCCGCATCCGCTCCGCGAACACCGGCGACTCATCGAGCAGTTCACGCGCCATCCCCGCCCACTGCGAACCCTGCCCCGGGAACACGAACACCGGGCGGACGGTGTCGCCCAGGGCACGACCCGTGAGGGCACCCCCGTCGGCAAGGCGCTCAAGCCCGGCAAGGAGGTCATCCCGGTCACGGCCGAGGACAACGCCCCGGTGTTCGAAGCGCGACCGTGCCACGGCGAGGGACCAGGCCACGTCGGCCGGTTCGAGGCCGGGGCGGGTGAGCAGGTGCTCGCGCAGGCGTGCCGCCTGGGCCCGCAGGGCCTCCGGGGTGCGGCCCGAGAGTGCCAGCGGGATCACGCCGGGCACCACCGAGGGCGCGGCGTCCTGCTCACCACCGTCGGGCTCGGCCTCGGGCTCGGGCTCCCCTATCTGCTCCACGATGACGTGGGCGTTCGTACCGCTGACGCCGAAGGAGGAGACACCCGCGCGGCGCGGCCCGCCGCCGTCCCGCTCGGCCCACTCGCGGGCCTCGGTGAGCAGTTCGACGGTGCCCGCGGACCAGTCCACCTGCGGGGTCGGCTCGTTGACGTGGAGTGTCCGCGGCAGGACACCCGCGCGCATGGCCATGACCATCTTGATGACACCGGCGACACCGGCGGCGGCCTGCGTGTGCCCGATGTTCGACTTGAGCGAACCCAGCCACAGCGGGCGCTCCGCCGAGTGCTCCTTGCCGTACGTCGCGATGACGGCCTGGGCCTCGATGGGGTCGCCGAGGGTGGTGCCGGTGCCGTGGGCCTCGACGGCGTCCACGTCGCCCGGCTTCAGGCCCGCACTGGCCAGGGCATCACGGATGACGCGCTGCTGCGAGGGGCCGTTGGGGGCGGTCAGGCCGCTGCTGGCGCCGTCCTGGTTGACGGCGGAGCCCCGTACGACGGCGAGGATCTTGTGGCCGTTGCGGCGCGCGTCCGACAGGCGCTCCAGGAGCAGCAGGCCCGCGCCCTCGCCCCAGCCGGTGCCGTCCGCCGATGCGGCGAAGGACTTGCAGCGGCCGTCCGTCGACAGTCCGCGCTGGCGGCTGAAGTCGACGAAGGTGCCCGCCGTGGGCATCACGGTCACGCCGCCCGCGAGGGCGAGGGAGCACTCGCCCTGCCGCAGGGCCTGCGCGGCCAGGTGGAGCGCCACCAGGGACGACGAGCAGGCCGTGTCGACGGTGACGGCGGGGCCTTCGAGGCCGAGGGTGTAGGCGACGCGGCCGGAGACGACCGAGCCCGCGTTGCCGGTGCCGATGTAGCCCTCGACGCCTTCCGGCAGGGCGTGCAGGCGGGTCGCGTAGTCGTAGTACATGACGCCCGCGAAGACGCCGGTGCGGCTGCGGCGCAGCGAGACCGGGTCGATGCCCGCCCGCTCGATCGCCTCCCACGCGGTCTCCAGGAGGAGCCGCTGCTGCGGGTCCATGGCCAGGGCCTCGCGCGGCGAGACGCCGAAGAACGAGGCGTCGAACTGGGGGGCGTCGTAGAGGAAGCCGCCCTCCGCGGTGTAGCTGGTGCCCTGCTTGTCGGGGTCCGGGTCGAACAGCTCGTCGGTGTCCCAGCCGCGGTCGGTGGGGAACGCCGAGATGGCGTCGGTGCCGTCGGCGACGAGCCGCCACAGGTCCTCGGGCGTGTTCACGCCGCCCGGGTAGCGGCAGCTCATGCCGACGATCGCGACGGGTTCGTGGCGGGCGTCCTCCAGTTCACGCACCCGGCGGCGGGCGTCGCGCAGGTCGGTCGTCGCCCGCTTCAGGTAGTCGAGGTACTTCTCCTCGTTCGCCATTTACAGCGCCTCCTCGAAGCGGTCGTCGGGCCGGTCTGTGTCCGAGCCGGTGTCTGAGCTGGTGTGCGGGGGTGTCTCTGAGGGGGTTCGTAGCTCGTTGTCGAGCAGGTCGAAGAGTTCGTCGGCGGTGGCGCCCCCGATGTCCTCCAGCTCCTGCCGCTGCTCGTCGGCCGGGGCTGCGGCGGTGTCGCGCGTGGTGTCCCAGGCGGTGAGCAGCGACCGAAGCCGGCCCGCGACGCGGTCCCTCTCGGTGCCGTCGGTGTCGCCGCCGAGGGCCTTGAGGACGCTCTCCAGGCGGTCGAGTTCCGCGTCCAGGTCGCCGGGGGCGACCGGGGTCGCGGCCGTCTCGGGCAGTTCCTCGGCCAGGTACTCGGCCAGCGCGGCCGGGTTCGGGTAGTCGAAGATCAGCGTGCTGGGCAGCCGCAGCTCCGTCTCGGCGTTGAGGCGGTTGCGCAGCTCCACGGCCGTCAGGGAGTCGAAGCCGAGTTCCAGGAAGCCCCGGCTCAGCTCGACGGCGTTCGGTGACGCGTAGCCGAGCACGCCCGCCACGTGCGTACGGACGAGGTCGAGCAGGACCCGGTCGCGCTCGGCGCCGGAGCGGCCCGCCAGACGGTCCGCGAGGGAGTCCGTACGCTCGGCGCGCGCGGCCGCGGTGTCGGTGTCCGCGCCGCGTGCGCGCCGGACGGCGGGCCGCACCAGGCCCCTGAAGAGCGCCGACAGCGTCTCCTGCGGCTGGGTGCGCAGCGCGGCGGTGTCGATGCGGATCGGGACGAGCGCCGGGTGCGCGCTCGCCGGGGCGAGGTCGAGCAGGGCCAGTGCCTCGTCCGTGTCGAGGGCGAGGACGCCGCCGCGCGCCATGCGCTGGAGGTCCGCGTCGGCCAGGTCGCCCGTCATGGCGCTGTCCTGGGCCCACAGGCCCCAGGCGAGCGAGGTCGCCGGGAGGCCCTGGGCGCGGCGGGTGGCCGCGAGGGCGTCCAGGAAGCTGTTCGCGGCGGCGTAGTTGGCCTGCCCCGGCCCGCCGAAGACGCCGGACGCCGAGGAGAACAGGACGAAGGCGGACAGGTCCAGGTCCGCGGTCAGCTCGTGCAGGTGCAGGGCCGCGTCCGCCTTGGGCCGCAGCACCGCGTCCACACGCTCGGGCGTCAGGGACGTGACCACGCCGTCGTCCAGGACGCCCGCCACGTGGACGACCGCCGAGAGGTCCGCGCCGCGCTCGTCGAGGAGCGCGGCCACGGCGTCCCGGTCGGCCATGTCACACGCGGCGACGGTCACTCGGGTGCCGAGTGCCTGGAGTTCGTCGCGCAGTTCGACGGCCCCGGTGGCTTCCAGGCCGCGGCGCGAGACGAGCAGCAGGTCGCGTACGCCGTGGCGCTCGGCCAGGTGCCGTGCCACCACCCGTCCCAGGCCGCCGAACGCGCCGGTCACCAGGACCGAGCCCTGGCCCCACGGAGTGTCGCCGGCGGACGGGGGCGTGACCCGGGAGAGCCTGGGCACCCAGATCGAACCGCCCCGGACGGCCGCTTCCGGCTCGCCCGACGCGAGGACGGCGCCCAGGACCGACGCGTCGATCTCCGCACCGGCTTCGGCATCGGCGTCCGAGTCCACGAGGACGAAGCGCCCCGGGTGCTCCGAGCGGGCCGAGCGCACCAGGCCCCACACGGCGGCGCCCACCGGGTCCGGCACCACGTCACCGGCCGCGACCGCGCCGCGCGTCACGACGACGAGGCGCGAGGCCTCAAGGCGCTCGTCGGCCAGCCAGCCCTGCACCACTCCCAGTGCCTCGGCCAGCCGCGCCGACACCGCCTCGGGCTTCAGCTCACCACCGGAGCCGCCCGCCTGCCACACCACCGCGGCCGGGACAGGCCCGCCGGCGTCCAGCTCCTCGTACGACACGTACGGAACCGGCTCGGCGGCCGCCGCCACGGCCTGCGGCTTCCACTCCACGTGGAAGGCGGAGTCGGCGTGCGGGTGCCGGCCGCTCATCTGCTCGATGAGGTCCTTCGACATGGGCCGGAAGACCAGCGCGTCGACAGTGGCGACCGGTGTGCCCGTGGTGTCCGCGACGGCGAGGGAGACGCCGTCCGTGCCGTTGGGTGCCAGGCGGACGCGGACCGTGGCGGCGCCCGCCGCGTGCACGGTGACTCCGGTCCAGGTGAAGGGCAGCCCGCCGGTGGCGGGTTCCGCCTCGGCCGCGGTCTCCCCTGCCGCGCCGGCGGCCCGGGCGTGCAGGGCGGCGTCGAGGATCGCCGGGTGCAGGCCGAAGGAGCCGGCCTCGGTGTGCTCGTCCTGCTCCAGCGCGACCTCGGCGAAGACCTCGTCGCCGCGCCGCCAGGCTCCGCGCAGCCCCTGGAACACCGGCCCGTAGTCGTAGCCCGCCGCGGACAGTTCCTCGTAGAGCCCGTCGACCGCGAGCGGCTCCGCGTCGCGGGGCGGCCAGGACGTCAGGTCGTCGGAGGCGGCGGGCGCGGCGGGCGCGGCCGGCGCGGACTCCGTGAGGGTGCCGGTGGCGTTCTTGGTCCAGGCGTCGGCCGACAGACCCTCTGCGCCGTCGCCCGGCTCCGGGCGCGAGTGCAGGCTGATGGGCCTGCGCCCGGCGTGGTCGGGGGCCTCGACGCGCAGCTGCACCTGGACGCTGCCGCGCTCGGGCAGCACCAGCGGTGCGCCTAGGGTCAGCTCGTCGAGGACGCCGTAGCCGATCTGGCCGCCC
Organism: Streptomyces sp. NPDC045778; assembly: GCF_056431945.1. Taxonomy (NCBI): domain Bacteria; kingdom Bacillati; phylum Actinomycetota; class Actinomycetes; order Kitasatosporales; family Streptomycetaceae; genus Streptomyces; species Streptomyces sp. NPDC045778. The sequence continues at coordinate 18,309 of NZ_JBWKJZ010000010.1, forward strand.
GCGTACGTGGCCAGCTCCACGAAGGCCGTGCCCGGCAGCAGCACGCGCCCGGCCACCGCGTGGTCGGCCAGCCAGGGGTGGGTGGGCAGGGACAGGCGGCCGGTGAAGAGGTAGCCGTCCGAGTCCGCCAGCGGCATCCCGGCGCCGAGCAGCGGGTGCCCCGCCGACACGAGCCCCGCGGACTCGACGTCCGGGGCGCCCTCGGCCTGCCGCAGCCAGTAGCTCTGGTGCTGGAAGGCGTACGTGGGCAGGTCCACGCGGCGCCGCGCCGCGACCGGGGCGTACAGCGGTGCCCAGTCGACGGCGATCCCGCGTACGTGCAGCTGCGCGAGGGCCGTCAGGAACGCGTCGGGCTCCGCGCGGTCCTTGCGCAGCGCGCCGACCAGACCCGCCTGCGCGGCGGGCTCGGTGAGCGTGTCGTGCGCCATGGCGGTGAGCACGGCGTCCGGTCCCAGCTCCAGGAGGGTCGAAACACCCTGCCCGGCAAGCGCCTTCAGACCGTCGTGGAAACGGACCGCCTCGCGGACGTGCCGCACCCAGTACTCCGGGTCCTTCAGCTCTGCGGGATCGGCCGGCTCACCGGTGAGGTTGGAGACCACCGACAGCGTCGGCTCCTGATACGTCAACTGCTGTGCTACGCGGCGGAATTCGTCGAGGACCGGGTCCATCAGGGGCGAGTGGAAGGCGTGCGACACCTTCAGCCACTTCACCTTCCGGCCCTGCTCACGCAGGGTCCCCTCCAGGCCTTCCAGGGCCGCGCGGTCGCCGGAGAGCACCAGCTGCGCCGGACCGTTGACGGCGGCCACACCCACACGGTCAGCGACCCCGTCGAGCAACGGCAGCACATCCGCTTCCGTGGCCTGGACGGCCAGCATGCCGCCGCCCTCCGGCAGGGCCTGCATCGACCGGCCACGCGCAGCCACCAGTCGGGCCGCATCCTCAAGCGACCACAACCCGGCCACATACGCTGCCGCCAGCTCACCGATGGAGTGACCACCGACGATCTCAGGACGCACGCCGAAGGACTCCGCCAAGCGGAACAAAGCCACCTCGACGGCGAACAACGCGGGCTGCGCATAGCCCGTCTGCTCCAGGAGGTCGGCGTCCGTACCGAACATCACGCTCTGGAGCGAACGTTCTATCCACTGGTCGAGATGAGAGCAGACCTCGTCCAGCACATCGGCGAAGACAGGGAACGTCTCGTACAACTCGCGGCCCATACCGATCCGCTGGCTACCCTGGCCCGTGAAGAGCACCCCGAGGCGGCCCTCCACGACCGAGCCGGAGATCACACCCGGGCCGCCGGAGAGCAGCGAGTCGAGCCCGGTCAGGAACGCGTGCCGCTCGCGGCCGAAGACGACGGCGCGGTGCTCGTGCACGGCACGCCCCGAGAGCAGCGACCAGCCGATGTCGACGGGGTCGGGGCCACCGTCGGCGTACTCGCGCAGCCGCTCGGCCTGCGCCCGCAGGGCCTCCGCGCTGCGGCCCGAGACCAGCCACGGCACGGCGGTGACCGGAGCGACCGGCTCCACTACCTCGGCGGGCTCATCGGCGGGTGCCTGCTCCACGATGACGTGGGCGTTCGTGCCGCTCACGCCGAAGGAGGAGACACCCGCCCGGCGCGGGGCGTCATCGCGCGAGGCCCACTCCCGGGCCTCCGTCAGGAGTTCGACAGTCCCGGCGGACCAGTCGACGTGGGTGCTCGGCCGGTCGACGTGGAGTGTCTGCGGCAGGACGCCCTCGCGCATGGCCATGACCATCTTGATGACACCGGCGACACCGGCGGCGGACTGGGTGTGGCCGATGTTGGACTTGATGGAGCCCAGCCACAGCGGCTGAGCCTCCGGCCGGTCCTGGCCGTAAGTAGCGAGCAGGGCCTGGGCCTCGATGGGGTCGCCGAGGGTGGTGCCGGTGCCGTGAGCCTCCACGGCGTCGACGTCGGCGGCCGTGAGGCCCGCGTTCGCCAGGGCGGCGCGGATAACGCGCTGCTGGGACGGGCCGTTGGGGGCGGTCAGGCCATTGCTGGCACCGTCCTGGTTGACGGCGGAGCCCCGTACGACGCCGAGGACCTGGTGGCCCTTGCGGCGGGCGTCCGACAGACGCTCCAGGAGCAGCAGGCCGACACCTTCGCCCCAGCCGGTGCCATCGGCCGCCTCGGCGAAGGCCTTGCAGCGGCCGTCGGCGGCCAGGCCCCGCTGGCGGCTGAACTCGATGAAGGCGCCGGGGTTGGACATGACGGTCACGCCGCCGGCGAGCGCGAGGTCGCACTCGCCCTGGCGCAGCGCCTGCGCCGCGAGGTGCAGGGCGACGAGGGAGGAGGAGCAGGCGGTGTCGACGGTGACGGCCGGGCCTTCGAGGCCGAAGCTGTAGGCCAGGCGGCCGGAGATGACGCTCGTCGCGCCGCCCGCCAGCAGATAGCCCTCGACGCCTTCGGGGGCCTGCCGCAGGCCGGAGCCGTAGCCCTGCGAGGAGGCGCCGACGTAGACGCCCGCCTGGCTGCCGTGCAGGGTGGCCGGGTCGATGCCCGCGCGTTCGAACAGCTCCCAGGAGGTCTCCAGGAGCAGCCGCTGCTGCGGGTCCATGGCGAGAGCCTCGCGCGGCGAGATGCCGAAGAAGACGGGGTCGAACCGGTCGGCGTCGTAAAGGAATCCGCCCTGGCGTGCGTAGCTGGTGCCCCGGTTCTCGGGGTCGGCGTCGTAGAGGGCTTCGAGGTCCCAGCCGCGGCCGCCGGGGAACTCGGACATCGCGTCCTCGCCCTCGGCGAGCAGCCGCCACAGGGCTTCGGGGCTGGTGACGCCGCCGGGGTAGCGGCAGCTCATCGACACGATGGCGATCGGGTCGTCGTCGACGTCCGCCACGCGCCCGGCCGGAGCGGGGGCGGTCTCGGACTCGCCCACGAGCCGCGTACGCAGATGGCCCGCGAGGACGGCGGACGTCGGGTAGTCGAAGACGAGGGTGGTGGGCAGCTTCAGGCCGGTGGCCGTCGCGAGCCGGTTGCGGACCTCGACGGCGGTCAGGGAGTCGAAGCCCAGCTCGCGGAAGGCGCGCGTCGGCTCGACCGCCTCCGCGCCCGCGTAGCCGAGCACCGAGGCCGCCTGCGCGCGGATCAGGTCGAGGAGCTGCCGCTCCTGTTCGGGCGCCGCGAGGCCGGCGAGCCGCTCGGCCCACTCGGAGCCCGGAGCGCCCTGCTTCGCCGCGCCGGACCGCGTGTCCTCGGGCTCGGCGAGCGCACGGCGCACCTCCGGCAGGTCGCCGATGAGGGCGCTGGGCCGCACCGACGTGAAGGAGGGCGCGAACCGCTCCCAGTCCATGTCGGCCACGGCCACGAACGTCTCGTCGTGCGCCACCGCCCGGGCAAGCGCGGCGATCGCCCGCTCCGGGGCCATGGCTGCCAGTCCACGGCGCCGCAGGTGCTCCGTGCCCTCGTCCCCGGCCATGCCGCCCCCGGCCCACAGGCCCCAGGCGACGGAGGTGGCGGTGAGGCCGCGGGCGCGGCGGGCGTGGGCGAGGGCGTCGAGGTAGGCGTTGGCCGCGGCGTAGGCGCCCTGGCCGCCGCCGCCCCACACGCCGGAGTTCGACGAGAACAGCACGAAGGCGTCGAGGCCGTCGGAGTCGAGGAGTTCGTCGAGGTGCGTGGCGCCCGCCGTCTTCGCGCCGAACACCTCGGCGATGTCGGCGGCGGACATGCCGTCCAGCGGCTGCGTCTGGCCGACGCCCGCGGTGTGGAAGACGGACCGCGGGGTGTGGCCGTCGACGGCCAGTTCGTCGAGGAGTCGTACGACGGCTTCCCGGTCGGCCACGTCACAGGCCGCGACGGTGACCTCGGCGCCCAATGCCTCCAGTTCGGCCTGGAGTTCTTCGGCACCGGGTGCTTCGGGGCCGCGGCGGCTGGTGAGCACCAGGTGCTCGGCGCCCTCGCGGGCCAGCCAACGCGCCACGTGGCCGCCGATCGCACCCGTACCACCGGTGATGAGGGCGGTGCCGCGCGGCGCCCACGGCCTGGGCTGCTCGGTGGGCTCGGACCGTACGAGGCGGCGTACGAGGACGCCGGAGCCGCGCACGGCGAGCTGGTCCTCGTCCTCGATCCCGGCGAGGGCGGCCGTGAAGCGCGCGCCCGCCCGGGTGTCGTACGACTGCGGCAGGTCGACGAGACCGCCCCAGCGCTCGGGGTACTCCAGGGCGACGACCCGGCCGAGGCCCCACAGCTGGGCCTGCGCCGGGCTCTCGACGCGGTCGCTGCGTCCGGTCGAGACAGCGCCCCGGGTGACCGCCCACAGCCGGGCCTCGATGCCCGCGTCACCGAGGGCCTGCACCAGAGCCACGGCCCCCGCCGTTCCGGCGGGCACACCCGCGTGCTCCGCGTGCGGGGCCTCGTCAAGGCCGAGCAGCGACACCACACCGGACAGCTCCGCGTCAGCGGCTTCCCGCAGCCGGGCGGCCAGGGACTCGCGGGTCAACTCGGCCGACGTGACCCGCAGTTCCGCGGCCTCTGCGCCGGCCCGGGCCAGGGCCTCGTGGACGCCTGCCGTCCAGGGGTCGTCCTCGGCGCTCTCCGGCAGGACGACCAGCCACCGGCCCGTGAGGCTCGGGGCCGGGAGGCTGCCCGCGAGGGGCTTCCAGGTCACGGTGTAGCGCCAGGCGTCGATCGTGGACCGCTCGCGCCGCTGCCGCCGCCAGGACGCGAGGCCCGGCAGCACCGCGCTCAGCGAACTCTCGTCGACATCCACGAGCGTGGACGTCAACTGCTCCAGGTCCTCACGCTCCACTGCCTCCCAGAACCGGGACTCCACCTCGTCCGTGACGAGGGGTTCGGAGTCCTCCGCGTTCGCGAACTCGGGCCAGTAGTGCTGCCGCTGGAAGGCGTAGGTGGGCAGGTCGGCCAGGATGCGCGCACCGGGGAAGAGGGCCTGCCAGTCCAGCTCAAGTCCGTACGCGTGGGCTTCGGCGAGGGAGGCGGCGAGGCGGTCGGCGCCGCCCTCGTCGCGGCGCAGGGAGCCGAGGGTGGCGGCCTGGCTTTCGGTGGCGTCGATGGTGGCCTGCACCGGGACGGTGAGGACCGGGTGGGGGCTCATCTCCAGGAACAGAGCGTGGCCTTCGGCCAGGAGGCCGCGGGTGGCGTGCTCGAAGAGGACCGTCTGGCGGAGGTTGCGGTACCAGTAGCCCGCGTCCATGGGGACATCCAGCCAGGAGCCGGTGAGCGTGGAGTACAGCGGCACCTCGGCGGCCTGCGGGCTCACGCCCTCCAGGGCCTGGCCGATCTGGGCCTCGATCTGTTCCACGTACGCGGAGTGCGAGGCGTAGTCCACCGGGATGGTGCGGGCGCGGATGTCCCGTGCCACGCACTGTGCGACCAGCTCCTCCAGGGCCTCCGGCTCACCGGACACCACCACCTGGGCCGGGCCGTTGACAGCCGCGACCGAGACACGCTCGCCCCACGCCGTCAGCAGCTCGCGCACCTCGGCCTCGGGCAGCGGCACCGACACCATGCCGCCCTTACCCGACAGCTCACGGATCGCGAGGCTGCGCAGAGCCACGACACGGGCCGCATCCCGCAAGGACAGAGCCCCCGCCACACACGCGGCGGCGATCTCGCCCTGGCTGTGACCGACGACAGCGGCGGGCTTCACCCCGGCCGCCTGCCAGACCGCAGCCAACGAAACCATCACGGCGAACAGGACGGGCTGGACCACATCGACCTCGTCGAAGCGGTCGCCGCCCAGCTCCTCAAGGAGATCCCAGTCCACGAACTCCGACAGGGCCTCCGCGCACTCCCGCATCCGCTCTGCGAACACCGGGGACGCGTCGAGCAGTTCACGCGCCATCCCGGCCCACTGCGAACCCTGACCCGGGAACACGAACACCGGACGGACCGTCCCATCCAGCGTGCGGCCGGACACCACCTGAGGCGTGACCTCGTCCCGTGCCAGGCGCTCGAGCGCGGCGAGGAGTTCCTCGCGGTCCCGGCCGAGGACGACACCCCGGTGCTCGAACCGCGAGCGGGCCGCGGCGAGCGTCCAGGCCAGGTCGTCCAGGCCCAACTCGGCGCCCTGAAGCAGGTGGTCGCGGAGGCGGGCCGCCTGGGCCCGCAGCGCTTCGGGCGTCTTCGCCGACAGGGCCAGTGGCACCACGGACGTCAGCGGCGCGGCACCGCCGGCCGCCTCGTCCGGGTGGGCCGGCTCGTCGGCCGTCGGTGCCTGTTCCACGATGACGTGGGCGTTCGTACCGCTGACGCCGAAGGAGGAGACGCCCGCGCGGCGCGGGCCGCCGCCGTCCCGCTCGGCCCACTCGCGGGCCTCGGTGAGCAGTTCGACGGTGCCTGCGGACCAGTCCACCTGCGGGGTCGGCTCGTCCACGTGCAGGGTCTGCGGCAGGACGCCGGCGCGCATGGCCATGACCATCTTGATGACACCGGCGACACCGGCGGCGGCCTGCGTGTGACCGATGTTGGACTTGAGCGAGCCCAGCCACAGCGGACGGTCGGCCGGACGCTCCTTGCCGTACGTCGCGATGAGGGCCTGCGCCTCGATCGGGTCGCCGAGGGTGGTGCCGGTGCCGTGGGCCTCCACGGCGTCCACGTCCTCGGCGGAGAGACCGGCGCCGGCGAGAGCGGCACGGATGACGCGCTGCTGGGACGGGCCGTTGGGGGCGGTCAGGCCGTTGCTGGCGCCGTCCTGGTTGACGGCCGAACCCCGCACGACGGCCAGGACCCGGTGGCCCTTGCGGCGGGCGTCGGACAGGCGCTCCAGAAGGAGAAGGCCGACGCCCTCGCCCCAGCCGGTGCCGTCGGCGGCGGCTGCGAAGGACTTGCAGCGGCCGTCGGCGGCCAGGCCCCGCTGGCGGCTGAACTCGATGAACGTACCTGGTGTCGACATGACGGCGACACCGCCCGCGAGGGCCATGTCGCACTCGCCCTGGCGCAGCGCCTGCGCCGCGAGGTGCAGGGCCACCAGGGACGAGGAGCACGCGGTGTCGACGGTGACCGCCGGGCCTTCGAGGCCGAAGGTGTACGAGATGCGGCCGGAGGCGACGCTCGCGGCGCTGCCGTTGCCGACGTAGCCCTCCAGGTCGTCGAGGCCGCCGGGGGCGCTCAGAAGGTGGGTGGCGTAGTCGTTGTACATGACGCCGACGAAGACGCCGGTCGAGCTGCCGCGTGCCGTCGCCGGGTCGATGCCCGCGCGCTCGAAGGCCTCCCAGGTGGTCTCCAGGAGGAGGCGCTGCTGCGGGTCGATGGACAGGCCCTCGCGCGGCGAGATACCGAAGAAGGCCGGGTCGAAGTCGGCGGCGTCGTAGAGGAAACCGCCCTCGCGCGTGTAGAAGGAACCGGCGCTGTCCGGGTCGGGGTCGTAGAGCGCGTCGACGTCCCAGCCGCGGTCGCCGGGCAGGTCGCCGATGGCGTCGACGCCGTCGGCGGCGAGGCGCCACAGGTCCTCTGGGGTGGTGACGCCGCCCGGGTAGCGGCAGCTCATGGAGACGATCACGATGGGGTCGTCGTCCTCGGCGGCCGCACCCGCCGCCGGGCGGGCCGCGCCCCGGGGCCGGGCCGCCGCGTCGGTGCCCAGGAGTTCCTCGAGGATGTGGCGGGCCAGGACGGTGGCGGCCGGGTAGTCGAAGGCGAGCGTCGCGGGCAGGCGCAGGCCCGTCGCGGCGGTGAGGCGGTTGCGGAGTTCGACGGCGGTGAGCGAGTCGAAGCCGACCTCGCGGAAGGCGCGGTCGGGCGCGATGGCGTCGGCGGAGGGGTAGCCGAGGACGGCGGCGGCGTGGCCGCGCACCAGCGTGAGGACCTCCTCCTCACGGTCCGCCTCCGGCAGCGCCGCGATGTGCTGGGCGAGGGCGGAGCCCTCCTGCTGCCCGGCGGCGGCCGCGGTGCGCCGCTGGGGCGCGCGGACCAAGGTGCGCAGGAGCGGCGGGACGCCGTCGGCCGCGGCACGGGCGCGCAGGCCCGCGAGGTCCAGGCGGACCGGCACGGTCAGCGGGTGGCCCGCGGCGTGGGCGGCGTCGAAGAGGGCCAGGCCCTCGGCGCTGGTGAGCGGGGCCGCTCCGGCGCGGGTCCTGCGGTCGAGCTGACCCGCGCCCAGGTGGGCGGTCATCTCGCTGGCCTGGGCCCACAGGCCCCAGGCGAGGGACGTCGCGGGCAGGCCGTGGGCCCTGCGGTGGTGGGCCAGGGCGTCCAGGAAGGCGTTGGCGGCGGCGTAGTTGGCCTGGCCGGGGGTGCCGAAGACACCGGCGGCCGAGGAGAACAGGACGAACGCGGAGAGGTCCAGGTCCGCCGTCAGCTCGTGCAGGTGGAGGGCCGCGTCGGCCTTCGGCCGCAGCACGGTGTCCAGCCGCTCGGGCGTGAGCGCGGTGACCACACCGTCGTCCAGGGCTCCGGCCACGTGGACGACCGCCGAAAGGTCGGCGCCGACCTCGTCCAGGAGGGCGGCCAGCGCGGCCCGGTCGGCCGTGTCGCAGGCCGCGAGGCGCACGCGGGCACCCGCCTCGGCCAGGCCGTCGCGGAGTTCGGCGGCACCGGGCGCGGCCTCGCCACGGCGCGAGACGAGCAGCAGGTCGCGTACGCCGTGCCGGGTCACGAGGTGGCGGGCCACCAGGCCGCCCAGGGTGCCCGTACCGCCGGTGATCAGGACAGTGCCGTCACCCCACGAGGCCGCTCCGGCATCGGTGGTCTCCGGGAGCGGTACGCGGGTCAGGCGCGGGGCGCGCAGCGCGCCCTCGCGGAGCGCGAGTTCGGGCTCGTCGGCCGCGAGCGCGGCGGCCACCAGGGCGTCGGCGGTCCCGGCCGGGTCGAGGTCGAGCAGGGCGAAGCGGTCCGGGTGCTCGGACTGCGCCGAGCGCAGCAGGCCCCAGACGGCGGCGGCCACGGGGTCCGGGGCGCCGTCGCCGGCCGCGACGGCTCCGCGCGTCACCACGGCGAGGCGGGAGGCCTCGAACCGCTCGTCGCCGAGCCAGCCCTGCACGGCGTCGAGCGCGCGCTCCAACAGGGGCCGCACGGCGTCGAGTTCGACCGCGCCACGGCCTTCGGCGGCGGGGGGCGCCGCCGCGAGCAGCGGCAGGAGTACGGTCGCGGGCAGGTCGGCGCCCTCGTCGAGCGCGGCGGTCAGTGACTCGAGGTCCGCGTACGTCCGTCGTACGGGGGGCAGCGCGCCGGAGGCGTCGTCGCCGCCCAGGAGCGCCACGGAGGCGAGCTGCGCGTCCGGCGTCGCGGAGGCGTCGACGGGCGTCCACTCCACCTGGAAGAGCGCGTCGAGCCGGGGTCCGCCGGTGAGCTGCTCGTCGGACAGGGCGCGCAGGGCGAGGGACTCGACGGAGACCACGGGCTGACCGGTGGCGTCGGCGGCGAGCACGGCCACGGTGTCGGTCCCCGCCGACGTCACGCGCACCCGCAGGGTGGTCGCGCCGGTGGCGTGCAGGGTGACGCCGGACCAGACGAAGGGCAGGTGCGCGCGGTCGGTCCGCTCGATGAAGTCACCGAGGCCGATGGCGTGCAGCGCGGCGTCGAAGAGGGCGGGGTGCAGGCCGAAGGCCTCCGTGTCGGGGTGTGCCTCCCGCGGCAGTTCGATCTCCGCGTAGACGTCGTCGCCCCGGCGCCAGGCGGCGCGCAGGCCCTGGAAGAGGGGGCCGTAGCCGTGGCCGTTGGCCGTGAGGCGCTCGTACAGGTCGGAGACGTCGACGCGCTCGGCCCGCGCGGGGGGCCACGCGGTCAGACCGGCGGCCTCCGCGGCCGGCTCGGCGGCAGCGGCAGGGGCGGCGGGCAGCAGGCTGCCGGTGAAGTGCCGCGTCCAGGGGGTGTCGTCGGAGTCGTCCTGCGGGCGCGCGAACAGGCTCAGCTCGCGCCGCCCGGAGCCGTCGGGCCCGCCGACGGAGATCTGGAGCTGGACGCCGCCTTGCTCCGGAACGACGAGGGGGGCTTCCAGGGTCAGCTCTTCGAGGTGGCCGCAGCCGACCTCGTCGCCCGCGCGCAGCGCGAGTTCGACGTACGCGGTGCCGGGCAGCAGGATCGCGCCGTCGACCGCGTGGTCCACGAGCCAGGGGTGGGTCTGCGTCGAGAGACGCCCCGTGAAGAGGTGCCCCTCCGCACCCGCGAGCGCCACGGCGGCCCCGAGCAGCGGGTGCCCGGCGGCACGCAGCCCCGCGAACACCACGTCACCGGCGCCCGCCGGGGCGGCCTTCGGCCAGTAGTGGTCGCGCTGGAAGGGGTAGGTGGGCAGGTCGACGGTGGCGCGGGCGCCGGGGAGGAGGGCCTGCCAGTCGAGTTCGGCGCCGTGGACGTGGGCTTCGGCGAGGGAGGCGGCGAGGCGGTCGGCGCCGCCCTCGTCGCGGCGCAGGGAGCCGAGGGTGGCGGCCTGGCTTTCGGTGGCGTCGATGGTGGCCTGGACGGGGACGGTGAGGACGGGGTGGGGGCTCATCTCCAGGAACAGGCCATGGCCTTCGGCGAGGAGGCCTCGGGTGGCGTGTTCGAAGAGGACGGTCTGGCGGAGGTTGCGGTACCAGTACCCGCCGTCCATCGGGACATCCAGCCAGGCGCCGGTGAGCGTGGAGTACAGCGGCACCTCGGGCGCCTGCGGGCTCACGCCCTCAAGGGCCTGGCCTATCTGGGCCTCGATCTTCTCCACGTACGAGGAGTGCGAGGCGTAGTCCACCGGGATGGTACGAGCACGGACGTCCTGGCCCGTGCACTGCGCGACCAGCTCCTCCAAGGCCTCCGGCTCACCCGCAACCACCACTTGGGCCGGGCCGTTCACCGCCGCGACCTCGATACGCCCCTCCCAGCCCGTGATCAGCTCACGTACGTCCTGCTCCGGCAGCGGCACCGAAACCATGCCGCCCTTGCCCGACAGCTCACGTATCGCCAGGCTCCGCAGAGCCACCACACGGGCCGCATCCCGCAGCGACAGCGCGCCCGCCACACACGCGGCAGCGATCTCCCCCTGGCTATGACCGACGACAGCAGCGGGCTTGACTCCGGCCGCCTGCCAGACCGCAGCCAGCGACACCATCACAGCGAAGAGGACGGGCTGGACCACGTCGACCCGGTCGAAGCGGTCGCCGCCCAGCTCCTCAAGGAGGTCCCAGTCCACGAACTCCGACAGGGCCTCCGCGCACTCCCGCATCCGCTCGGCGAAGACAGGGCTGGACTCCAGCAGTTCCACGGCCATTCCGGCCCACTGCGACCCCTGCCCCGGGAACACGAACACCGGACGGACCATCCCGCCGAGCGCGCGGCCCGTGACAACGCCACCGGCCGTCGCGTCGCCCTCCGCCAAGCGCTGAAGCCCGGCGAGCAGTTCCTCGCGGTCGCGGCCGAGGACGACGCCCCGCTGCTCGAAGCGCGAGCGGGCCACCGCGAGGGACCAGGCCAGGTCGTCCAGGCCCGTCCGCGCGTCCGCGAGGAGGCGTTCGCGCAGTTGGGCCGCCTGGCCTGCCAGGGCCTCGGGGGTCTTCGCGGAGAGGGCGAGCGGCACCACGCCCGCGAGGACGGGAGCGACCGGGGCGGGCTCCTCATCGGCCGTGGGCTCGTCGGCCGCCGGGGCCTGCTCCACGATGACGTGGGCGTTCGTGCCGCTGACGCCGAAGGAGGAGATGCCCGCGCGGCGTGGGCCGCCGTCCTCGCGCTCGGTCCACGGCCGGGCTTCCGTGAGGAGTTCGACGGCGCCCGCCGTCCAGTTCACCTCGGGGGTCGGCGCGTCGACGTGCAGCGTGCGCGGCAGGACGCCGTGCCGCATCGCGAGGACCATCTTCATGAGGCCGGCGACGCCCGCGGCGGCCTGGGTGTGGCCGATGTTGGACTTGATGGACCCCAGCCACAGGGGCTGCCCGCCCGCGGGCCGCTCCTGGCCGTACGTGGCGAGCAGGGCCTGCGCCTCGATGGGGTCGCCCAGGGTGGTGCCGGTGCCGTGGGCCTCGACGGCGTCCACGTCGGCAGCCGTGAGGCGGGCGTTGGCGAGGGCCTGCATGATGACGCGCTGCTGGGAAGGGCCGTTGGGAGCGGTCAGACCGTTGCTGGCGCCGTCCTGGTTGATGGCGGAGCCCCGGACGACCGCGAGGACGGGGCGGCCCGCGCGGCGCGCGTCGGAGAGGCGCTCGACGAGGAGCATGCCGACGCCCTCGCCCCAGCCCGTGCCGTCCGCGCCGGCCGCGAACGCCTTGCAGCGGCCGTCGGCGGCGAGGCCCTGCTGACGGCTGAACTCGGTGAAGACGCCGGGCGTGGAGATGACGGTGACGCCCGCGACGAGCGCCATGCCGCACTCGCCCTGGCGCAGCGCCTGCGCCGCGAGGTGCAGGGCCACCAGGGACGAGGAGCAGGCCGTGTCGACGGTGAGGGCGGGGCCTTCGAGGCCGAGGGTGTAGGCGATGCGGCCGGACTCGACGGCGGCCGCGTTGCCGGTGCTCACATAGCCCTCGACGTCCTCGTCGGCTTCGAAGAGGAGCGGGGCGTAGTCCTGGCCGTTGGTGCCGACGAACACGCCGGTGCGGCTGCCGCGTACCGTCGCCGGGTCGATGCCCGCGCGCTCGAACGCCTCCCACGCGGTCTCCAGGAGGAGCCGCTGCTGCGGGTCCATCGCCAGGGCCTCGCGCGGGGATATCCCGAAGAACGCCGCGTCGAATTCGGCGACGCCGTCCAGGAATCCGCCGTGGGCCGTGGAACTTGTGCCCTGCTTTCCGGCGGCGTCCGGGTCGTAGAGCGACTCCAGATCCCAGTTCCGGTCGGTGGGCAGCCCCGAAATAGCGTCGCGGCCATCGGAGAGCAGCCCCCACAGTTCTTCGGGGCTGCCCACGCCGCCGGGGAAGCGGCAGCTCATCGCCGTAATCGCAAGGGGCTCCTGCGCAGCGGCCTCGATGTCCTTCAGACGTTGCTGCGTCTGATGCAGGTCCGCCGAAACCCACTTGAGATAGTCGCGCAGCGTCTCTTCATTCGCCATCAAATGTCACCTGTTCAGGACGTGTGCCGCACCTGCTGGCATACAACGGACCTGTCCGCAGCCGTTTTCTCGATGACGCTATGAGGGCGCTATACGACCAACAACCCCTACCCTCCCCCTACCCGCCCCTACGGGATTTCCGCGAAATGCGGCCGAAGGGCGGGTGCGATAAAGGGGGCGGATAGGGGCTGTCAGTTCAATTAACTACCGTTACCTAAAGCTCGGGGTCCTTTCAACCCCTGCCGAGTTGCTTCTTGATGAATTCGAGCATCTCGTCGTCGCTCGCGGACGCCAGTTGCTCGCTGACGTCGCCGCCGCTGCCGCTCTCGTCGGCCGCGCCGGAGGTGCTCCCGCCGGCGGCGGAGCCGTTCTTCCAGCGGTCGAGCGCCGCCTGGAGCCGCACCGCCACCTTCGTACGGGTGATCTCGTCGGCCGAAGCGACGGCGGCGAGGCTGCCTTCGAGCCGGTCCAGGTCGCCGAGCAGCAGCGTCGCGGGGTCGGCGGCGTCGGGGGCGAGTTCGGTGCGCAGGCAGTCGGCGAGGGCCGTGGGCGTCGGGTGGTCGAAGACCACCGTGGCGGGCAGGACGAGGCCGGTGAGGGCGTTGACGCGGTTGCGCAGCTCGACGGCGGTGAGGGAGTCGAAGCCCAGCTCGCGGAAGGCGCGGGTGGGTTCGACGGCCGCGGCGCCGCTGTAGCCGAGTACGGCGGCGACCTGCTCGCAGACCAGGTCGAGCAGCAGCCGGTCCTGCTCGGGCCTGCCCAGGGTGGCGAGCCGCGCCGCCAGGTCCGGGGTCCCTGCCACGGCCGCCTGGCCGGCGCCGCCTTCGGTGGCGGCGCCGGAGAGGCGTCGTACGTCGGGCAGTTCGGCGTAGAGCCTGCTGGGCCGGACCGTGGTGAAGGCGGGCGCGTACTGCGGCCAGTCGATGTCGGCGACCAGGGCCGCGGTGCGGTCGTGGGCGAGGAGCCGGTGGAGGGCGGCGATCGCCTGGTCCGGCGCGAGCGGCGGGATCATCCCGCCGCGCAGCCGCTCGGCGGCGACGCCCTCGGCGGCCATGCCGCTGCCCGCCCACGGGCCCCACGCCACGGAGGTGGCGGTCAGGCCCTGGGCCCGGCGGGCGTGGGCGAGCCCGTCGAGGAAGGCGTTGGCGGCGGCGTAGCTGCCCTGCCCTGGGCCGCCCGCGACACCGGCGAAGGACGAGAAGAGCACGAACGCCGACAGGTCGTGACCGGCGGTCAGCTCGTCCAGGTTGCGGGCCGAGCGGGCCTTGGCGCGGAAGACGGTCGCGAACCGCTCGGCCGTCATCCCGTCGAGCACACCGTCGTCGAGCACGCCCGCCGCGTGGAACACGGCGGTGAGCGGGGCGTCGGCGGGGATCTCGCCGAGGACGCGGGCGAGCGCGTCACGGTCGGCCGCGTCGCAGGCCGCGAGGGTCACGCGGACCCCTGACTGCTCCAGTTCGGTACGGAGTTCCGTGGCGCCGGGCGCGTCGGGGCCGCGGCGGCTGGTGAGCACGAGGTGCTCGGCGCCCTCGCGGGCCAGCCAGCGCGCCACGTGCCCGCCGAGCGCGCCCGTGCCGCCCGTGACGAGGACCGTGCCGCGCGGCGCCCACCCGGTGGCGTGCGCGTCGTCGAGGGGCGCGCGCACCACACGGCGCCCGAGGACGCCTGAGCCGCGCACCGCCACCTGGTCCTCACCGGCCCAGGCGCCGCCGAGGACGCGGGCGAGCCGGGCCACCGCCGCGGTGTCCGCCGCCTCGGGCAGGTCGACGAGGCCGCCCCAGCGCTCGGGGTACTCCAGGGCGGCGACGCGGCCGAGGCCCCACAGCGCGGCCCGCTCGGGAGCGGTGCGGCCGTCGGCGGCCCCTACGGCGACGGCGTCGCGCGTCGCGCACCACAGGGGTGCGTCGACGCCCGTGTCGCCGAGGGCCTGGATCAGGGCGAGGGCGAGCGACACGTCCGCCGGCGCGGCGCCGTCGTCGGCCGCCCCGTCGGCGGGGTCGCCGGCCGCGAGCAGCGAGAGTACGCCGTCGAAGCCCTGGCCGGTGTCCCCGGTCGCCGCGCGCAGGAGCTTTGCGACGGCGTGGCGTTCGGTGGCGTGGCCGGGCACCTCCACGGTGACCAGGCGCACCCCGCGCTCGGCCGTGAGGGCGGTGACGGCCGTGCTCCACGGCGTGTCCGTACGGCCTTCCGGTACGACGAGGAGCCAACTGCCCGTGAGGTCTCCGGCCGCCGCCTCGGTGAGCGGTGTCCAGGACTCGCGGTAGCTCCACTTGTCGAGCGCGGAGACCTCGCGCCGCTGCCTGCGCCAGGCGGTGAGGGCGGGCAGGACGTCGGCCAGCGGCGCGTCGTCCGGCACGGACAGGGTCTTGGCCAGCTCGGCGAGGTCCTCGCTCTCCACGGTCTCCCAGAACCGCGACTCCACCTCGTCCGCGGCCACGAGCCCGTCCGCGTCCGCCGCCGTGTCCGCCGTCTCCAGCCAGTAGTGCTGGTGCTGGAAGGCGTACGTGGGCAGCTCGACGCGACGCCGCGCGTCGGCGGGCGCGTACAGGGGTGCCCAGTCGACCTCGATGCCGCGTACGTGCAGCTGCGCGAGGGCCGTCAGGAACGTGTCGGGCTCGGGCCGGTCCTTGCGGAGGGCGGCTGTCAGGCCCGTCTGTGCGGCGGGTTCGGTGAGCGTGTCGTGCGCCATGGCCGTCAGAACGGCGTCCGGTCCCAGCTCCAGGAACGTCGTGACGCCCTGCCCGGCAAGGGCCTTCAGCCCGTCATGGAAGCGCACCGCTTCTCGGATGTGCCGGACCCAGTACTCGGGGTCCTTCAGCTCGGTGGCGTCCGCCAGCTCGCCGGTGAGGTTGGAGACCACCGGAATCGTCGGGTCCTGGTACGTCAGCTTGGCCGCGACCTTACGGAACTCGTCCAAGGCCGGGTCCATCAGAGGCGAGTGGAAGGCATGGCTGACCTTCAGCCACTTCACCTTCCGGCCCTGCTCGCGAAGCGTGTGCTCCAGGCCTTCGAGGGTGGCGCGGTCACCGGACAGCACCAGCTGCGCCGGGCCGTTCACCGCCGCCACGCCCACACGGTCGGCGATCCCGTCGAGCAGGGGCAGCACGTCGGCTTCCGTGGCCTGGACGGCCAGCATCGCCCCGCCCTCGGGCAGGGCCTGCATCAAACGACCCCGCGCGGCCACCAGTTGAGCCGCGTCTTCCAGAGACCACAGCCCGGCCAGGTACGCCGCCGTCAGCTCGCCGATCGAGTGACCGCCGACGATCTCCGGACGTACGCCGAAGGACTCCGCCAGGCGATACAGCGCGACTTCCATCGCGAACAGGGCGGGCTGCGCGTAGCCCGTCTGCTCCAGGAGGTCGGCGTCCGTACCGAACATCACGCTCTGGAGCGAACGTTCTATCCACTGGTCCAGATGTGCACACACTTCGTCCAGCGCGTCCGCGTACACCGGAAAGGCCTCGTACAGCTCGCGGCCCATACCGATCCGCTGGCTGCCCTGGCCCGTGAACAGGACGGCCAGGCGGCCCTCCGCGACCGTGCCCGTGACGGCGCCCGCGGGCGCGCCGGAGGCCAGTGCGTCGAGGCCGGTCAGGAAGTCGTCGCGCTCCCGGCCGAGGACGACGGCCCGGTGTTCGAGGAGCGAGCGGCCGGTGGCGAGGGACCAGCCCACGTCGGCGCGGGACGCGGTGTCCGCGGCGAGGGCGGGGTCGGCGAGCAGCCGTTCCCGCAGCCGCCCGGCCTGGGCGCGCAGGGCCTCCGCGCTGCGGGCCGAGACCTGCCACGCCACGGCGCCGGTGGCCGCCGCGTCGGCGGGCCCGGACGGCTCGGCGGGGGCCTTGGCGCGCCGGGGCGCCTGTTCGACGACGACGTGCGCGTTGGTGCCGCTGACGCCGAACGAGGAGACGCCGGCGCGGCGCGGCGAGCCGTTGCGGTCGGGCCACTCGCGGGCCTGGGTGAGCAGTTCGACGGTTCCGGCGGACCAGTCGACGTGGGTGCTGGGCCGGTCGACGTGGAGCGTCCGCGGCAGCAGGCCGTGGCGCATGGCCATGACCATCTTGATGACGCCGGCGACACCGGCGGCGGCCTGGGTGTGGCCGATGTTGGACTTCACCGAGCCGAGGAGCAGCGGCTGGTCCGCGGGCCTGTCCTGGCCGTAGGTGGCGAGGAGGGCCTGGGCCTCGATGGGGTCGCCGAGGGCGGTGCCCGTGCCGTGGCCCTCCACGGCGTCGATCTGCTCGGGCGCGAGGCGGGCGTTGGCGAGGGCCTGGGTGATCACCCGCTGCTGGGAGGGGCCGTTGGGGGCGGTCAGGCCGTTGCTGGCCCCGTCCTGGTTGACGGCGGAGCCCCGTACGACCGCGAGGACCTCGTGGCCGTTGCGGCGGGCGTCCGACAGGCGCTCCAGCAGGAGCAGGCCCGCGCCTTCGCCCCAGCCGGTGCCGTCGGCGGCCTCGGCGTACGGCTTGCAGCGGCCGTCGCCCGCGAGACCGCCCTGGCGGCTGAACTCGTCGAAGGCGCCCGCGGTCGCCATCACGGTGACGCCGCCCGCGAGCGCGAGGTCGCACTCGCCCTGGCGCAGCGCCTGCGCGGCGAGGTGCAGGGCGACGAGCGAGGAGGAGCAGGCGGTGTCGACGGTGACGGCCGGGCCTTCCAAGCCGAAGGAGTAGGCGAGGCGGCCGGAGATGACGCTGCCGGACGTGCCTGTCATGAGGTGTCCCTCGACGCCTTCGGGGACGCTGTCGAGGCCGGTCGCGTACCCCTGGAAGCCCGAGCCGACGAACACGCCGGTGGAGCTGCCCCGCAGGGACTTGGGGGCGATGCCGATGCGTTCGAACAACTCCCAGCCGGTCTCCAGGAGGAGGCGCTGTTGCGGGTCCATCGCCAGGGCCTCGCGCGGGGAGATCCCGAAGAGGCCGGCGTCGAACTCGGAGGCGTCGTAGACGAAGCCGCCCTCGGGCTTGTAGCGCGCGGCGCCGTCGAGGTCCCAGCCGCGGTCGGCGGGGAAGACGGAGATGGCGTCCGTGCCGTCGACGAGGAGCTGCCACAGCGCCTCGGGGGTGTGGGCGCCGCCGGGGAAGCGGCAGCTCATCGACACGATGGCGATGGGGTCGTCGGCCACGTCGGCCGGGTGTGCCACGGGCACCGGGGCGGCGGTCGCGGCCGGGGCGGCGCCGGTGAGTTCGCCCAGCAGGTGGTGGGCGAGGACCTCGGGCGACGGGTGGTCGAAGACCGCGGTGGCGGGCAGCTCGACCTCGGTGGCGGCGGTGAGCCGGTTGCGCAGCTCGACCGCCGTGAGGGAGTCGAAGCCCAGCTCGCGGAAGGCGCGGGTGGGTTCGACGGCTTCGGCGCCCGCGTAGCCGAGGGCGGCGGCCGCCTCGGTCCGCACGAGGTCGAGGACGAGGCGCTGCCGCTCGGCCTGCGGGCGCCCGGCGAGTTCGGCGGCCCACGCCGACACGGGCGCGGTGTCGCCCGCCGTGGCGGCCGCGGTGGCCTTCGGCCGGGGCCGCAGCTCGGGCAGGGCGCCGAGGAGCGGGCTGGGCCGGGCGGCGGTGAACGCGGGCGCGAACCGCTCCCAGTCCACGTCCGCCACCGTCAGGCACGTCTCGCCCGTGGCCAGGGCCTGCGCGAGCGCGGCGACGGCGAGGTCCGGGGCGAGCAGTGCCACGCCGCGCCGGCGCAGGTGCTCCTCGGCCTCGGCGGTGGCCGCCATGCCGCTGCCGCCCCAGGCGCCCCAGGCGACGGAGGTGGCGGTCAGGCCGCGGGCGCGGCGCCGCTCGGCGACGGCGTCGAGGAAGGTGTTGGCGGCGGCGTATCCGGCCTGGCCGCCGCTGCCCCAGACGGCGGCGATGGACGAGAACAGCACGAAGGCGTCGAGGTCCGCGTCGGCGAGGAGGTCGTCGAGGTGGGCGGCGCCCGCGGCCTTGGCGGCCAGCGCGTCGGCGAGGCCGGCGGGGGTGGTGTCGGCGAGGGGGAGCGCCGGGCTGACGCCGGCGGCGTGGAAGACGGAGCGGACGGTGTGCCCGTCGCCCGTCAGCTCGTCGAGGAGGCGTACGACGTCCTCGCGCCGCGCCACGTCGCAGGCGGCGACGGTGACGGTGGCCCCCGACTCCTCCAGCTCCGCCTTCAGTTCGGCGGCGCCGGGGGCGTCGGGTCCGCGGCGGCTGGTGAGGACGAGGTGCTCGGCGCCTTCGCGGGCCAGCCAGCGGGCCACGTGCGCGCCGAGCGCGCCGGTGCCGCCGGTGATGAGGGTGGTGCCGCGCGGCGTCCACTCCCCCGCCGGGCGGGTGTCGAGGGGCGCGTGCGCGAGGCGGCGGGCGAAGACGCCCGAGCCGCGCACCGCGAGCTGGTCCTCGAAGCCCGCGTCGCCGTCGGTGGCGGGGATGCCCGCCAGGACGGCGGCGAACCGGGCCGCGGCGCGGGCGTCAGGGGCCTGCGGCAGGTCGACGAGGCCGCCCCAGCGCTCGGGGTGCTCCAGGGCGACGACGCGGCCGAGGCCCCACAGCTGGGCCTGGGCGGCGCTCGTCGGGCGGTCGCTGCGGCCGGTGGAGACGGCACCCTGCGAGACGGCCCACAGGCGCGCCCCGGTCCCGGTGTCCTCCAGGGCGCGCACCAGCGCGACGGTGCCGGCGAGCCCGGCGGTCACGGCCGGGTGGTCCGCGAGGGGCGACTCGTCGAGGGCGAGCAGGGAGACGACGCCCGCGGGCTCGACGCCGTCCCGCGCGTGGGCGCGGAGCCGGTCGGCGAGGGCCTCGGGGGTCGCCTCGCCCTCGGGTGCGAGCAGTGCGACGGCTTCGGCTCCGGCGCGGGTCAGCGCGTCGGTGACGCCCGCCGTCCACGGGTGCGCGGCCGCCGCCTCCGGTACGACGACCAGCCAGCGGCCGGTGAGGGCCGGGCCGGGGAGGCCGCCGGTCAGCGGCTTCCACGTGACGCGGTAGCGCCAGGCGTCGACGGTGGAGCGTGCGCGCCGCCGGCGCCGCCACGACGACAGGACGGGCAGCACGGAACCGAGGCCGGCGGCGGACTCCTCCGCCACCTCAAGCTCGGCGGCGAGCTGTTCCAGGTCCTCGCGCTCCACGGCCTCCCAGAAGCGGGCGTCGGTGTCGTCCGTCGCGGGCCGCGCCGCGTCGGCCGGGGCCCGCCCGTCGACGAGCCAGAAGTGCTCGTGCTGGAAGGCGTATGTGGGCAGGTCGACGGTGGCGCGGGCGCCGGGGTAGAGCGCCGCCCAGTCCAGCTCGACGCCGTGGACGTGGGCCTCGGCGACGGCGGTCATGAGCCGGTGCGTGCCGTCGTCGGCGCCGCGCGGGGAGTCGATCACGACGGCGGGGCGGCCGTCGGCCTCGATGGCGTGCCGCAGCGCGTCGCCGAGCACGGTGTGCGGGGCGACCTCGACGAACAGGCCGTGGCCCGCGTCGAGCAGACCCGTCACGGCCTGCTCGACGGGGGGTTGCTGCCGCTGGTCGCGCTGCCAGTACCCGGCGTCCATGGGGGTGCTGTCGGTGAGCCACTCCCCCGTGGTCGTGGAGTACAGGGGGGTGTCGGCCGGGCGCGGCGCGAGGGCGGCGAGCGCGTCGGCCGCGCTCTCGTCAGCCGCGCTCTCGTCAGCCGCGCTTTCGGCGGACCGCTCCCGCAGGGCCGCGACGCGGGCCGCGTCCCGCAGGGTCAGGGCACCGGCCACGCAGGCTGCGGCGATCTCGCCCGCGCCGTGGCCCGCCACGGCGGCGGGCTCGACACCGGCCGCCCGCCACACGGCGGCCAGCGACACGAGGACGGCGAAGAGCACCGGCCGCGTCGCCTCCGCCCGGTCGGCGCGCAGTTCCTCGAACAGGTCCCCGCCCCCGGACTCGGCGAGCGCGTCCGCGCACTCGCGCATGCGGGCGGCGAACACCGGCGATCCGTCGAGGAGTTCCCGTACGGCGTCGGTCCACCCGGCGGCTTCGCCGGGGAAGACGAACACCGGTCGGACCGTGCCGTCCGGGGCGCGCCCGGACACGGCCCGCGTGGCCGTGGGGGCCCCGGACGCCAGTTCCTGGAGCCCGGTGAGGAGTTCCTCGCGGTCCCGGCCGAGTACGACCGAGCGGTGCTCGAAGCGGGAGCGGGTCGTCGCGAGGGACAGGCCGACGTCCGCCGGGGCCGCCTCGAAGTCCGCCCGCAGGCGGTTCAGGAGCCGGTCGGCCTGCTCGCGCAGGGCCTGCGGTGTCTTGGCGGACAGGGCGAGGGGCAGCACGGACGTGGGCGCTTCGCCGCCGTCCGCCGCCGTCGCCTCCGGCTCGCCGTGCGGGGCCTGCTCGACGACGACGTGGGCGTTCGTGCCGCTCACGCCGAACGCCGAGACGCCCGCGCGGCGGGGCGTGCCGTCACCGTGCTCGGGCCACGCGCGGGCTTCGGTGAGGAGTTCGACGGCGCCCGCCGACCAGTCCACTTCGGACGTCGGGGCGTCCACGTGCAGGGTCTTGGGCAGGACGCCGTGCCGCATCGCCATGACCATCTTCATGACACCGGCGACACCGGCGGCGGCCTGCGTGTGCCCGATGTTCGACTTGATGGAGCCGAGCCACAGCGGGTCGGTGGCCGCGCGCTCCTTGCCGTAGGTGGCGAGCAGGGCCTGCGCCTCGATGGGATCGCCCAGGGTGGTGCCCGTGCCGTGAGCCTCGACGGCGTCCACGTCGGCGGCCGTCAGGCCGGCGTTGGCGAGGGCGGCGCGGATGACGCGGCGCTGCGAAGGCCCGTTGGGGGCGGTCAGACCGTTGCTGGCACCGTCCTGGTTCACGGCGGAGCCCCGAACGACCGCCAGGACCTGGTGGCCGTTGCGGCGCGCGTCCGAGAGGCGCTCGACGAGGAGCAGGCCCACGCCCTCACCCCAGCCCGTGCCGTCCGCGCCCTCCGCGAACGCCTTGCAGCGGCCGTCGGTCGCGAGGCCCCGCTGACGGCTGAACTCCACGAACGTCGCCGGGGTCGACATCACCGAGACGCCGCCCGCGAGGGCCATGGTGCACTCGCCCTGGCGCAGCGCCTGCGCGGCCAGGTGCAGGGCCACCAGGGAGGAGGAGCAGGCCGTGTCGACGGTGACCGCCGGGCCTTCGAGGCCGAAGGTGTACGAGATGCGGCCGGAGGCGACGCTCGCGGCGTTGCCGATGCCGAGGTAGCCCTCGACCTCGTCGGGCACGTGGTCGACGCCGGCGGTGTAGTCCTGGCCGTTGGTGCCCGCGAAGACGCCGATCTGGCTGCCGCCGAGCCCTGCCGGGTCGATCCCGGCGCGCTCGAAGGCCTCCCACGCGGTCTCCAGGAGGAGGCGCTGCTGCGGGTCCATCGCCAGGGCCTCGCGCGGGTTGACGCCGAAGAACTTGGCGTCGAACTGTCCGGCGTCGTACAGGAATCCGCCCTGGCGGACGTACGAGGTGCCGGTCCGGTCCGCGTCCGCGTCGTAGAGCGCGCCGGTGTCCCAGCCGCGGTCGGCGGGGAACTCGGCGATCGCGTCGACGCCGTCGGCGACGAGCCGCCACAGGTCCTCGGGGCTGCGGACGCCGCCGGGGAAGCGGCAGCTCATGCCGATGATGGCGAGGGGCTCGTCGGTGGCCGCGCCCCCCGTGGCGGGGGCAGTCGGGGCGGTCGTAGCCTCGTCGCCGAGGAGTTCGGTGCGCAGGTGGGCGGCGAGCGCGGCCGGTGTGGGGTAGTCGAAGACGAGCGTGGTGGGCAGCTTGAGGCCGGTGGCCGCGCCGATGAGGTTGCGCAGCTCGACCGCCGTGAGCGAGTCGAAGCCCAGCTCGCGGAAGGCGCGGGTGACCTGGATGTCGTCCACGCTCGGGTAGCCGAGGACGTCGGCGGCGCGCCGGCGCACGAGGTCGAGGACGGCGGCCTCGCGGTCCTCGGGGGCGAGGGCGGCGAGCTGGTCGGCGAACGCGTTCGCGGGGGCTCCCGCCGCCGGGCCCGGGGTGCCGGCCGGCTCGGCGGCGGGCGCGAGGGCCGCGCGTGCCTCCGGGACGTCCGCGAAGAGGCGGCTGGGCCGCGTCGCGGTGAAGCCCGGCGCGTACTGGGCCCAGTCGATGTCCACGACGGACGTCAGCGTCTGGTCGTGGCTCAGCGCCTGGTGCAGGGCGGCGATCGCCAGGTCGGGGTCCATGGGCGGCATCACGCCGTGCTTGAGGCGTTCGGCCGCCGCGCCCTCGGCGGCCATGCCGCTGCCGCCCCAGGGGCCCCAGGCTATGGACGTCGCGACGCGCCCGGCGGCGCGCCGGGTCTCGGCGAGGGCGTCGAGGGCCGCGTTGGCGGCGGCGTACGTGCCCTGGCCCGGGCCGCCGACGACACCGGCGAAGGAGGCGAAGAGCACGAACGCCGACAGGTCGAGGCCCGCCGTCAGTTCGTCCAGGTGGCGGGCGGAGTCCAGCTTGGCCCGGAACACGCCGGCCACGCGGTCCTCGGTGAGGCCGTCGACGACACCGTCGTCGAGGATGCCCGCGGTGTGGAACACGCCGGTCAGCGGCGCGTTCTCGGGGATGTCCGCGAGGAGCCGCGCGAGGGCGTCCCGGTCGGCGACGTCGCAGGCCGCGACCGTCACGCGGGCGCCCGACGCCTCCAGTTCGGTACGGAGTTCCGCGGCGCCGGGCGCGTCGGGGCCGCGGCGGCTGGTGAGCACCAGGTGCTCGGCGCCCTCGCGGGCCAGCCAGCGGGCCACGTGCGCGCCGAGCGCGCCGGTGCCGCCGGTGATCAGGGCGGTGCCGCGCGGAGTCCACCGCGTCTTCGGCGCCTCGCCGGGGGTGGCGCGCACGAGGCGGCGTACGAGGACTCCGGAGCCGCGCACGGCGACCTGGTCCTCGCCCTCCAGGGCGCCGAGGGCCTGGGTGAGTGCGGTGACGGCACCGGTGTCGGCGGCCTCGGGCAGGTCGACGAGGCCGCCCCAGGTCTGCGGGTATTCGAGCGCGGCGACGCGCCCGAGGCCCCAGACGGCGGCCTGCGCCGGGTCGGCGGGGGCCTCGGCGGGCGTGGTCGACACCGCGCCGCGGGTCGCGGCCCAGACGGTGGCGGTGCTGTCCGCGTCGCCGAGGGCCTGGAGGAGGACGGCCGTGCGCAGAGCGGCGAGCGGCGCCTCCCCCGCGGCGGCGGGCCGCTCGGGCCCGGCCAGGGCGAGGAGCGACAGGACGCCGTTGAACTCCGCGGCCTCCCGCTGCCGCAGCAGGGCGGTGAGGGCGGCGCGGTCGGTGCTCGTGGCCTCCGGGACGCGCACCACGACGACGCGGGTGCCGCCGGCGGCCAGGGCGCGTTCGGCGGCGGCGTTCCAGGGCAGCTCGGCGTGGCCCTCGGGGACGAGCAGCGCCCAGGTGCCGGTGAGGGCGGGCCCGTACGTCGACGCCTGCGGCGGCAGCGGGTTCCAGGTGACGCGGTAGCGCCAGGAGTCGAGCGCGGAACTGGCGCGCTGCTTGCGCCGCCAGGCCGTCAGGGCGGGCAGGACGTCGGTCAGTGGGGCGTCCTCGGGCACGTCGAGGGCGCCGGTGAGTTCGCCGATGTCCTCGTGGTCCACGGCCTCCCAGAAGCGTGCCTCGACGCTGTCGGCGGGAGCCGCGGCCTGCGCGGGGGCGCCCGGGGGCAGCGTGTCCAGCCAGTAGCTCTGGTGCTGGAAGGCGTACGTGGGCAGTGCGACGCGGCGGCGCGCGGCGAGGGGCGCGTACCGCGGGGTCCAGTCGACGGTGGCGCCGCGCACGTGCAGACGGGCGAGCGCGGTCAGGAAGGTGTCGGGCTCGGGCCGGTCGCGGCGCAGCGCCGGGACGAGTCCGGCCTGCGCCTCGGGGGTGGTGAGGGTGTCGTGGGCCATCGCGGTGAGGATCGCGTCGGGGCCCAGTTCGAGGAGGGTGGTGGCGCCGAAGCCGGTGAGGGCGCCGAGGCCGTCGTGGAAGCGGACGGCTTCGCGCACGTGCCGCACCCAGTACTCGGGGTCCTTCAGCTCGTCCGCCGCGGCGAGGCGTCCGGTGACGTTCGAGACGACGGGCAGTGTCGGGTCCTGGTACGTCAGTTCCCGCGCGACCTGCCGGAACTCGTCCAGCATGGGGGCCATCAGCGGCGAGTGGAAGGCGTGGCTGACCTTGAGCCAGCGGGTCTTGCGGCCGTCGGCGCGCAGCTGGACGGCGAGGTCCTCCAGGACGCCGCGGTCGCCGGAGAGGACCACCTGGGCGGGGCCGTTGACGGCGGCCAGGCCCGCCCACTCGGCGACCTCCTCCAGGAGCGGGGCGACGTCGGTCTCCGCTGCCTGGACAGCGAGCATGGCGCCGCCGCGGGGCAGCGCCTGCATCAACCGGCCGCGCGCGGCGACCAGTCGGGCCGCGTCCTCAAGGGACCACAGCCCGGCCACGTACGCGGCCGCCAGTTCGCCGATCGAGTGGCCGCCGACGATCTCGGGGCGTATCCCGAAGGACTCGGCGAGCCGGAAGAGCGCCACCTCGACGGCGAAGAGGGCGGGCTGCGTGTAGCCGGTCTGCTCGAGGAGGTCGGCGTCCGTACCGAACATGACGCTCTGGAGCGAACGTTCTATCCACGGATCCAGATGGGAGCAGACCTCGTCGAGCGCGTCCGCGAAGACGGGGAAGGCCTCGTACAGCTCGCGGCCCATGCCGGGGCGCTGGCTGCCCTGGCCGGTGAAGACCACGCCGAGGCGGCCTTCGGCGACCGCGCCGGTCACCGTGCCGGGGGCGGTGGGCGCTTCGGTGGCGAGGGACTCCAGGGCGGTGAGGAGCCGGTCGCGGTCCTCGCCGATGAGCACGGCCCGGTGTTCGAAGGCGGAGCGGCCGGTGGCGAGGGACCAGCCGAGGTCGGCGCGCCCGTCGTCGTCCGCGGCGAGGGCGGGGTCGTCGAGCAGCCGCTCGCGCAGCCGGGCGGCCTGGGCGCGCAGGGCCTTCGCGGTGCGGCCGGACAGCGGCCAGACCGTGGGGCCTGCGGCGGGACGCGTGTCCGGGGCGTCCGCGGCCCGGCCGTCGGCCGCGTCCGGGCCTTCCTCCGCCTGGCCCTGCGGCTCGGCGGCGGGGGCCTCTTCGATGATCACGTGGGCGTTGGTGCCGCTGACGCCGAAGGAGGAGACCCCGGCGCGGCGCGGGGCGTCCTCCTGCTCCGGCCAGGCGCGGCGTTCGGTGAGCAGTTCGACGGCGCCCGCGGACCAGTCGACGTGCGTGCTGGGCCGGTCGACGTGGAGCGTCCGCGGGAGGATCCCGTCGCGCATCGCCATGACCATTTTGATGATGCCGGCCGCGCCCGCGGCGGCCTGGGTGTGCCCGATGTTGGACTTGACGGAGCCCAGCCACAGGGGCCGGGTGCGCGGGCGTCCCTGCCCGTACGTGGCGAGGAGGGCCTGCGCCTCGATGGGGTCGCCGAGGGTGGTGCCGGTGCCGTGGGCCTCGACGGCGTCGACGTCGGCGGCCGTCAGGCGGGCGCTGGCGAGGGCGGCGCGGATGACGCGCTGCTGGGCGGGCCCGTTGGGGGCGGTCAGGCCGTTGCTCGCGCCGTCCTGATTGACGGCGGAGCCCCGTACGACCGCGAGGACCTCGTGGCCGTTGCGGCGGGCGTCCGACAGGCGTTCCAGCAGGAGCAGGCCGACGCCCTCGCCCCAACCGGTGCCGTCCGCGGCCTCGGCGAAGGCCTTGCACCGGCCGTCGGCGGCCATGCCGCGCTGGCGGCTGAACTCCACGAACGCGGTGGGCGTCGACATCAGCGACACCCCGCCCGCGAGGGCGAGGCCGCACTCGCCCTGACGCAGCGCCTGCGCGGCCAGGTGGAGCGCGACGAGCGACGAGGAGCAGGCGGTGTCGACGGTCACCGCCGGGCCTTCGAGGCCCAGGGTGTAGGAGAGGCGGCCGGAGACGACGGCCGCGGTGTTGCCGGTGCCCGAGTAGCCCTCGACGTTGTCGGCGGCCTCGGCGACGACGGCCGTGTAGTCCTGGCCGTTCGTGCCGGTGAACACGCCGGTGCGGCTGCCGCGCAGGCTCTGCGGATCGATGCCGGCGCGTTCGACGGCCTCCCACGCGGTCTCCAGGAGGAGGCGCTGCTGCGGGTCCATGGCGCGTGCCTCGCGCGGCGAGATCCCGAAGAAGCCCGCGTCGAAGGCGTCGGCGTCGTACACGAACCCGCCCTCGCGGGTGTACGTGGTGCCCTGGTGGTCGGGGTCGGGGTGGTAGAGCCCGGCGACGTCCCAGCCCCGGTTGCCCGGGAACGCGGACACAGTGTCCACGCCGTCCCTGACGAGGTCCCACAGTGCTTCGGGAGTGTTCGCGCCGCCGGGGAAGCGGCAGCTCATCGCGATGATCGCGACCGGCTCCGCGTCCTTCGACTCGAGTTCGCGCACTCTCCGACGAGTCGTGTGCAGATCCGCCGTCACCTGCTTGAGAAGGCGGCGGATTTTGTCGTCGTTCACCATCTGGCCTAGCTCCTAGAGACAAGTGGGAGAGTGCGGTGTGCCGCCCCCGCGCGGGGGCGGCACATCGGGGGTTTGCGGGGGCGGCGCATCAGGAGATCCCGAACTCCTTGCTGATGAAGTCGAACATCTCGTCGTCCGTCGCGGACTCCAGTTCCTCCGCGACCTGCGCGTCCTCGTCGTCGTCCGCGTCACGGGTGCACCGGTCGAGCAGCACCCGCAGCCGCTCGGCGATCGTGGCGAGGTCGTCGCCCGAGGGCGTGCTCTCGGCGAGTCCCATCTCCAGCGTGTCGAGCTGGGACAGGATGGCCGCCGACTCGCCTGCGCCCGGGGCCAGTTCGGCCTTCAGGTAGGCGGCGAGCGCCGTGGGCGTGGGGTGGTCGAAGACGAGGGTGGTGGGCAGGGGCAGGCCGGTGGCCGCGCCGAGCGCGTTGCGCAGTTCGACGGCGGTGAGGGAGTCGAAGCCCAGCTCCCGGAAGGCGCGGCCGGGTTCGACGCGCTCCGGCCCGGGGTAGCCGAGGACGGCGGCCGCGTGCGTGCGGACCAGGTCCTCCAGGTGCCGGTCCCGCTCGGGTCCGGAGAGCGCCGCGAGCTGCCGCGCGAGGTCGGGCTCCGCGCCGCCGGCCGTCCCGCTGTCGGTACGGTCGGCGCGCTCCTGGAGGGCGCGGGCGTCGGGCAGGTCGGCGAAGAGCGGGTTGGGCGTGAGCGCCGGGCCGCCTGCCAGGTACTGCTCCCAGTCGACATCGGCGATGACGGTGACGGCCAGGTCCTGGCCGAGTGCCTGGCCGAGCGCGGTGACCGCGAGCCCGGGCTCCATGGGCGGCACGGCACCGCCCCGCGCCCGGTCGGCGGCCATGCCGCCGCCGCCCCACGCGCCCCAGGCGACGGAGGTCGCCGCGAGGCCGCGCGCCCTGCGGTGCTCGGCGAGCGCGTCGAGCGCGGCGTTGGCGGCGGCGTAACTCCCCTGTCCGGTGCCGCCGGAGAGGCCGGCGAAGGACGAGAAGAGCACGAACGCCGACAGGTCGAGTCCGGCCGTCAGCTCGTCCAGGTGCCGGGCCGACTCCACCTTGGCCCGGAAGACGGTGGCGATCCGCTCGGCCGTCATGCCGTCGAGCACGCCGTCGTCGAGGACGCCCGCCGTGTGGAACACACCGGTCAGGGGCGCGTCCTCCGGGATCTCCGCCAGGAGCCGCGCGAGGGCGTCCCGGTCGGCCACGTCACACGCAGCGATCGCAACCTCGGCCCCCAACTCCTCCAGCTCCGCGCGCAGTTCAGCCGCACCGGGCGCGTCCGCGCCCCGGCGACTCGTCAACACCAGACGGGGCGCACCGCACGAGGCGAGCCAGCGCGCCACATGCCCGCCAATGGCACCCGTGCCACCGGTCACCAGCACCGTGCCGTCCGGCGTCCACTCCCCCGCACCCCCGGCGTCCAGCGGCGCCCGCTCCAACCGGCGCGCGAACACCCCCGTGGCACGGACCGCCACCTGGTCCTCACCGGACCACGTGCCGCCGACGACACCGGCGAGCCCGGCGACAGCGCGCTCCTCGGCCGTCTCGGGCAGGTCGACGAGGCCGCCCCACAGCCGCGGGTACTCCACCGCCACCACGCGGCCCAGGCCCCACAGGGCCGCCTGCGCGTGCCGGGGTGCCGGGTCGGCACTGCCCACGGTCAGCGCGGACCGGCTGGCGAGCCAGAGCGGGGCGCCCAGGTCCGCGGCGTGCAGGGCCCGCACCAGGGTCACGGTCGCGGCGAGCCCGCGGCTGACTCCGCCGCGTACGGTGTGCGGCTCCTCGTCGGCGGCCAGCAGGGAAAGCACACCGGACAGTTCGCCACCGGCCGCCGCCGCTTCCTTGCGCAGCCGTTCCGCCAGTTCCTCGCGGTCGGTTCCTTCCGCGTCCGGTACGACGACCGTGCGCACCTCGGCACCGAGTCGGCCGAGGCTGTTCTCGACGGCGGCCGCCCAGTCGGTGACGTCGGCGCCGCCGTCCGGCGCGACGAGCAGCCACGTCCCGTCGAGCCGCGCGGCGGGTGCCTGGCCCAGCGGCTTCCAGGCCACGCGGTAGCGCAAGGCGTCGAGGGCGGACCGCTCGCGGCGCTGCCGCCGCCAGGACGACAGGACCGGAAGCACCTCACCCAGCGCCCCGCCGTCGGCACCGCCGCCCAGCTCGGCGCTCAGCGACTCCAGGTCCTCGCGCTCCACGGCCTCCCAGAACCGCGCCTCCACCTCGTCCACGCGCGCGGCGGCCGGGCCTGACGTGAGCCAGTAGCGCTCGCGCTGGAAGGCGTACGTCGGCAGCTCGACACGGCGCCGGGACTCGACCGGGGCGTACACCGGGGTCCAGTCGACCTCGATGCCGCGTACGTGCAGCTGCGCGAGGGCCGTCAGGAACGTGTCCGGCTCGGGCCGGTCCTTGCGCGTGGCGGCTATCAGGCCCGCCTGCGCGGCGGGTTCGGTGAGCGTGTCGTGCGCCATGGCCGTCAGGACCGCGTCAGGGCCCAGCTCCAGGAACGTCGTGACGCCCTGACCGGCAAGGGCCTTCAGCCCGTCGTGGAAGCGCACGGCTTCCCGGATGTGCCGGACCCAGTACTCGGGGTCCTTCAGCTCGGTGGCGTCCGCCAGCTCCCCGGTGAGGTTGGAGACCACCGGAATCGTCGGGTCCTGGTACGTCAGCTTGGCCGCGACCTGGCGGAAGGCGTCAAGGGCGGGCTCCATCAGGGGCGAGTGGAAGGCGTGCGACACCTTCAGCCACTTCACCTTCCGGCCTTGGTCGCGAAGCGTGTGCTCCAGGCCTTCGAGGGTGGCGCGGTCGCCGGAGAGCACGAGCTGCGCGGGACCGTTCACGGCAGCTACACCCACGCGATCAGCGATCCCGTCGAGCAACGGCAGGACATCCGCTTCCGTGGCCTGCACGGCCAGCATGCCGCCGCCCTCGGGCAGGGCCTGCATCAACCGGCCACGCGCAGCCACCAGTCGGGCCGCATCCTCAAGCGACCACAACCCGGCCACATACGCGGCAGCCAGCTCACCGATCGAGTGACCGCCGACGACCTCCGGCCGCACCCCGAAGGACTCCGCCAAGCGGAACAGGGCAACTTCCATCGCGAACAGGGCGGGCTGCGCGTAACCCGTCTGCTCAAGGAGGTCGGCGTCGGTACCGAACATCACGCTCTGGAGCGAACGTTCTATCCACTGGTCGAGATGAGAGCAGACCTCGTCCAGCGCATCGGCGAAGACCGGGAACGTCTCGTACAGCTCACGCCCCATCGCGATGCGCTGGCTGCCCTGGCCGGTGAAGAGCACCCCGAGGCGGCCCTCCACGACCGAGCCCGTAAGGGTTCCGGGGCCGCCGGATGTCAGTGACTCCAGGCCCGCAAGGAGGTCGTCCCGGCTCCGGCCCAGGACCACGGCCCGGTGTTCCAGCGGCGACCGGCCCGTCAGGAGCGACCAGCCCACGTCCACGGCGTCCAGGCCGGTGTCGCCCGCGACATGGTCCCGGAGCCGTCCGGCCTGCGCTCGCAGGGCCTCCGCGTTGCGGCCCGAGACCAGCCACGGCACGGCCGTGACCGGAGCCACCGGCTCCGCGACCGCTGCGGGCTCCTCGGACGCAGGGGCCTGCTCCACGATCACGTGAGCGTTCGTGCCGCTCACACCGAAGGACGAGACTCCCGCCCGGCGCGGCGCGTCCTCGCGCGAAGTCCACTCCCGGGCCTCCGTCAGGAGTTCGACGGCACCCGCCGACCAGTCCACGTGCGTGCTCGGCCGGTCCACGTGCAGCGTCGGGGGCAGGACGCCCTCGCGCATGGCGAGAACCATCTTGATGACACCGGCGACGCCCGAAGCGGCCTGGGTGTGGCCGATGTTGGACTTCACCGAGCCGAGCCACAGCGGCTGGTCATCCGGCCTGCCCTGGCCGTAAGTAGCGAGGAGGGCCTGCGCCTCGATGGGGTCGCCCAGGGTCGTGCCCGTGCCATGGGCCTCCACGGCGTCCACGTCACCGGCGGACAGACCGGCGTTCGCCAGGGCCGCGCGGATGACGCGCTGCTGGGACGGGCCGTTGGGGGCGGTCAGGCCATTGCTGGCACCGTCCTGGTTGACGGCGGAGCCGCGTACGACGCCGAGGACCTCGTGGCCGTTGCGGCGGGCGTCCGACAGGCGCTCCAGCAGGAGCAGGCCGACGCCTTCGCCCCACCCCGTGCCGTCCGCGGCCTCGGCGAAGGGCTTGCACCTGCCGTCGGCGGCCAGGCCCTGCTGCTTGCTGAACTCGTCGAAGGCGGTGGGCGTCGACATCACGGTGACGCCGCCCGCGAGGGCCATGTCGCACTCGCCCTGGCGCAGCGCCTGCGCCGCGAGATGCAGGGCCACGAGGGACGAGGAGCACGCGGTGTCGACGGTCACCGCCGGGCCTTCGAGCCCGAAGGCGTACGACAGACGGCCGGAGACGACCGCGCCGGCGCTGCCGGTGAGCAGATAGCCCTCGACGCCCTCCGGCAGGTCCTGGACGCCCTCACCGTAGCCCTGGTGGCCGGAGCCGATGAAGACGCCGGTCTGGTGGCCGCGTACCGAGGCGGGGGCGATGCCCGCGCGCTCGAACAGCTCCCAGGAGGCTTCGAGGAGGAGGCGCTGCTGGGGGTCGATGGACAGGGCCTCGCGCGGCGAGATGCCGAAGAACGCGGCGTCGAAGTCGGCGGCGTCGTAGAGGAAACCGCCCTCCGCGCGGTACGCCGCCGCGCCGGTGTTCTCCCAGCCCCGGTCGGCGGGGAACACCGAGATCGCGTCCGTGCCCTCGGACACGAGCCGCCACAGGGCGTCCGGGCTGGTGGCGCCGCCGGGGTAGCGGCAGCTCATCGACACGATGGCGATCGGGTCGTCGGCGGGCGCGGGCGCGGCGGCCGGTGCTCCGGTGGTGCCGGGGGCGTCGCCGATGGCCTCCTGGCGCAGGTGGGCGGCGAGCAGCCGGGCGTTGGGGTAGTCGAAGACGAGGGTGGTGGGCAGCTTGAGGCCGGTCGCCGCGGTGAGCCGGTTGCGGACCTCGACCGCCGTCAGGGAGTCGAAGCCCAGCTCACGGAAGGCGCGGGCGGGCTCGACGGCCTCCGCGCCTGCGTGGCCGAGCACGGCCGCGGCGTGGGCCCGTACCAGATCGAGGGCCATCCGTTCCTGCTCAGGCGCGGGCAGGACGGCGAGCCGCTCGGCCCACTCGGAACCGGCCGCGGTGCTCGCCGCGGCGGGCGAGGCGGACGTCTCCGGCCCCTCGACGGCGCGCCGCACCTCGGGCAGTTCGCCGAGGAACGGGCTGGGGCGCGCCGCGGTGAAGGCGGGCGCGAACCGCTCCCAGTCCACGTCCGCGACGGCCACGCACGTCTCGTCGTACGCCACGGCCTGGGCGAGCGCGGCGATCGCGAGGCCCGGTTCCATGGCCGTCACGCCGACGCGTCGCAGCGCTTCCTCGGCCTCGGCACCGGCCATGCCGCTGCCGCCGCCCCACAGGCCCCACGCGACGGAGGTGGCGGTCAGGCCGCGGGCGCGGCGCCACTCGGCGAGGGCGTCGAGGTGGGCGTTGGCGGCGGCGTAGGCGGCCTGGCTGCCGCTGCCCCAGACACCGGCGTTGGAGGAGAACAGCACGAACGCGTCGAGCGAGCCGGTGTCGAGGAGCGAGTCGAGGTGCGCGGCGCCCGCGACCTTGGCCTCGAGGACGGCGGCGATGTCCGCCGTCGTCATCGTGTGCAGCGGCTGCTCCTGGCCGGCGCCCGCAGCGTGGAAGACGGAGCGCAGGGTGCGGCCGTCCTCCGCGAGGCCGTCGAGGAGTGCCGCGAGCGCGTCCCAGTCGGCCACGTCGCAGGCCGCGACGGTGACTTCGGCGCCCAGTTCCTCCAGTTCGGCCTTCAGCTCGGCCGCGCCGGGGGCGTCGGGGCCGCGGCGGCTCGTCAGGACGAGGTGCTCGACGCCTTCGCGGGCGAGCCAGCGTGCCACGTGCCCGCCGATCGCGCCCGTGCCGCCGGTGATCAGAGCCGTGCCGCGCGGGGTCCACCGGGGCTCGGCGCCCCGGTCCTCGGGCAGCGGGGCGTGCGCGAAGCGGCGCACGAAGACGCCGGTGCCGCGCACCGCGAGCTGGTCCTCGCCCCCGGGCGCCGCGAGGGTGGCGGCGAAGCGCGCGCCGGTACGGGTGTCGTACGTCGGCGGCAGGTCGACCAGGCCGCCCCAGCGCTCCGGGTGCTCCAGGGCCACGACCCGGCCGAGGCCCCACAGCTGCGCCTGTTCGGGGGTCACGGCCCGGTCGCCGCGGCCGGTGGCGACGGCGCCGTGCGACACGGTCCACAGGCGGGCGCCGATCCCGGCGTCGCCGAGGGCCTGCACCAGGGCGACGGTCGCGGCGAGCCCGGCGAACACGGCCTCGTGCCCGTCGGCGGGGGTCTCGTCGAGGCCGAGGAGCGAGACGACACCGGCGAGTCCTTCGCCGTGCTCCGCGGCCAGCCGCCCGGCCAGTGCCTCACGCGTCAACTGGCCGGGTGCGAGGCACAGTTCGGTGACCTCCGCGCCGGCCCGCGTCAGGGCTTCGAGGGAGCCCGTGGCCCACGGGTGCCGCGCGGCGCTCTCGGGCACCACCAGCAGCCATCGTCCGGTGAGCCCGGACGCCGGCAGGGCGCTGTGCGGCAGCGGCTTCCAGGTCACGCGGTAGCGCAAGGCGTCGAGGGCGGACCGCTCGCGGCGCTGCCGCCGCCAGGACGACAGGGCGGGCAGGACGGAGCCGAGCCCCGCGGCGGAGTCCTCGGCGATCTCCAGCTCCGCCGTGAGACCGGCCAGGTCCTCGCGCTCCACGGCCTCCCAGAAGCGCGCCTCGATCTCGTCCACGGCGAAGAGGGGCCGCGTGCCCGGTGCCTCGTCCTCCGTCAGCCAGTAGTGCTGGCGCTGGAAGGCGTACGTGGGCAGGTCGACGACGGTTCCGGCGCCCGGGTAGAACGCCTTCCAGTCCAGTTCGGCACCGCGCGCGTGCGCCTCGGCGACCGAGGCGAGCAGCCGCGCCGCGCCGCCTTCGTCGCGGCGCAGCGACCCGAGGGCCACGGCCGCGCCGTCGCGTCCGGCGGCCTCGATGGTGGCGTGGACGGGGACGGTGAGGACGGGGTGGGGGCTCATCTCCAGGAACAGACCGTGACCTTCGGCCAGGAGGCCCCGGGTGGCGTGCTCGAAGAGCACGGTCTGGCGCAGGTTGCGATACCAGTAGCCCGCGTCCATCGGCGTCGCCGCGTCCAGCCAGGCGCCCGTGAGCGTCGAGTACAGCGGGACCTGAGCTTCCTGCGGGCTCACGCCCTCCAGGGCCTGGCTGATCTGGGCCTCGATGTGCTCCACGTACGAGGAGTGCGAGGCGTAGTCCACGGGGATCGTACGAGCACGGATGTCCTGGCCGGTGCAGTGCGCGACCAGTTCCTCCAGGGCCTCCGGCTCACCGGAGACGACCACTTGGGCGGGGCCGTTGACGGCCGCGACCTCGATCCTGCCCTCCCAGCCCCCGATCAACTCGCGCACCTCGGCCTCGGGCAGCGGCACCGACACCATGCCGCCCTTGCCCGACAGCTCACGAATCGCCAGGCTCCGCAGAGCCACCACACGGGCCGCATCCCTCAACGACAGCGCGCCCGCCACACACGCGGCAGCGATCTCACCCTGACTGTGACCGACCACCGCGGCGGGCTTCACCCCAGCCGCCTGCCACACCGAGGCAAGCGACACCATCACCGCGAACAGGACCGGCTGGACCACATCGACCCGGTCGAAACGGTCACCGCCCAACTCCTCAAGGAGATCCCAGTCCACGAACTCGCCCAGCGCCTCCGCGCACTCCCGCATCCGCTCAGCGAACACCGGCGACTCGTCGAGGAGTTCGCGGGCCATCCCGGCCCACTGCGATCCCTGACCCGGGAACACGAACACCGCGCGACCCGCGCCGCTGACCGCGCGGCCGGTGACGACGCCGTCGGCGTTGGTGTCGCCCTCCGCCAGGCGCTCAAGGGCGGTGAGGAGTTCCTCGCGGTCGCGGCCGAGGACGACGCCCCGGTGCTCGAACCGCGACCGGGCCACCGTCAGGGACCAGCCGACGTCCGTCAGGGCGACCTTGGACTCGGTGCCGTTCTTGGATTCGGTGTCGTTCCGGGTTTCGGTGCCGTCGTCGTCCGCGTCGGCGAGCAGTCGCTCCCGCAGCCGGTCCGCCTGCGCGCGCAGCGCGCTCTCGCTCTTCGCCGACAGGGCCAGCGGGACGAGGCCCGGGACCACCGACGGTGCGGCGGTCGGTGCGGGCCCGTCGCCGGCGTCGGCGGGAAGTGGTTCCTCCACCGGTGCCTGCTCCACGATCACGTGCGCGTTGGTGCCGCTCATGCCGAAGGAGGAGACGCCCGCGCGCCGCGGCCGTCCCGGCTCCGGCGCGGTCCATTCGCGCGCCTCGGTCAACAGCTCGACGGCCCCTTCGGACCAGTCGACCTCGGTCGTCGGCGTCTCGGCGTGCAGGGTCTTCGGCAGGACGCCGTGCCGCATCGCCATGACCATCTTGATGACGCCCGCGACACCCGCGGCCGCCTGGGCGTGCCCGATGTTGGACTTGACGGAGCCGAGCCACAGGGGCTCCCGGTCGCCGGGCCGGTCCTTGCCGTACGTGGCGATGAGGGCCTGCGCCTCGATGGGGTCGCCGAGTGAGGTGCCGGTGCCGTGCGCCTCGACCGCGTCCACGTCGGCCGCGGCGAGGCGGGCGTTGGTGAGGGCGGCACGGATGACGCGCTGCTGCGAGGGGCCGTTGGGGGCGGTCAGGCCGTTGCTGGCGCCGTCCTGGTTGACGGCGGAGCCCCGTACGACCGCCAGGACCTTGTGGCCGTTGCGGCGCGCGTCCGACAGGCGCTCCAGGACCAGCATGCCGATGCCTTCACCGACGCCGAAGCCGTCGGCGTCCTGGGCGAACGGCTTGCAGCGGCCGTCGGCGGCCAGGCCGCGCTGGCGGCTGAACGCGACGAGGGTGTCGGGTGTCGACATGACCGTGGCGCCGCCCGCGAGGGCCAGGGAGCACTCGCCCTGGCGCAGCGCCTGCGCCGCGAGGTGCAGGGCGACGAGGGAGGAGGAGCAGGCGGTGTCGACGGTGACCGCCGGGCCTTCCAGGCCGAAGGAGTAGGCGAGGCGGCCGGAGATGACGCTGGTGGAGTTGCCGGTCATCAGGTGGCCTTCGAGGCCGTCGGGGACCTCCCGCAGGCTTTCGCCGTAGCCCTGTGACGAGGCGCCGACGAAGACGCCGCCCGTGCTGCCGCGCAGGGCCGCCGGGTCGATGCCGGCGCGCTCGAAGGCCTCCCACGCGGTCTCCAGGAGGAGGCGCTGCTGCGGGTCCATCGCCAGGGCCTCGCGCGGCGAGATGCCGAAGAACGCGGCGTCGAACTCGCCGGCCTCGTGCAGGAAGCCGCCGCCGCGCGAGTACGTGGTGCCCTGGTGGTCGGGGTCCGGGTCGTACAGGTTGGCGGTGTCCCAGCCACGGCCCTCGGGGAGCCCGGAGGTGGCGTCGGCGCCCGCGCCGACGAGCCGCCACAGGTCCTCGGGGGTCCCCACGCCGCCGGGGAAGCGGCAGCTCATGGCGACGATGGCGATGGGTTCGTCGGTGTGCGACCCGGCGGGCGGCGCGCCGCCCGTGGTGCTCGCCGTGGCCTGGCCGTCGCTGTCGCCGTCGCCGTCGGTCAGTTCGGAGGCGAGGTGGCGGGCGAGGGCGAGCGGGTTGGCGTAGTCGAAGACGAGGGTGGCGGGCAGCCGCAGGCCGCTCGTCTCCTTGAGGCGGTTGCGCAGCTCGACGGCGGTCAGCGAGTCGAAGCCCAGGTCGCGGAAGGCCCGCTCGGCGTCCACGTCGTCGCCGGAGGCGTAGCCGAGGACGGCGGCGGCCTGGCCGCGCACGTGGTCGAGGAGCGCGCGCTCCCGCTCGTCGGCCGCGAGGCCGCGCAGGCCGCGCACCAGGGCGGGCGTGTCACCGTCCGCGCCGCCCCGGTCGGCGACGGCGCGCCGGGCCGGGCCGTGGACGAGGCCGCCGAGCAGCGGCGGCAGGTGCGGGCCGTGCGCGGTGCGCAGCGCGGCGGTGTCGAGGCGCACCGGCACGAGGGCGGCGGCGCGCAGGCCGAGCGCGGCGTCGAGCAGGCCGAGGCCCTGCTCGGTGGCGAGCGGGGCGACGCCGGAGCGGGTCATCCGGTCCAGGTCGTCGGCGGTGATCTGCCCGGCCATGCCGCCGCGTTCGGCCCACAGGCCCCAGGCGAGGGAGGTCGCGGGCACGCCTTGGCCGCGCAGGGCGTGCGCGTAGGCGTCGAGGAAGGTGTTGCCCGCCGCGTAGTTGCCCTGTCCGGCGCCGCCGAGGACGCCCGCGACGGAGGAGAACAGGACGAACGCGTCGAGGCCGGCGTCCGCGGTGAGCGCGCGCAGGTTGACGGCGGCGTCGACCTTGGGCCGCAGGACGCGGTCGAGCTGCTCGGGGGTGAGCGAGGAGGTGATGCCGTCGTCGAAGACGCCCGCGGTGTGGACGACCGCGGTGAGCGGGTGCTCGTCGGGTACGCGAGCCAGGGCCGCGGCGAGGGCGTCCCGGTCGGCGGCGTCGCAGGCGACGATGTCGATGCCGACACCCGACTCCGCCATGTGTGCGGCGAGTTCGGTGGCACCGGGCGCGTCGGGGCCGCGGCGTCCGAGGAACAGCAGGTGCCGTACGCCGTGCGCGGTGGCCAGGTGCCGGGCGACGAGGCCGCCGAGACCACCGGGGGCGCCGGTCACCAGGGCGGTGCCCGACGGGTTCAGGGTGACCGGGTCCTCGGCGGGCTCGCCGAGGTCGCGGGTGAGCCGGGGGACGAGCACGGCACCGGCGCGCACGGCGCACTCCGGCTCGCCGTGCGCGTACGCGGCGGGCAGGGCCCGCAGCGACTCGGGCGCGTCGTCCACGTCGGCGAGGACGAGCCTGCCGGGCTCCTCGGACTGCGCGGAGCGCAGCAGCCCGAGCACGGCGGTGTGCGCGAGGCCGGGCACCGGCTCGTCGGGGGTGACGGCGGCGGCGCCGCGCGTCAGGACGATCAGGCGGGCGTCGGCGAGGTGTTCGTCGGCGAGCCATGCCTGGGTGAGGGTGAGCGCGTCGGCGGTGGTGGCGTGCACGGCGGCCACGAGGTCATGGGCCGCTGCGCCCCCTTCGCTTATGGTGCCGGTGCCTGCGCCGGTGCCTGCGGGCGTCGTCAGGTCCGGGGCGGCGACCACGACGCCGGGTGCGGGCGCGGTGCCCTCGGCGACCGCCGTGGCCAGCTCGGCGAGGGTGGGGTACGCCGCGACGTCGACGCCGTCCTCGCCCAGGACGCGGGCCACGCGCTCCGCGCCCTCGCCGATGGCGGCCCAGGAGCCGGCCCGCGGTGTGGCGTCGGCCCGCGCCGCCGCCCAGTTGACGCGGTACAGGTGCGGTACGCGGCTGCGCTGCGCGGCCAGGCTCCGGCGCGCGTCGACGGTGCGGGACACCAGCGCGCCGATGCGTGCGACCGGGGCCCCGGACTCGTCGGCCAGGAGGACGGAGACGGTGTCGCCGCCGCTTCCGGCCCGGGTGAGGCGTACGCGCAGGGACTTCGCGCCCGTGGCGTACAGGGAGACATCGCTCCAGGAGAACGGAAGGCGGGGCGCGCCGCCCTCGTCGGCCTCGGATCCGTCCGCTCCGTCCCGCGCGAGGTGTGCCGCCTGAAGGGCCGCGTCGAGGAGCACGGGGTGCAGGCCGAAGCGGCCCGCCTCGTCGCGCCGGTCCTCGGGGACGCCGACCTCGGCGAACACCTCGTCGCCGCGCCGCCAGGCGCCGCGCAGCCCCCGGAAGGCGGGGCCGTACTGGACGTCCGCCGCGGCGAAATCCTCGTACAGGCCCTCGACACCGACGGCCTCCGCGCCGCGCGGCGGCCACTGGGCCAGCTCGGAGCCGCCGGGAAGGTCGGCTTCCGTGCTCACGGCCAGCACACCGGTGGCGTGCCGGGTCCACGGCTCGGCCGCCGCGCCGTCCGTGTCGGGTCCGGCCTCGGGCCGGGAGTGGAAGGCCAGCGACCGCCGCCCGGAGGCGTCGGCGGGGCCCACGGTCAACTGGAGCTGTACGCCGCCCACCTCGGGGACGACCAGCGGCGTCTCCATGGTGAGTTCTTCGACCAGATCACAGCCGACCTGGTCACCCGCGCGCGTCGCCAGCTCCACGAACGCGGTCGCGGGCAGCAGCACGGCCCCCGCCACGGCGTGGTCGGCCAGCCAGGGGTGCGTGCGCAGCGAGAGCCGCCCGGTGAGCAGATGCCCGTCCCCGTCGGCCAGCGGCACCGCCGCACCCAGCAGCGGGTGCCCGGCGTCGTCGAGCCCGGCCGCGGTGACGTCACCGGCGGCGGAGTCGGCGTGCAGCCAGTAGTGCTGGCGCTGGAACGGGTAGGTGGGCAGGTCGACGACGGTTCCGGCGCCCGAGTAGAACGCCTTCCAGTCCAGCTCGACGCCGTGGACGTGGGCTTCGGCGAGGGAAGCCGAGAGGCGGTCGGCGCCGCCCTCGTCACGGCGCAGGGAGCCGAGGGTGGCGGCCTGGCTTTCAGTGGCATCGATCGTGGCCTGGACGGGGACGGTGAGGACCGGGTGGGGGCTCATCTCCAGGAACAGGCCATGGCCTTCGGCGAGGAGGCCTCGGGTGGCGTGTTCGAAGAGCACGGTCTGGCGCAGGTTGCGGTACCAGTACCCGCCGTCCATCGAAACATCCAGCCACGAACCGGTGAGCGTGGAGTACAGCGGCACCTCGGGCGCCTGCGGACTCACACCCTCAAGCGCCTCGCCGATCTGGGCCTCGATCTGCTCCACGTACGAGGAGTGCGAGGCATAGTCCACCGGGATCGTACGAGCACGGATGTCCTGGCCCACGCACTGCGCGACCAATTCCTCCAGGGCCTCCGGCTCACCGGAGACGACCACCTGAGCGGGGCCGTTGACGGCCGCGACCTCGATCCTGCCCTCCCAGCCCTCGATCAACTCGCGCACCTCGGCCTCGGGCAGCGGCACCGACACCATGCCGCCCTTGCCCGACAGCTCACGAATCGCCAGGCTCCGCAGGGCCACCACACGGGCCGCATCCCTCAACGACAGCGCGCCCGCCACACACGCGGCAGCGATCTCACCCTGACTGTGACCGACCACCGCGGCGGGCTTCACCCCAGCCGCCTGCCACACAGCGGCCAGCGACACCATCACCGCGAACAAGACGGGCTGGACGACGTCGACCCGGTCGAAGCGGTCGCCGTCCAGCTCCTCCATGAGGTCCCAGTCCACGAACTCCGACAGGGCCTCCGCGCACTCCCGCATCCGCTCCGCGAACACCGGCGACTCATCGAGCAGTTCACGCGCCATCCCGGCCCACTGCGAACCCTGACCCGGGAACACGAACACCGGACGGACGGTGTCGCCCTGGGCGCGGCCCACGACCACGCCACCGGCCGTCGCGTCGCCCTCCGCCAAGCGCTCAAGCCCGGCGAGCAGTTCCTCGCGGTCACGGCCGAGGACGACGCCCCGCTGCTCGAAGCGCGAGCGGGCCACCGCGAGCGTCCAGGCCAGGTCGTCGAGGCGCACGTCGGCGCCTGTCAACAGGTGTCGGCGCAGCAGGGCCGCCTGCGCCCGCAGCGCGTCGGGGGTCTTCGCCGACAGGGTCAGCGGCACCACGCCCGGCATAACGGGCGTAGCGGAGTCCTCCTCGGCCGTAGGCTCCTCGGCCGCCGGGGCCTGCTCCACGATCACGTGGGCGTTCGTGCCGCTCATGCCGAAGGAGGACACACCCGCGCGGCGGGGCAGTCCCGCCTCCCGCTCGGCCCACTCGCGGGCCTCGGTGAGCAGCTCGACGGCGCCCGCCGACCAGTCCACTTCGGACGTCGGGGCGTCCACGTGCAGGGTCTTGGGCAGGACGCCGTGACGGATCGCCATGACCGTCTTGATGACGCCCGCGACACCG
Source organism: Streptomyces sp. NPDC045778 (assembly GCF_056431945.1). Taxonomy (NCBI): domain Bacteria; kingdom Bacillati; phylum Actinomycetota; class Actinomycetes; order Kitasatosporales; family Streptomycetaceae; genus Streptomyces; species Streptomyces sp. NPDC045778. The sequence continues at coordinate 59,585 of NZ_JBWKJZ010000010.1, forward strand.
GCGGCGGCCTGCGTGTGACCGATGTTCGACTTCAGCGAGCCCAGCCACAGCGGACGCTCGGCCGAGTGCTCCTTGCCGTACGTCGCGATCAGGGCCTGCGCCTCGATCGGGTCGCCGAGGGTGGTGCCGGTGCCGTGGGCCTCGACGGCGTCCACGTCGGCGGCCGTCAGGCCGGCGTTGGCGAGGGCGGCGCGGATGACGCGGCGCTGCGAAGGCCCGTTGGGGGCGGTCAGGCCGTTGCTGGCGCCGTCCTGGTTGACGGCGGAGCCCCGTACGACCGCCAGGACCTGGTGGCCGTTGCGGCGCGCGTCCGAGAGGCGCTCGACGAGGAGCATGCCGACGCCCTCGCCCCAGCCCGTGCCGTCCGCGCCCTCCGCGAACGCCTTGCAGCGGCCGTCCACCGCCAGGCCGCGCTGGCGGCTGAACTCCACGAACGTCTCGGGGGACGACATGACGGTCACGCCGCCCGCGAGCGCCATGGTGCACTCGCCCTGCCGCAGCGCCTGCGCGGCCAGGTGCAGGGCCACCAGGGACGACGAGCAGGCCGTGTCGACCGTGACCGCCGGGCCCTGGAGGCCGAGGACGTAGGAGAGGCGGCCGGACATCACGCTGGTCGTGTTGCCGGTCAGGAGGTGGCCCTCGACGCCTTCGGGAGCCTGCCGGACGCCCTCGCCGTAGCCCTGGTACCCGGAGCCGACGAACACCCCGGCGCGGGTGCCGCGCAGCGTGGCCGGGTCGATGCCGGCGCGCTCGAAGGCCTCCCACGCGGTCTCCAGGAGCAGTCGCTGCTGCGGGTCCATCGCCAGGGCCTCGCGCGGCGAGATGCCGAAGAACGCCGCGTCGAACTCCCCCGCGTCGCGGAGGAATCCGCCCTGGCGCGCGTAGAAGGTACCGCGCTTCTCCGGGTCGGGGTCGTACAGCGCGTCGACGTCCCAGCCCCGGTCGTCGGGCAGGTCGCCGATGGCGTCGGCGCCGTCGGCGACGAGCCGCCACAGGTCCTCGGGGCTCGCCACGCCGCCGGGGAAGCGGCAGCTCATGCCGACGATAGCGATCGGCTCCCGGGATGCCGCCGCCAGCTGCTGGTTCTGCCGTCGCAGCCGCTCGGTCTCCTTCAGGGACGCGCGCAGCGCGTCGACGACCGTGTCGGAAGGCCTCGTCATGTCCGGCTCCACATTTCGTGCTGCGTCAGGAATCGCTGCGTCAGGAATCTGTGCATCAGGAATCTGTGCATCAGGAATCACCGTTGTCCAAGGCCATCTGGATCAGGTTGGCCACGTCCATGGCGTCGATCGAGGCGTCCGCGTCGTCGTCTTCCGGCGTGGCGGTGGCCTGGGCCCCCGCCGCTTCCGGTGCGGCGAGGCGCAGCAGGGCGTCGAGCAGGCCCGCCTCACGGATGCGGGCGACCGGGACGGCCGCCAGGGCCCTGCGGACTTCGGCGTCCGCGGGGTGGTCCGGCGCCCCGTCGGCGGCGTGGACGGCGTAGGCGTCGTCCGCGTCGCCGGGCGCGGTGTCCGGCAGGAGTTCGGCGAGGAGTTCGCGGGCCAGCTCGCCGGGGGTCGGGTGGTCGAAGACGAGCGTGCTGGGCAGGCTCAGGCCGGTCGCGGCGTTCAGCCTGGTGCGCAGTTCGACGGCCGTGAGCGAGTCGAAGCCGAACTCCTTGAACGCGCGGTCCTCGCGGACGGCCGCCGTTCCGGTGTGTCCGAGGACGGCGGCGACCTCGGTGCGCACCAGTTCCAGGACGGTCCGCTCGCGCTCGTCGGGCGAGGCGGCGGCGAGCCGGCCGCGCAGCGCGGTCACGGCGTCGTCCTCGGCCGCGCCCCCCGTGGCGTCCGGCCCGGCGGTGAGCGCGCGGCGGGCCTCCGGCAGGTCGTCGAGGAGGGGGCTCGCGCGCCGCACGGTGAAGGCGGGGGCGAACCGTTCCCAGTCGACGTCGGCGACGGTCACCAGCGTCCCGGGCCCGTCGAGCGCGCGCCGCAGGGCGGCGACGGCGACCTCGGGCCGCATGACGGGCAGGCCCCGCTTGCGCAGGTGCGCGGCCGCCTCGTCGTCCCCGGCCATGCCGGAGTCGGCCCACGGTCCCCAGGCGATCGACGTCACGGCCCGCCCGCGTGCCGCGCGCCGCTCGGCGAGGCCGTCGAGGTAGGCGTTGGCGGCGGCATAGGCGGCCTGGCCGCCGCTGCCCCACACCCCGGCGATGGACGAGAACAGCACGAAGGCGTCCAGGGGTGTGTCGCCGAGCAGGTCGTCCAGGTGCGCGGCGCCCGCGGTCTTGGCCGTCACGATGCCGGCGAATTCGCGGGGCCCGGTCTCGGAGATCATCAGGTCCTGCCCGACGCCCGCCGCGTGCACGACCGCGCTCAGCGGCGCGTCCGCGGGGATCGTGCCGAGGAGTCCGGCGACCGCGTCGCGGTCGGCCACGTCACAGGCGGCGACGGTGACCCGGGCCCCCAACTCCTCCAGTTCGGCACGGAGTTCGGCCGCGCCGGGCGCGGCCGGGCCGCGCCGGCTCGTCAGGACGAGGTGTGCGGCGCCCTGGCCCGCGAGCCACCGCGCCACGTGCGCGCCGAGCGCGCCGGTGCCGCCGGTGACGAGCACGGTGCCGCGCGGCTGCCAGCCCTCGCCGGCCGCGGGGCCGCCGGGGGCCCGCGTGAGGCGGCGTACGAGGACACCGGAGGGGCGCAGGGCGAGCTGGTCCTCGGTGAAGTCCGCCGTGCCGGCGCGGATGAGGAGCGCGGCGAGGCGGTCCCGCGCGGCGGCCGGAACGCCGTCACCTTCGGTGGCCTCCGGCAGGTCGACGAGACCGCCCCACACCTCCGGGTGCTCCAGGCCCACGACTCGTCCGAAGCCCCACACCTGCGACTGCGCCACGGCGCGTACCGGGTCGGTGCCCCCGGCGGACACCGCGCCGGACGTCGCGACCCACAGCCGTCCGCCGGCCTCGGCGTCGACGACGGCCTGCGTCAGCGCGAGGGTCGCGGCCATGCCCCACGGGAGCGCGGGGTCCGGGGTGTCGCTCCCCGGGTGCCGGTACGGGCGCTCGTCCAGGGCGAGGAGCGACAGCACACCCGCGAGGGCGGCCGGCTCTCCGATGTCCCTGAGGATCCGCGTGAGCGCCGTACGTTCGGCCTCGTCGTCACCCACGACGACGCGCCGGACCCGCGCACCGGCGCCCGCGAGCGCCTCCTCGGCGGCCGCGCACCAGGGGTGCCCGGCCGCGTCGGCCGGGACGAGCAGCGCCCAGGTGCCCTGAAGGACCCCACCGGCGCCCGGCGCGTCCGCTCCGGCCAGCGGCGTCCACGTGACGCCGTACCGCAGGGCGTCCACCTCGTGGCGCTCCTGCTGCCGCCGGTGCCAGGACGCCAGCGCCGGAAGCACCGACTTCAACGGGGCCTCCTGGTCGAGGTCCAGTGCCCCGGCGAGTCCGTCCAGGTCCTCCCGCCGTACGACGTCCCAGAACTCGGCGTCCATCGCCCCGGCCTCCGTGTCCGGCACGCCGGGCTCGGCCGGCCGCGGCCAGTACGTCCGGCGCTGGAAGGCGTACGTCGGCAGGTCCACGCGGCGCCGGGACTCGACCGGGGCGTACAGCAGCGACCAGTCGACCTCGGCTCCGCGTACGTGCAGCTGCGCGAGCGCGGTCAGGAACGTGTCCGGCTCCGCGCGGCCCTTGCGCACGGCGGCGACCAGGCCCTTCTGCGCGACCGGGTCCGTGAAGGTGTCATGCGCCATCGCCGTCAGGACGGCGTCCGGTCCCAGCTCCAGGAACGTCGTGACGCCCTGCCCGGCCACGGCCTTCAGGCCGTCGTGGAAACGGACCGCCTCGCGGACGTGCCGCACCCAGTACTCGGGGTCCCTCAGCTCGGCGGGATCGGCCGGCTCACCGGTGAGGCCGGACACCACGGCCAACGTCGGATGCTGGTACGTCAGCTCCTCGGCGACCTTGCGGAAGTCCGCGAGAACCGGCTCCATCAACGGCGAGTGGAAGGCGTGGCTGACCTTCAGCCACTTCACCTTCCGGCCCTGGTCGCGCAGGGCCTTCTCCAGCCCCTCCAGCGCGGAACGGTCACCGGACAGCACGAGCTGCGCCGGGCCGTTCACCGCCGCCACGCCCACGCGGTCCGACACGTCCGCCAGCAGCGGCGCGACCTCGGCCTCCGTGGCCTGCACGGCCAGCATCGCCCCGCCCTCGGGCAGGGCCTGCATCAACCGGCCCCGCGCCGCCACCAGTCCGGCCGCGTCCTCAAGCGACCACAGACCGGCCACGTACGCGGCAGCCAGCTCACCGATCGAGTGACCGCCCACGACCTCGGGGCGCACCCCGAAGGACTCCGCCAGGCGATAGAGGGCGACTTCCATCGCGAACAGCGCGGGCTGCGCGTAACCCGTCTGCTCAAGCAGCTCGGCGTCCGTACCGAACATCACGCTCTGGAGCGAACGTTCTATCCACTGATCCAGATGAGAGCACACCTCGTCCAGCGCGTCCGCGAAGACGACGAAGTCCTCGTACAGCTCGCGGCCCATGCCGGGGCGCTGGCTGCCCTGGCCGGTGAAGAGGACGCCGAGGCGGCCGCCCGTCACCGCACCGGTCACCGGACCCGGGCCGCCGGACGCCAGGGCTTCGAGGCCGGTCAGGAAGTCCTCCCGGCCGCGCGCCAGGACGACCGCCCGGTGCTCGTGCGCGGCGCGCCCCGAGAGCAGCGACCAGCCCACGTCGGCGGGATCGAGTTCGTCGCGGACGGCCACGTGCTCGCGCAGGCGCTCGGCCTGGGCCCGCAGTGCTTCCGGGCTCCGGGCGGACACGAGCCACGGCACGGCTGTGATCGGCGCGACCGGGCCGGTGACCGCGCTCTCCGCAGGCTCCGGCGCCGGTGCCTGCTCCACGATCACGTGCGCGTTCGTACCGCTGATGCCGAACGAGGACACGCCTCCGCGGCGCGGCGCCTCGTCCCGCTCGGGCCAGGTGCGCGCCTCCGTGAGCAGTTCGACGGCGCCCGCCGACCAGTCGACGTGCGTGCTCGGCCGGTCGACGTGCAGGGTCGGCGGCAGGACGCCTTCCCGCAGGGCCATGACCATCTTGATGACGCCCGCGACACCGGCGGCCGCCTGTGTGTGCCCGATGTTCGACTTGATGGAGCCCAGCCACAACGGCCGTTCGGCGGGACGCTCCTGGCCGTAGGTCGCGAGGAGGGCCTGGGCCTCGATCGGGTCGCCGAGGGCCGTGCCGGTGCCGTGCGCCTCGACGGCGTCGACGTCACCGGCGGACAGACCGGCGTTGGCCAGCGCGGCCCGGATCACGCGCTGCTGGGCGGGGCCGTTGGGGGCGGTCAGGCCGTTGCTGGCACCGTCCTGGTTGACGGCGGAGCCCTTGACCACAGCGAGGACTTCGTGGCCGTTGCGGCGCGCGTCCGACAGGCGCTCCAGCAGGAGCAGGCCCACGCCCTCGCCCCAGCCCGTGCCGTCCGCCGCCTCCGCGAAGGCCTTGCAGCGGCCGTCGGCCGCCAGGCCGCGCTGGCGGCTGAACTCGATGAAGGCGCTCGGCGTCGACATCACGGTGACGCCGCCCGCGAGGGCCAGGTCGCACTCGCCCTGGCGCAGCGCCTGCGCGGCCAGGTGCAGCGCGACGAGAGCCGAGGAGCACGCCGTGTCCACGGTCATGGCGGGGCCTTCGAAGCCGAAGGCGTACGACAGGCGGCCGGAGACGACGCTCGCCGCGTTGCCGGTGCCGATGTAGCCCTCGGCGCCGTCAGGTGCGTCCTTGAGGAGGTCGAGGTAGTCCTGGCCGTTCGTGCCCGCGAAGACGCCGGTACGGCTGCCGCGCAGGGCCGCCGAGTCGATGCCCGCGCGCTCGAACAGCTCCCACGAGGTCTCCAGGAGCAGTCGCTGCTGCGGGTCCATGGCGAGGGCCTCGCGCGGCGAGATGCCGAAGAAGTCCGCGTCGAACTCGCCCGCGTCCGGCAGGAAGCCGCCCTGGCGCGCGTAGGTGGAGCCGGGCGTGGCCGGGTCCGGGTCGTACAGCGACCGCGTGTCCCAGCCTCGTCCGGCGGGGAACTCGCCCAGCGCGTCGACGCCGTCGGCGACGAGCCGCCACAGGTCCTCCGGGCCGCGTACGCCGCCGGGGAAGCGGCAGCTCATCGACACGATGACGATGGGGTCGTCGTCCACACGGACGGCCGGCGCGGACGAGGTGGCGGTCGAGGTGGCGGCAGGGCCGGTGAGGTCGCCGCCGATGAGGAGGCCGGCCAGGTAGTCGGCGACGGCGTGCGGCGAGGGGTGGTCGAAGACGAGGGTCGCCGGGAGGGTCAGGCCGGTCGCGGCGCCCAGGCGGTTGCGGAACTCCACCGACGTGAGCGAGTCGAACCCGAGCCCCTTGAACGCGCCGTCGGAGGGCACCGCGTCGGCGCCGTCGTGCCCGAGCACGGTGGCGGCATGGGTCCGCACGAGGTCGAGCAGCGTCCGCTCGGCGTCCGCGCGGGACAGGGCGGCCAGCGTCCCCTTCAGGTCGGGCTGTTCGGACCCGGAGGGCCCGGCGGGGCGCGCCGCGTGGAGGGCGGCCACCTCCGGGAGGTCGTCGAAGAGGGTGCTGCGCCGGGCGGCCGTGAAACCGTCGAGGAACCGGTCCCAGACCACGTCGGCGACGACGAGCGCGGCCTCCCCGCCGGGCGTGGAGCCGTGGGCGGCCGCGGGGCGGGTCGCCAGGCGCAGCGCCTCGGTGGCCCGCGCCGGGTCCATGACCGGCAGGCCCGTCTGGCGCATGCGCTCGTCGGACCCGTCGTCGGCGGCCATGCCGCCGCCGGCCCACGGGCCCCAGGCGAGCGACACGGCGGGCAGCCCCGCCGCGCGGCGCCGTTCGGCGAGCGCGTCGAGGAAGGCGTTCGCGGCGGCGTAGTTGCCCTGGCCGGGCGCGCCCACCGTGCCGGTGAGGGAGGAGAACAGCACGAAGGCCGTGAGGTGCTCGTTGTCGCGCGTCAGCTCGTGCAGGTTCAGGGCCGCCCGGGCCTTCGGCCGGAAGACGGTCGCGAACCGTTCGGCGGTGAGGCCGTGGAGCACGCCGTCGTCGAGGACGCCCGCCGTGTGGAACACACCGGTCAGGGGCGCGTCCTCCGGGATCTCCGCCAGGAGCCGCGCGAGGGCGTCCCGGTCGGCCACGTCACACGCAGCGATCGCGACCTCGGCCCCCAACTCCTCCAGCTCCGCCCGCAGTTCGGCAGCGCCGGGCGCGTCCGCGCCTCGGCGACTCGTCAACACCAGACGGGGCGCACCGCACGAGGCGAGCCAGCGCGCCACATGCCCACCGATGGCACCCGTGCCACCGGTCACCAGCACCGTGCCGTCCGGCGTCCACTCCCCCGCACCCCCGGGGTCCAGCGGCGCCCGCTCCAACCGGCGCGCGAACACCCCCGTGGCACGGACCGCCACCTGGTCCTCACCCGTCGGGGCCGCGAGCACCTGGGCGAGGCGTGCCACCGCGCGCGGGTCCGCGGTGTCGGGGAGGTCGACGAGACCGCCCCAGCGCTCCGGGAGTTCGAGGGCCGCGACCCGGCCGAGCCCCCAGGCCGCCGCGGCGTCCGCGTCGGCCGTGCGGTCCGACGCGCCCACGGAGACCGCGCCCCGCGTCGCCACCCACAGCGGTGCGTCCACGCGCTCGTCGCCCAGGGCCTGGACGAGGGCGAGCGTCAGGAGGACACCGGCAGGGACATCCCCGTCCTCCGGTGTGTTCGCCGTCACGGGCGCGCAGGCCAGCAGGGACAGCACTCCGGTGACCGGCTCGGCCCGCCCGTCGCCCTCGGCGGGGTCGGTGAGGGCGTGGCTGAGCAGTTCCCGCAGGGTGTCGCGGTCGGCGTCCCGTGCTCCCACGCGCAGGACGCGGGCGCGGGCCCCGCCCTGCTCCAGGGCCCGTACGGCCCCGTCGACCCACGCCTCCTCGGGCGCCCCGGCACCGGCCACGACGAGCCAGGTGCCCGCGAGTCGGCCCGGCGCCGCCTTGCCGAGGGGCTTCCAGGTGCTCCGGTAGCGCCAGCGGTCAAGCTCGGACTGCTCCTGCCGCTGCCGCCGCCACGCCGTGAGGGCGGGCAGCACCGAGCGGAACGGCGCTTCCCCGTCGACCTCAAGGGCTTCCGTCAGCGTCTCCAGGTCCTCGGCCGCCACGGCCTCCCAGAAGCTCGCGTCCACCGGGTGGGCCCCGTCGCCCGCGCCGGCCGTGGCGCCCTGTGTCAGGGGGTTGAGCCAGAGCGTCTGGTGCTGGAAGGCGTACGTGGGCAGGTCCACGCGGCGCCGGGACTCGACCGGCGCGTACAGCGGCGCCCAGTCCACCTCGACTCCGCGTACGTGCAGCCGCCCGAGAGCGGCGAGGAACGCCTCCGGCTCGGGCCGGTCCTTGCGCACCGCGCCGACCAGGCCCGCCTGCGCGGCGGGTTCGGTGAGCGTGTCGTGCGCCATCGCGGTGAGTACGGCGTCGGGGCCCAGTTCGAGAAGCGTGGCGGCACCGAAGCCGGTGAGGGCGTTCAGGCCGTCGTGGAAGCGCACGGCCTCCCTGATGTGGCGGACCCAGTACTCGGGGTCCCTCAGCTCTGTGGGCCGCGCAAGTTCCCCGGAGAGGTTGGAGACCACCGGCAGCGTCGGGTCCTGGTACGTCAGCTCGGCCGCGACCTGGCGGAAGGCGTCAAGGGCGGGCTCCATCAGGGGCGAGTGGAAGGCGTGCGACACCTTCAGCCACTTCACCTTCCGGCCCTGGTCGCGAAGCGTGTGCTCCAGGCCTTCGAGGGCGGCTCGGTCACCGGAGAGCACGAGCTGCGCCGGACCGTTCACCGCCGCCACGCCCACGCGGTCCGACACGTCCGCCAGCAGCGGCGCGACCTCGGCCTCCGTGGCCTGCACGGCCAGCATCGCCCCGCCCTCGGGCAGGGCCTGCATCAAACGACCCCGCGCCGCCACCAGTTGAGCCGCGTCCTCCAGAGACCACAGCCCCGCCACGTACGCGGCAGCCAGCTCACCGATGGAATGCCCGCCGACGATGTCAGGGCGTACGCCGAAGGATTCGGCCAAGCGGTACAGCGCTACTTCCATCGCGAACAGGGCGGGCTGTGCGTAGCCCGTCTGCTCAAGCAGCTCGGCGTCCGTACCGAACATCACGCTCTGGAGCGAACGTTCTATCCACCGGTCCAGATGAGAACAGGCCTCGTCCAGCGCGTCCGCGAAGACCGGGAACGTCTCGTACAACTCACGGCCCATACCGATCCGCTGGCTGCCCTGGCCCGTGAACAGCACGCCGGTGCGGCCTTCGACCACCGAGCCCGTGAGGGTTCCGGCGCCGCCGGATGCCAGTGACTCCAGGCCGGCCAGGAACTGCTCCCGGTCCTGCCCGAACAGCACGGCCCGGTGCTCGTGCGCGGTCCGGCTCGTCAGGAGGGACCAGCCGACGTCGGCGGGGTCGAGGTCACTGCGCCCGGTCACGTACGCGTGCAGGCGGTCGGCCTGCGCCCGCAGCGCCTCCGTGGTGCGCGCGGAGACCAGCCACGGCACGGCCGTGACCGGAGCGACCGGCTCCGCGACCGCTGCGGGCTCCTCGGGCGCCGGGGCCTGCTCCACGATCACGTGGGCGTTCGTGCCGCTCACACCGAACGACGACACACCGGCCCGGCGCAGCCGCCCGGCCTCGGGCCAGGTCCGCTCGTCGGTGAGCAGCTCGACGGCCCCGGCTTCCCAGTCCACGTGGGAGTTCGGCCGGTCGACGTGCAGGGTCGGCGGCAGCACGCCCTCGCGCATGGCCATGACCATCTTGATGACGCCCGCGACACCGGCGGCGGCCTGCGTGTGCCCGATGTTGGACTTCACCGAACCGAGGAGCAGCGGCCGGTCATCGGGGCGGTCCTGGCCGTAGGTGGCGAGCAGGGCCTGGGCCTCGATCGGGTCGCCAAGGGTCGTACCGGTGCCGTGGGCCTCGACGGCGTCCACGTCGGCGGCCGTGAGGCCGGCGTTGGCCAGGGCCGCGCGGATCACGCGTTGTTGCGCGGGGCCGTTGGGGGCGGTCAGGCCGCTGCTGGCGCCGTCCTGGTTGACGGCGGAGCCGCGTACGACGGCGAGGATCTCGTGGCCGTTGCGCTGGGCGTCCGAGAGCCGCTCCAGGAGGAGCAGGCCGACGCCCTCGCCCCAGCCGGTGCCGTCCGCCGCCTCCGCGAAGGCCTTGCAGCGGCCGTCGGCGGCCAGGCCGCGCTGGCGGCTGAACTCCACGAACGTGTCCGGCGTCGACATGACGGTCACACCGCCCGCGAGCGCGAGCGAGCACTCGCCCTGGCGCAGTGCCTGCGCCGCGAGGTGCAGGGCCACAAGGGAGGAGGAGCATGCCGTGTCGATGGTGACGGCGGGGCCCTCCAGGCCGAAGGTGTAGGCGACGCGGCCGGACGCGATGCTGCCCGCGCTGCCGTTGCCGAGGTAGCCCTCGAACTCCTCCAGGCCCTGCGGGTTGCTGAGGATGCGGTTGCCGTAGTCGCCGTACATGACGCCGACGAAGACGCCGGTGCGGGAGCCGCGTGCCGACAGCGGGTCGACGCCCGCCCGCTCGAACGCCTCCCACGTCGCTTCGAGGAGGAGCCGCTGCTGCGGGTCGATGGCGAGCGCCTCGCGCGGCGAGATGCCGAAGAACGCCGGGTCGAACTCGGCGGCCTCGTGCAGGAATCCGCCTTCGCGCGCGTAGCTCTTGCCGGGGCGGCTGGGGTCGGGGTCGTGCAGGTCCGCGTCCCAGCCCCGGTCGTCGGGGAAGGGGGAGATGGCGTCCCCGCCTTCGGCGACGAGCTGCCACAGGTCTTCCGGGCCGGCTACGCCGCCGGGGTAGCGGCAGCTCATCGCCACGATGGCGATGGGCTCCCGGCTCACGGACTCGGCGTCCTGTAGACGCTGCCGGGTCTGATGCAGATCCGCGGTAACTCGCTTGAGGTACTCGCGGAGTTTCTGCTCGTTCGCCATTCGGTGCGACTCCTTCAACGCAGAGGGCCGCACCCATCACATCCGGGGGAGGGTAGGGCAACAACCCCTACCCTCCCCCTACGGGCCCCTTTATGAATTTCCGCGCATTACCGCGACCAGCGGTCAGGAAACACCGAGTTCATTGTCGATGAAGTCGAACATGTCGTCGTCGTCGGCTTCCTCCAGCTGTTCCGCGATGCCGGCCGTGTCGGGCGCGCCCGGCTCCCCGGCGTCCAGCTTGCCGAGCAGCGCCCGCAGCCTGCCGCGTACGGCCGTCCGCTCGGCGTCCGCCAGCGGGCCCGTGGCCAGGGCCGCTTCCAGGCCCGCCAGCTCGGCGGCGACCCCGCCGAACCGCGGTCCCGCGGCGCCGTCCCCGGCGCCGCCGGCGCGCGGCAGGCTCTCGTCCAGGTGGGCGGCGAGCGCCGCGGGCGACGGGTAGTCGAAGATGAGCGTCGCCGGGAGCCGCAACCCGGAAAGGGAGTTCAGCCTATTCCGGAGTTCCACCGCGGTGAGCGAGTCGACCCCCAGTTCCAGGAATCCCCGGGTGGCGCCTATTGCTTCGGGCCCGGAATGCCCGAGCACCGCCGCCACATTACCGCGTACGGCATCGAGGAGGGCCCGCTCGCGTTCCGCTCCGGAAAGCCCCGCCAATTCCCGGACGAGCGCGGGGCCCGTGCCGGGTGCCTCCGCCACGCTCCCGGAGCGCGCGAGCGCCCTGTCGGTCCTGCGGGCCGGGGTGCGGACGAGGTCGGAGAACACCGGCTGTACGCCGTCGGGTCCGGCGGAGGCGCGCAGGGACGCGGTGTCCAGGCGCAGCGGGACGAGCACCGCGGGCGCGTCGGGCCCGGTCAGGGCCACGGCGGCGTCCAGGAGTCCGAGGCCCTCCCGCGTGGACAGCGGGGCGACGCCTCCGCGCGCCATGCGGCGCAGGTCCGCGTCCCCGAGGGCTTCCGTCATCTCGCTCGCCTCGGCCCATACGCCCCAGGCGAGTGAGGCCGCCGGGAGGCCCTGGGCGCGGCGGGTGGCCGCGAGGGCGTCCAGGAAGCAGTTGGCGGCCGCGTAGTTGGCCTGGCCCGGGCTGCCGAGGACTCCGGCGGCGGAGGAGAACAGGACGAAGGCGGACAGGTCCAGGTCCGCGGTCAGCTCGTGCAGGTGCAGGGCCGCGTCCGCCTTGGGCCGCAGCACCGCGTCCACACGCTCGGGCGTCAGGGACGTGACCACGCCGTCGTCCAGGACGCCCGCCACGTGCACCACGGCCGACAGGTCCGCGCCACGCTCGTCGAGGAGCGCGGCCACGGCGTCCCGGTCGGCCACATCGCACGCGGCCACCGTGACCTTCGTACCCAGTGCCTGGAGTTCGTCGCGCAGTTCTCCGGCTCCGGCCGCCGCCTCGCCCCTGCGGGAGACGAGGAGCAGGTCGCGGACGCCGTGGTGTTCGGCCAGGTGCCGGGTCACCAGGCGGCCCAGGCCGCCGAAGGCGCCCGTGACCAGGACGGAGCCCTCGCCCCACGGCGAGGCGTCCGCCCCGGCCGGGGCGGCGGTGACCTTCGTCAGGCGGGGCACCCGCACCGCGCCGCACCGCACGGCGGCCTCGGGCTCGCCCGACGCCAGGACGGCACCGAGCACGGCGGCGTCGATCTCCGCGTCGATCTCCGCGTCGGTACCCTCGTCGATGTCCGTGTCGATGTCCACCAGGACGAACCGTCCCGGGTGTTCGACCTGCGCGGACCGCACCAGCCCCCAGACGGCGGCGCCCGCGGGATCGAGGATGCCGTCCGTGCCGTCGGCGGCGACCGCGCCGCGCGTCACGACGACGAGGCGCGAGGCCTCAAGGCGCTCATCGGCCAGCCAGCCCTGCACCACCCCCAACGCCTCGGCCAACCGCGCCGACACCGCCTCGGGCCCCAGCTCAGAGCTACCGGCTCGCCACACCACCGCAGCCGGAACAGACTCCCCAGCGTCCAACTCCTCGTACGACACGTACGGCACAGGCTCGACGGCCGCCGCCACGGCCTGCGGCTTCCACTCCACGTGGAACATCGAGTCGTGCACCGCGCCGCCGCCGAGCTGCTCGGCCGGGACCGGGCGCGACACCAGCGAGTCGACGGTGGCGACCACCTGGCCACTCTGGTCCGCGAGGGTCAGGGACACGGCGTCCGTGCCCGTACCGGCCAGCCGTACGCGGACCGTCGCGGCGCCCGCCCGGTACAGCCGGACCCCGCTCCAGGCGAACGGCAGGCCGATGCCCTGCCGCTCCTCGTCCAGGAGGAGGGTGGCGTGCAGCGCCGCGTCGAGGACGGCCGGGTGCAGGCCGAACGCCGTGGCGTCCGCCGCCTGCTCCTCCGGCAGCGCGACCTCGGCGAACACCTCGCCGCCGCGCCGCCAGGCGGCCCTCAGCCCCTGGAACACCGGCCCGTAGCCGTACCCCGTCCCGGCGAGCCGGTCGTACAGGGAGGCCGCGTCGGCGATCGGCTCCGCGTCACGCGGGGGCCAGACGGTCAGGCCCTCGGGCTCCGCCGCGTCCGCCACCGCGCTCAGGAATCCGGACGCGTGCCGGGTCCACGGCCCTTCGGGGTCCTGCTCGTCGCGGGAGTGCACGGTCACCGGGAAGCGCCCGTCCGCGTCCTCGGCCCCGACGCCGACCTGGAGCTGTACGGCACCACGCTCCGGCAGCACCAACGGCGACGCCAGCGTCAGCTCCTCAAGCACCCCGCAGCCGACCTCGTCACCGGCCCGCACCGCCAGCTCCACGAACGCCGTGCCGGGCAGCAGCACCCGGCCCGCCACCGCGTGATCCGCCAGCCACGGATGCGTGGCCAGCGACAGACGCCCGGCCAGCAGATACCCGTCGCCACCGGCCAGCGGCACCGCCGCACCCAACAGCGGGTGCCCCGCCGCGACAAGACCGGTCGCCGCCACGTCCCCCGCCGCGCCCACGGCCGGACGCGGCCAGTAGCGCCGGTGCTGGAACGCGTACGTCGGCAGATCGACGCGGCGCCGCGTCTCGACCGGCGCGTAGAGCGGCGTCCAGTCGACCTCGGCTCCGCGTACGTGCAGCTGCGCGAGGGCGGCCAGGAACATGTCCGGCTCCGCGCGGTCCCTGCGCACGGCCGCGACAAGCCCGGCCTGCTCCTCCGGCTCGGTGAGGGTGTCGTGCGCCATGGCCGTGAGCACGGCGTCCGGTCCCAGCTCCAGGAACGTCGTGACGCCCTGACCAGCCAGGGCCCTCAACCCGTCGTGGAAACGGACCGCCTCGCGGACGTGCCGCACCCAGTACTCGGGATCCCTCATCTCGGCGGGATCGGCCAGCGCACCGGTGACGTTCGAGACGACCGGCAGGCTCAACTCCCCGTACGTCAGTCCGCTGGCAACCTTACGGAAGTCCGCGAGAACCGGCTCCATCAACGGCGAGTGGAAGGCATGCGACACCTTCAGCCACTTCACCTTCCGGCCCTGCTCGCGAAGCGTGTGCTCCAGGCCTTCCAGCGCCGCGCGGTCGCCGGAGAGCACCAGCTGCGCCGGGCCGTTCACCGCCGCCACGCCCACGCGGTCCGACACATCCGCCAGCAGCGGCGCGACCTCGGCCTCCGTGGCCTGCACGGCCAGCATCGCCCCGCCCTCGGGCAGGGCCTGCATCAACCGGCCACGCGCAGCCACCAGTCGGGCCGCATCTTCAAGCGACCACAACCCGGCCACATACGCAGCCGCCAGCTCACCGATCGAGTGACCGCCCACGACCTCCGGCCGCACCCCGAAGGACTCCGCCAAGCGATAAAGGGCGACTTCCATCGCGAACAGGGCGGGCTGCGCGTAGGCGGTCTGCTCAAGCAGCTCCGCATCCGCACCGAACATCACGCTCTGGAGCGAACGTTCTATCCACTGGTCGAGATGAGAGCAGACCTCGTCCAGCGCATCCGCGAAGACAGGGAACGTCTCGTACAACTCACGCCCCATCCCGACCCGCTGGCTGCCCTGACCGGTGAAGAGCACCCCCAGGCGGCCGTCGACGACCGAACCCGGCACGAGTGTGTCGAGGCCGGTCAGGAACTCGTCCCGCTCGCGGCCGAACACCACCGCCCGGTGCTCGTGCACGGCACGCCCCGAGAGCAGCGACCAGCCCACGTCGACGGGGTCGAGGTCCTGGGCGCCGACGTACGCGCGCAGCCGCTCGGCCTGCGCCCACAGGGCCTCTTCGCTGCGGCCCGACACCAGCCACGGCACGGCCGTGACCGGAGCGACGGCCTGCGCGGGCTCCTCGACGGGGGCCTGCTCCACGATCACGTGGGCGTTCGTACCGCTCACACCGAACGACGAGACTCCCGCCCGGCGCGGGGCATCCTCGCGCGAGGCCCACTCCCGGGCCTCCGTCAGGAGTTCGACGGCACCCACCGACCAGTCGACGTGCGAGCTGGGGCTGTCGACGTGCAGCGTCGGTGGCAGGACCTCTTCGCGCATGGCGAGAACCATCTTGATGACGCCCGCGACACCGGCGGCGGCCTGCGTGTGGCCGATGTTGGACTTGATGGAGCCCAGCCACAACGGCCGTTCGGCGGGACGCTCCTGGCCGTAGGTGGCGAGGAGGGCCTGCGCCTCGATCGGGTCACCGAGGGTCGTGCCCGTGCCGTGGGCCTCCACGGCGTCGACGTCACCGGCGGCCAGACCGGCATTGGCCAGGGCCGCGCGGATGACGCGCTGCTGGGACGGGCCGTTGGGGGCGGTCAGGCCGTTGCTGGCGCCGTCCTGGTTGACGGCGGAGCCCCGTACGACCGCGAGGACCTCGTGGCCCTTGCGGCGCGCGTCCGACAGGCGCTCCAGCAGGAGCAGGCCCGCGCCCTCGCCCCAGCCCGTGCCGTCCGCGGCCTCCGCGAAGGCCTTGCAGCGGCCGTCTGTCGCCAGGCCGCGCTGGCGGCTGAACTCCACGAAGGTGTCCGGCGTGGACATCACCGTGACGCCGCCCGCCAGGGCCAGGTCGCACTCGCCCTGGCGCAGCGCCTGCGCCGCCAGGTGCAGCGCGACGAGGGAGGACGAGCACGCCGTGTCGACCGTGACCGCCGGGCCTTCGAGGCCGAACGCGTACGAGAGGCGGCCGGAGACGACGCTCGCCGCGTTGCCGGTGCCGAGGTAGCCCTCGCCCCGGTCGGGGGTGGTGCGCAGGACGTGCTCGTAGTCCTGGCCGTTGGTGCCGGAGAAGACGCCGGTGCGGCTGCCGCGCAGGGTCGCCGGGTCGATGCCCGCCCGCTCGAAGGCCTCCCACGCGGTCTCCAGGAGCAGGCGCTGCTGCGGGTCCATGGTCAGCGCCTCGCGCGGCGAGATGCCGAAGAAGTCCGCGTCGAAGTCGGCCGCGTCGTGGAGGAAGCCGCCCTCGCGGACGTAGCTGGTGCCGGGGTGGTCGGGGTCGGGGTGGTACAGCTCCGCCACGTTCCAGCCGCGGTCGTCCGGCATGTCCCCGATGGCGTCCCCGCCGTCGCGCAGCAGCCGCCACAGCTCCTCGGGCGAGCGGACGCCGCCGGGGAAGCGGCAGCTCATCGACACGATCACGATCGGGTCGCCGTCGTCCGGCGTGCTCGCTGCCGCCGGGGCGGCGGCCGGTCCTTCGGCGGTGTCGGGCGCGAGACCGCCGAGGAGTTCGCCGCGCAGGTGCGCGGCGAGGGCCGCCGGGGTCGGGTGGTCGAAGACGAGGGTGGCCGGCAGGTGGAGTCCGCTGGCGGCGCCGACGAGGTTGCGCAGTTCGACCGCCGTCAGCGAGTCGAAGCCCAGGTCCTTGAAGGGGCGGGCGGCGTCCACGGTCTTGCCCGCGGGGTAGCCGAGGACGGTGGCCACGCGGTCGCGTACGAGGTCGAGGACCGCCCGCTCCCGCTCCCCCGCGGGCAGGGCCGCGAGCCGCTCGGTGAGCGAGGCCGTGGAGGGGTCCGCGGCCCGCGCCCGCTCCGGCCCGGCCGTCGGCTTGCCGGCCGGGTCGGTCGCGAGGAGCTGGTCGAACAGGTGGCAGGGGCGTGCTGCCGCGTAGCTCGGCGCGTACCGGTCCCAGACGACGTCGGCGAGGGTGACCGTGGCGGCGGCGCCCGGGGTGGCCGTGGCCGCGAGCGCGGCGGCCATGGCGGCGACGGCGAGGTCCGGTTCCATCGCGGGCATGCCGCTGTCCCGTACGCGCCGTTCCACCACTCCGCCGTCGGCCGCCATGCCGCCACCGGCCCACGGGCCCCAGGCCAGGGACAGGGCGGGCAGGCCGAGGCCGCGGCGATGGGCGGCGAAGGCGTCGAGGAAGGCGTTGGCCGCCGCGTAGTTGCCCTGTCCGCCGATGCCCATCGAGCCCGCGACGGACGAGAACAGCACGAACGCCGTGAGGTGCTCGTTGTCGCGCGTCAGCTCGTGCAGGTTCAGGGCCGCGCGGACCTTCGGCCGGAAGACGGTCGCGAACCGCTCGGCGGTGAGGCCGTCGAGCACGCCGTCGTCGAGGACGCCCGCCGTGTGGAACACACCGGTCAGGGGCGCGTCCTCCGGGATCTCCGCCAGGAGCCGCGCGAGGGCGTCCCGGTCGGCCGCGTCGCAGGCCGCGACGGTCACGCGTACGCCCGACTCCTCCAGCTCGGCGCGCAGTTCGGCCGCGCCGGGGGCGTCGGGGCCGCGGCGGCTCGTCAGGACGAGGTGTTCGGCACCCGCGCGCGCCAGCCAGCGCGCCACGTGCCCGCCGAGCGCGCCCGTGCCGCCCGTGACGAGGACCGTGCCGCTCGGCGTCCACTCCCCCGCCGGCCTGTCGTCGGCCGCCGCGCGTACGAGGCGTCGTACGAACACTCCCGAACCGCGCACCGCCAGCTGGTCCTCGCCCGCCGCGGCGCCGAGGGTGTCGGCGAGGCGCAGCCGCGCCCGCTCGTCGGGGTGCGGCGGCAGGTCGACCAGGCCGCCCCAGCGCTGGGGCTGCTCCAGGGCGGCGACGCGGCCCATGCCCCACACGGGCGCCTGCGCCGGTGCGGTCAGGCGGTCCGAGCGGCCGGTGGTCACCGCGCCGCACGTGGCAGCCCACAGGGGCGCCGCCACGTCGGCGTCACCCAGGGCCTGGAGGAGGGCGAGCGCCCCTTCGAGCCCGACGGACACGGTCGGGTGGGCGGAGCCCTCGCTGTCGTCGAGAGCGAGCAGTGACAGCACGCCTCGCGGGTGGCCCGACTCGCCTCGCGCGTCGAGGAGTTCGCGGAGCTTGTGGCCCAGCGCCTCGCGGCCGGCCTCGTCACGGCTCACCGCGATCCGGACCACGCGCGCGCCGCGCTCCTCCAGGCCGGCGACGGCCGCCGCCACCCACGGGTACGCGTCCTCGTCGGCGGGCGTGACCACCCACCACGTGCCGTCGTGGGCCGCCGGGGCGAGGCCCGTCAGGGGCTTCCACGACTCCTGGTACCGCCATCGGCCGACGGTCGAGGTCTCGCGACGCTGCCGCCGCCAGGACGACAGGACCGGAAGCACGTCACCCAGCGCCCCGCCGTCGGCACCGCCGCCCAGTTCGGCGCTCAGCGACTCCAGGTCCTCGCGCTCCACGGCCTCCCAGAACCGGGCCTCCACCTCGTCCACGTCGCCCCCGCCCACAGGGGCCTCGGCGAACTCCGTGAGGTCCAGCCAGTAGTGGTCACGCTGGAAGGCGTACGTCGGCAGCTCGACGCGGCGCCGGGACTCGACCGGGGCGTACACCGGGGTCCAGTCGACGCTGACACCGCGTACGTGCAGCTGCGCGAGGGCCGTCAGGAACGCGTCCGGCTCGGGGCGGTCCTTGCGCGTGGCGGCTATCAGGCCCGCCTGCGCGGCGGGCTCGGTGAGCGTGTCGTGCGCCATCGCCGTCAGGACGGCATCCGGGCCCAGCTCCAGGAGGGTCGAAACACCCTGTTCAGCCAGCGCCTTCAGGCCGTCGTGGTAGCGCACGGCCTCCCTGATGTGGCGGACCCAGTACTCCGGGTCCTTCAGCTCTACGGCATCGGCCAGCTCACCGGTGAGGTTGGAGACCACCGCCAACGTCGGATCCTGGTACGTCAGCTTGGCCGCGACCTGGCGGAAGGCGTCAAGGGCGGGCTCCATCAACGGCGAGTGGAAGGCGTGCGACACCTTCAGCCACTTCACCTTCCGGCCCTGCTCGCGAAGCGTGTGCTCCAGGCCTTCCAGGACCGCTCGGTCACCGGACAACACCAGCTGCGCCGGACCGTTGACGGCGGCCACACCCACACGATCAGCGATCCCGTCGAGCAACGGCAGGACATCCGCTTCCGTGGCCTGCACGGCCAGCATGCCGCCGCCCTCGGGCAGGGCCTGCATCAACCGACCCCGCGCAGCCACCAGTTGAGCCGCATCCTCAAGCGACCACAACCCGGCCACGTACGCAGCCGCCAGCTCACCGATGGAGTGACCACCGACGATCTCAGGACGCACGCCGAAGGACTCCGCCAAGCGGAACAAAGCCACCTCGACGGCGAACAACGCGGGCTGCGCATAGCCCGTCTGCTCAAGCAGCTCCACGTCCGTACCGAACATCACGCTCTGGAGCGAACGTTCTATCCACTGGTCGAGATGAGAGCAGACCTCGTCCAGCGCATCGGCGAAGACAGGGAACGTCTCGTACAGCTCGCGGCCCATACCGATCCGCTGGCTGCCCTGACCGGTGAAGACCACCCCGAGGCGGCCCTGCACGACCGAGCCCATGACGGCCCCGCGACCGCCGGAGGTCACCGCGTCCAGCCCGGCCAGCAGGTCTTCCCGGGTGTGCCCCAGGACGACCGCCCGGTGCTCGTGTACGGCTCGGGCCGAGAGGAGCGACCAGCCGATGTCGACGGGGTCGGGGCCACCGTCGGCGTACTCGCGCAGCCGCTCGGCCTGCGCCCGCAGGGCCTCCTCACTGCGGCCCGAGACCAGCCACGGCACGGCCGTGACCGGAGCGACCGGCTCCGCGACCGCTGCGGGCTCCTCGGACGCAGGGGCCTGCTCCACGATCACGTGAGCGTTGGTGCCGCTCACGCCGAAGGAGGAGACACCCGCCCGGCGCGGGGCGTCCTCGCGCGAGGCCCACTCCCGGGCCTCCGTCAGGAGTTCGACGGCACCCGCCGACCAGTCCACGTGCGTGCTCGGCCGATCCACGTGCAGCGTCGGCGGCAGCACGCCCTCGCGCATGGCCATGACCATCTTGATGACGCCCGCGACACCGGCGGCGGCCTGGGTGTGGCCGATGTTGGACTTCACCGAGCCGAGGAGCAGCGGCTGGTCCGCGGGCCGGTCCTGGCCGTAAGTAGCGAGGAGGGCCTGGGCCTCGATGGGGTCGCCCAGGGTCGTGCCCGTGCCGTGGGCCTCCACGGCGTCCACGTCACCGGTAGACAGACCGGCGTTGGCCAGCGCGGCACGGATGACACGCTGCTGGGACGGCCCGTTGGGAGCGGTCAGGCCGTTGCTGGCCCCGTCCTGGTTGACGGCGGAGCCCCGTACGACCGCGAGGATTTGGTGGCCCTTGCGGCGCGCGTCCGACAGGCGCTCCAGCAGGAGCAGGCCCACGCCCTCGCCCCAGCCGGTGCCGTCCGCGGCCTCGGCGAAGGCCTTGCAGCGGCCGTCGGCGGCGAGTCCGCGCTGGCGGCTGAACTGGACGAAGGTGTCGGGTGACGCCATCACGGTGACGCCGCCCGCGAGGGCCATGTCGCACTCGCCTTGGCGCAGCGCCTGCGCGGCCAGGTGCAGGGCCACGAGGGAGGCCGAGCAGGCCGTGTCGACGGTCACCGCCGGGCCTTCGAGGCCGAACGCGTACGAGAGGCGGCCGGACATGACGCTCACGGCGTTGCCGGTGAGGACGTGGCTCTCGATGTCCTGGGGGACGGTGGCCATGCGGGAGATGTAGTCGTCGCCGTTGGAGCCGACGAAGACGCCCGCGCGGGTGCCGCGCAGGGTCGTCGGGTCGATGCCCGCGCGTTCGAACAGCTCCCAGGAGGTCTCCATGAGCTGGCGCTGCTGCGGGTCCATGGCGAGGGCCTCGCGCGGCGAGATGCCGAAGAAGTCCGCGTCGAACTCGCCCGCGTCCGGCAGGAAGCCGCCCTCGCGGACGTAGCTCTTGCCCGCCCGGTCGGGGTCCGGGTCGTACAGCTCCGCGAGGTCCCAGCCCCGGTCGGCGGGGAACTCGCCCATGGCGTCGCGGCCCTCGGCGACGAGGCGCCACAGGTCCTCGGGCGAGCGGACGTCGCCGGGGAAGCGGCAGCTCATCGACACGATCGCGATGGGGTCACCGTCGGCGTCGGCGGCGGGGGCCACCGGCGCGGGCAGAGCGTCGGGCTCCGGCGTGGAGCCGAACGCCTCCTCGCTCAAGTAGGCGGCGAGCACGGCGGAGTTGGGGTAGTCGAAGACCAGGGACGCGGGCAGGCGCAGGCCGGTGGCGGCCTGGACGCGGTTGCGCAGCTCGACGGCGGTGAGCGAGTCGAAGCCGAGTTCACGGAAGGCGCGGGCCGGGTCGACGGCCTCGGGCGAGGAGTGGCCGAGGACGGCGGCCGCCTGGGCGCGGACGAAGGTGAGGAGGGCGGTGCCGCGTTCGGCGCCGGGGAGCGGGGCGAGCCGGCGCAGCCAGTCCGGGCCGGTGGCGGTGTGGTCGGCGGGTGCCTCGGGGGAAGCGGGGTCGGCGGACCGCTGCCGTACCTCGGGGAGCGTGTCGAAGAGCCGGTTGGGGCGGGCCGCGAGGAAACCGGGCAGGAAGGTGTCCCAGTCGACGGCGGCGACGAGGACAGTGGCGTCGCCGCGCTCGACCGCGTCCCGCAGGGCGGCGACGGCCGGCTCGGGCGGCATCGGCGGCATGCCGTCGCGGCGAGACCGGTCGGCGCGTACGGCTGTGTCGGCGAGCCCGGCGCCGTCCCAGGTGCCCCAGGCGACGGAGGTGGCGGGAAGGCCGTCGGCGCGGCGCTGTTCGGCGAGGGCGTCGAGATAGGCGTTGGCGGCCGCGTAGTTGGCCTGGCCCGCGTTGCCGAGCGCGCCGGACGCCGAGGAGTAGAGGACGAACGCGTCCAGGTCGAGGTCGCGGGTGAGGTCGTGCAGGGCGGTGGCCGCAGGGGACTTGGGGCGCAGCACGCCGTCGAGGCGCGCGGGGGTGAGCGCGTCGAGCACACCGTCGTCGAGTACGCCCGCCGTGTGGATGACGGCGGTGAGCGGGGCGTCGGCGGGGATCTCGTCGAGGACGCGGGCGAGCGCGTCACGGTCGGCGACGTCGCAGGCCGCGAGGGTCACGCGGACCCCTGACTGCTCCAGTTCGGTACGGAGTTCCGTGGCGCCGGGCGCGTCGGGGCCGCGGCGGCTGGTGAGGACGAGGTGCTCGGCGCCCTCGCGGGCCAGCCAGCGCGCCACGTGCCCGCCGAGCGCGCCCGTGCCGCCGGTGACGAGGACGGTGCCGCGCGGTGTCCAGCGGGTGGCGCGGGTGAGGTCGGCGCCGGACGCCTCGCCCCTGACGAGGCGGCGTGCGAAGACGCCGGAGCCGCGTACGGCGAGCTGGTCCTCGTCGCCGCCGTCGCGGGCGGCGGCCAGGAGGGCGGTGAGCCGGGTGCCCGCTCGCGCGTCGTGGTCGCGGGGCAGGTCGATGAGCCCGCCCCAGCGGTCGGGGTGTTCCAGGGCGACGACCCGGCCGAGGCCCCACAGGTGCGCCTGGAGGGGGTGGTCGAGGCGGTCGCTGCGGCCCGTCGAGACGGCTCCCCGGGTGAGGGCCCACAGCCGTGCCTCGGCTCCGGTGTCGCCGAGGGCCTGGACGAGGGCGAGGGTGGCCGCGACGCCTGCGGGTACGGCTTCGTACCCGTCGAGGGGGGACTCGTCGAGGCCGAGCAGCGAGAGGACGCCGGCGGGCGCCGCCGCGCCGCCCTCCGTCGCCTGGTTCAGCCTCTCCGCGAGGTGGTCCCGTGTCGCCTCGTCGGCGGCCAGGCGCAGGAGGACGGGCTCCGCGCCGGCCGCCGTGAGCGCCTCGGTGACCCCCGCCGCCCACGGGTGTTCGCGCGCGCTTTCGGGGAGGACGACGAGCCACGGCCCGGACAGGCGGGCGGGGGGCAGCGTACCGCCGGGCAGCGGCTGCCAGGTGGCGCGGTAGCGCCAGGCGTCGATGGTGGAGCGTTCGCGGCGCTGCCGCCGCCATGCGGACAGGCCGGGCAGGACCTCGCTGAGGGCGCCCTGTGCCACGTCCCCGAGGGTGGCGGACAGTTCGTCGACGTCCTCGCGCTCGACGGCCTCCCAGAAGCGGGCCTCGGCCTCGTCCGTGGCGGCGGCGAGCGGCGTACCGCCGTCGGCCCGCTCCTCGGTCAGCCAGTAGTGGCGGCGCTGGAAGGGGTAGGTGGGCAGGTCCACGACGGTGCGCCGGCCGGGGAGGAGGGCCCGCCAGTCGAGTTCGGCGCCGTGGACGTGGGCTTCGGCGAGCGATGCCGTGAGGCGGTCGGCGCCGCCCTCGTCGCGGCGCAGGGAGCCGAGGGTGGCGGCCTGGCTTTCGGTGGCGTCGATGGTGGCCTGCACCGGGACGGTGAGGACCGGGTGGGGGCTCATCTCCAGGAACAGACCGTGGCCCTCGGCGAGCAGGCCACGCGTGGCGTGCTCGAACAGGACGGTCTGGCGCAGGTTGCGGTACCAGTAGCCCGCGTCCATGAGGGTGTCGTCGGTCAGCCAGTCGCCGGTGAGCGTGGAGTACAGCGGCACGTCGGGCGTGCGGGGCGCGACCGGGGCGAGGACCCGCTCCAGGTGCTCCTCGATGGCTTCGACGTGCGCGGAGTGCGAGGCGTAGTCGACGGGGATGGTACGGGCCCGGATGTCGCGGGCCACGCACTGGGCGACCAGCTCCTCCAGGGCCGCCGCGGCGCCGGAGACCACGACGTGCGCGGGGCCGTTGACCGCGGCCACGGACAGGTCGTCGCCCCACTGGCCGAGGATCTCGCGGACCTGCCGCTCGGGCAGCGGTACGGAGACCATGCCGCCGAGGCCGGAGAGTTCGATGATGGCCTGGCTGCGCAGGGCCACCACCCAGGCCGCGTCCTCCAGGGACAGCGCGCCGGCGACGCACGCGGCGGCGATCTCGCCCTGGCTGTGGCCGACCACGGCGGCGGGCTCGACCCCCGCCGCGCGCCACACGGCGGCGAGGGACACCATCACGGCGAACAGGACGGGCTGCACGACGTCCACGCGGTCGAAGTTCTCGCCGCCCAGCTCGTCGAAGAGGTCCCAGTCCACGAACGGGCCGAGGGCGTCGGCGCACTCCCGCATGCGCGCGGCGAACACGGGCGATTCGTCGAGGAGTTCACGGGCCATCCCGGCCCACTGCGAGCCCTGGCCGGGGAAGACGAACACCGGGCGGGCCGCCCCGGGGACGGCGCGGCCCGTGACCACGCCACCGGCCGCGAGGTCGCCGTCCGCGAGCCGTTCGAGCCCGGCGACGACCTCGTCGCGGTCGCGCCCGACGACCACGCCGCGGCGCTCGAAGCGGGAGCGGGTGGCGGCGAGGGACCAGGCCACGTCGCGCGGTTCGAGTGCGGGCCGGGCGAGCAGCCGCTCCCGCAGCCGGGCCGCCTGCGCGCGCAGCGCGTCGTCGGACTTCGCGGACAGGGGCAGCGGCACCCGGCCGGATGTCACCGACGGCGCGCCGGAGCCACCGGACCGCTCCTCAGCCTCCGGGGCGGCCTCGTCCGGCTCGTCGGCCGTGCTGGAGGCCGACGGCGCCTGCTCCAGGATGACGTGCGCGTTCGTACCGCTCATGCCGAACGACGAGACGCCGGCGCGTCGCGGGGCGTCCTCGCGCGAGGGCCACTCCCGGGCCTCCGTGAGGAGTTCGACGGCGCCCGCGGACCAGTCCACGTGGCTGCTCGGCTCGTCGATGTGCAGGGTCTTCGGCAGCACGCCCTGGTGCATGGCCTGCACCATCTTGATGACTCCGGCGACACCGGCGGCGGCCTGCGTGTGCCCCACGTTGGACTTCAGCGAGCCCAGCCACAGCGGACGGTCGGCCGGGCGCCCCTTGCCGTACGTGGCGATGAGGGCCTGCGCCTCGATGGGGTCGCCGAGGGTGGTGCCGGTGCCGTGCGCCTCCACCGCGTCGACGTCGGCGGCCGCGAGGCCCGCGTCGGCGAGGGCGGCGCGGATGACGCGCTGCTGGGAGGGTCCGTTGGGGGCGGTCAGGCCGTTGCTGGCGCCGTCCTGGTTGACGGCAGAGCCCCGCACGACGGCCAGGACCTTGTGCCCGTTGCGGCGCGCGTCGGAGAGGCGCTCCAGGACGAGCATGCCCACGCCCTCGCCCCACGCCGTGCCGTCGGCGCCCTGCGCGAACGGCTTGCAACGGCCGTCGGGCGCGAGGCCGCGCTGGCGGCTGAAGGCCAGGAAGGAACCGGGCGAGGCCATGACCACGACGCCGCCCGCGAGGGCGAGCGCGCACTCGCCCTGGCGCAGCGCCTGGACGGACAGGTGCAGGGCGACGAGGGAGGAGGAGCAGGCGGTGTCGACCGTCATGGTCGGGCCCTGGAGGCCGAGGGTGTAGGCGATGCGGCCGGAGGCGACGCTGGCGGCGGTGCCGGTGACGAGGTAGCCCTCCAGGCCGTCACCGGCGTCGCTGAGGCGCGGCCCGTACTCCTGGGTCTCGGCGCCGACGAACACGCCGGTGCCGGAGTCGCGCAGCGACGCGGGGTCGATGCCCGCGCGCTCCAGGGCCTCCCAGCACGCTTCGAGCAGCAGGCGCTGCTGCGGGTCCGTGGCGAGGGCCTCGCGCGGCGAGAGGCCGAAGAAGTCCGCGTCGAACTCGCCGGCGTCGTGCAGGAAGCCGCCCTCGCGGACGTACGAGGTGCCAGGCCGGTCGGGGTCGGTGTCGTACAGGGCGGTGAGGTCCCAGCCGCGGTCGGCGGGGAAGCCGGAGACGGCGTCCACCTCGTCGGCGACCAGCTGCCAGAGCGCCTCGGGGGTCTCGACACCGCCGGGCAGGCGGCAGCTCATGGCGACGATGGCGATGGGCTCGTCGTCGGCGCGGCGGGCCACGGGGACGTAGGTGTCGTCGGCGCTGTCGAACAGCTCGGCGCGCAGATGGCGGGCGAGGGCGTCGGCGGTGGGGTAGTCGAAGACCGCGGTGACGGGCAACTTGAGGCCGGTGGCGCGCTGGAGACGGCGGTGCAGATCCACCGCCGTCAGGGAGTCGAGGCCGAGGTCGAGGAAGGGGCGGGAGAGGTCACCTGCCGGGCGGTCGCCGTCGGCTCCGCCGAGGACGGCCGCGACTTCCCCGGTGACCACGGCGCGCAGGCGCCGCTCCTGCTCGGCGCGCGGACGGCCGTCGAGAGCGGCCCGCAGGCCTTCCGTGCGCGCGGGGCCTTCCGTGTGCGCGGGGGCTTCCACTTCCGGGTGAGGCCGGGCCTCCGGGTGAGAATGGGCTGCGAATTCCTCGAAGTCGCTCATTGTTCCACTCCGTAGCACCGGCCGTGATGGCTTTAAGAATTGCCTGACTGTAGGCCGGGGGGTGGCCCCGGCCGTGTACGCGGAGAAAATTCTGGAAGTGCGTCACGGAGGCCCCGGAAACCCCGGGAACCAATCTCCGTATCCCTGAGCGCACTTCAGATAAATTTGCCCACAATACCGCTGCACGGTAACAGCGCACAGCAGCCGACCCCACCCCTAAGAAACCCCTACGGGACGAGAGGGCCGGGCAGATACAGGGGTGTTCGGGATTCCCGCCCGCCTCTAGGGTCAGCGGCGTGGAATACGCTGTCCGGGTTGAGAATCTGGTGAAACAGTACGCGGCCAACGCACGCCGCGTGGTCGACGGTCTGAGCTTCGATGTGCACCGAGGTGAGGTGTTCGGCCTGCTCGGCCCCAACGGCGCGGGGAAGAGCACGACGGTGGGCATGATGACCACCCGGGTGCGGCCGACCTCGGGCGAGGTCGTGATCGACGGCGTGGACGTCGTCGCACGCCCCAGAGAGGCGAAGCGGGTACTCGCGGTGGTGCCGCAGCGCAACAACCTCGACCGCTCCCTCTCGGTGCGGCAGAACCTCCTCTTCCACGCCACCTACCACGGCATCCCGCGCGCGGAGCGGCGACACAGGGCCGACGAGCTGCTGGAGCAGATGGGCCTCGCCGACTACCGCAAGTCGAAGATCGACGACATGTCCGGCGGGCAGGTGCAGCGCGTGATGATCGCGCGGGCCCTGATCCACCGGCCGAGCGTGCTGTTCCTCGACGAGCCGGCGACCGGACTCGACCCGCAGGCGCGCCTGTTCGTGCACGAGCGGGTCGCGGAGCTGTCCGAGCGCGGCGTGACGGTGGTGGTCACCACCCACGACATGGACGAGGCCGCCAAGCTCTGCGACCGCGTCGGCATCGTGGACCGGGGCACCCTGCTCGCCCTCGACACCCCCGAGGGCCTCGGCACGCTGCTGCCCGCGCACTCGACACTCGCCCTCACGGTGCGCTCCGCGCAGGGCCCGGCGCCCGTGGTGAAGCTGCTCTCGGACCTGCCGGGGGTGCGCCAGGTCGACGAGGTCGACCCGGAGACGCCACCCGCGGACACGTGCCGCCTGCGTGTCTACACGGACACCGAGCCGGTCGACGCGCTGCGGCCGGCGCTCGACGCGCTCTCCGAACGGGACTACCGGGTCACGGATGTCGGCATCGGAAAGGTCTCCCTGGAAGACGTTTTCCTTCACCTCACCGGAAAGAATCTGCGATGACTGCGTCGACCGCGACAGCTTCGAGGACCGAGGCTTCGCCGGCCTCGCGGCAGATACACACCTTCGGCGCCATCATGTGGCGCGATGTGTTCGTCGCCCTGCGCCAGTTCCCCACGTTCATCGGCCAGGCCATCATCCAGCCGTTCTTCACGCTGTTCGTGTTCGGCGTGCTGCTGAGCGACGCGGGCTATGTGGACGGCGACTACAGCTCCGTCCTGCTGCCGGGTGTACTCGCCCTGAACGGATTCCTCGGCGGCATGCAGAACACGGCACTGCCGCTCGTCGTGGACTTCTCGTACACGCGGGAGATCGAGGACCGGCTGCTTTCGCCCATCTCGCTGCGCCTGGTGGCCGTGGAGAAGATCCTCTTCGGCGCGCTGTACGGATTCGTGGCGTCGCTGATGATGACGCCGGTCGGCATGGTGCTCCTGGACCTGTCGTGGCCGCTCAGCCGGACGGTGCCCGCCCTCGGGATCGCCGCGCTCGGCGCGCTCGCCGGGGCGTCGATCGGCCTGTGCCTGGGGACGTCCGTGAACAGCGACAAGGTCGACGTGATGTTCACGCTCGTCCTGATGCCGCTGCTGTTCACGGGCTCGACGCAGTTCCCGCTCGTCGCGCTCGACGAGGTGCGCTGGTTCCAGGTGATCTGCGGCGCCAATCCGCTGTCGTACGCCAGTGAGGGCATGCGGGCCGTGACGTCGCCGAACGTGGAGCACGTACCGCTGCCGATCACGCTGATCGTGCTCGTCGGGTCGATCGCGCTGTTCGCGGCCATCGGCGTACGCGGCTTCCTGAAACGCGCGCAGGCGTGAGTGCGGCACCCTGACCACGCGCCGAAGAGGGTCCCGGAGCAACCGCTCCGGGGCCCTCTTCGTGCCGGTCCCGCCGGGCCCCTCAGTCCTCGGGCAGGTCGATCGGCGCGAGCGAGGCGAACAGGTCGCCGGGGCCGGGGTTCAGCGGCTGGGTGGCGCCGCCGAGATGGCGCAGGACGCCCCAGTAGGCGTTGAGCCCTGTCGTCACGGCGCCCTCGGCGAAGCCCGCGGTCCAGGACACGTCGTCGCCCGCGAGGAAGAACCCGCGCTGGTCCGCGGTGAGGCCGTCCTGCATGAAGTGGGTGAACAGGCGCCGCTGGTACCGGTAGTGGCCCGGCAGGTTCGCCTTGAAGGCGCCCTGGAAGTGCGGGTCGGTCTCCCAGGTGACCGTGCGCGGCGGCGCGATGACGCGGGAGCGGATGTCGACGTCCGGGTAGATGGCGGCGAGGGCGTCGAGGACGCCCTCCAGGCGCTCCTCCGCGGTCAGCGGCGCCATCTTCAGGGAGTCGTCGTTCCAGGTGTACGACAGGCACATGACGCCGGGGCGGTCGGGTCCCTCGTCGAAGAGGTAGACGCCCCGGGGCATGCGGTCGGTGAGGGTCGTGCTCATCACCTCGCGGCCGGTGCGCGGGTCGCGCTCGCGCCAGAAGGGGCGGTCGACGAGGACGAAGAGCTTGGACGAGCCCATGTAGTGGCTGCGCTCCACGGCTGTCCACACGGGCGTGGGCAGCAGCGCCGGGTCGCAGCGGACGTTCGTGACCAGGGTCCGCTTCTGCGGGGTGAAGACGGCCACCGGGTAGGTGTGGGCGCTTCCGTCGCGCTCGTGGACGGTGATGCCGCGCGCGCCGCGCTCCAGGCGGGCGACACCGCCGCGGGGGCCGCCGCGGTGCAGCGACTCCAGGGAGGTGCCGGCCGGCCAGTGTGCGAGGTCGTCGGGCGCGTGGGACCACAGGCGCAGCGGCAGCTGCTGGGAGCCGCCCACGACGAGCTGGTGGTCGTCCTCCGCGCCGGTGTAGACGACCCGCAGGATCTCCAGGATGGAGTTGGGGAAGTCGGTGTCCCAGCCGCCCGCGCCGAAGCCGACCTGGCCGAATATCTCGCGGTACTTGAAGGACTGGAAAGCGGGCGAGCGGGCGATGAATCCGTAGAAGGACTGGTCGTCGAGGGCGCGTACCAGCGGGTTCCAGATGGCCTTGATGGCGGCGGTGTCGCGGCGGCGGATCGCGTCGTCCATGGCGAACAGCTCGGCGTGCTCCTGGAGGGCCTTGTCCCAGGCCATGCCGACTTCCTGGTAGACGTCGGGGAGTTCGCCCGGGTGCCGTGCGTAGTGCCGGTCGTCGCCGAGGGCGACGACGGTGGAGCCGCTGGCTTCGGTGAGCGGGTTGGGGAAGGGCCGGGTGCGCAGGCCGACCAGGTCCATGTAGTGGCGCAGGGCTGTCGCCGAGGCGGGGAAGCGCATGGCGCCGAGTTCGGCGACGGCGTCCGGGCGGCTCTCGAAGGCGGCCGAGCGCATGCGCCCGCCGACCGGGCCCGCCTCGTGGACGACGGGCCGGAGCCCGAGCCGCATCAGCTCGTACGCGGTGACGAGGCCCGATATCCCCGCCCCGATCACGGCGACGGGCGTGCCGAACTCGGCCGCCGGAATTTCGCCGAGGCCGTGCGGACTCGCCAGCCATTCGTCGTACGCGAAGGGAAAGTCCGGGCCCAGCATGGTTATGGAATCTGCTGTTCCGAGACGCGAACTACCGTTGAGGGCAACCAACGGATACTCCTCTGACCGTGGTGGAGGCCGGCCCGGCGTACGTTCCAGACGGCCGCGGGGGGAGCCGGGCTGCGGCAGCAGGAGGAAGGACCGCGATCGGCACGGCCCGTGCCCTGCCCCACGGGGGCCGGTCGGGCCCGCGAATCGCCTCCGATACACGGCACGTCTGACGGTGCCCTTGATTATCTCGGCGCCTTCAGGGGACGGAGAAACCCCTCAACGTCCCCTTACGGCTCCTAGATGTACGGGGGCGGCACACCCGGAACCGTGCGCGGTCACTGTTGCGTTCACGCTCAGAGCACCGTAACGCGCCCCCGAACGCGGGTTCTCAAGGGGCACTAAATGTTGCACGGGGCGCAATGAGTACTTTAGTAGCGAGGCTTCGATCCTGAAGACTGTACGAAAGTCAGGAGCTGCCTTGAAATGATCTATGGTGGCCGCACCACACGCCCGGAACAGTTCCCGCATCACGGAATTGTTCAACAATCACAATGCAGAGGAGGCCTCATGCATCCAGGGCCGGACAGCCGAAGGTTCGCGGTGCACGACCACCGTCCGGGCGCCGTGCCCGGCGGAGCCCGGCTGGAACCGATGGCCCTGGAGGTGCGCCGCACGGGCGGCGGCGTGGCGGCCCCACCGCGCGAAGGGGCGCCCGACCACGAGCGTCTCCTGCGCGTCGAGCGCCACGCGTGCCTCGCGGTCGTCTCCGACGACGACTCGGCGGACCGCTTCCTGGCCCGGCTCCTCGACGGCGGCCCCGGCCGTTCCGTCGCCGTCCACGGCGTGGACACGCGGACCGACCCCGACGCCGTGCACCGGCTCGTCGGGGTCGTCCCCCCGGGCATGCCGCTGCCCGAAGGGGCCGTCCACGATGCCCTGGTGGCCGCGGGCCTGCACCAGGGTCTGCCCCCGGAGACGGCCGCGGAGCGCGCCACGGACTTAACTGACGCCCTGGACCTGCGAGCCGTGGAGCGCACGCCCGTCGCCGGGCTCACCCCGGGCCAGCGCTCCCGCGCCGCCGTCGGCTGCGCGCTGCTGCACGTGCCGAGGCTGCTCCTGCTGTGCCGCCCCCTGGACGACGTGGACGAGGTGACGGAGAAAATCCTCCACCGGGTCCTCGGCCGCTACGCGGCGTCGACCGGGACCGTGGTGTTCTCCTCCCGCTCCCCGGAGGTGGCACGGCGCATGACGGACCGTCTGTTCATGGTCCGTGACGAGCAGGTCCGCTGCGGCCGTCTGCCGACGACCGCCCGCTGACGGAGCTTCACGCCGTCGCGCCCGCAGGGGCGACGACCGCGGCCGCCACCCCCCACTGGCGGTCATCGGCGGTCAGCACAACGTTGTCAGAGGGCCACGACCGGCTCAGCACGCCGTGTCCGCCAGCAGGTCGTGCGGGAGATCCTTGCGGCGTGAGACGTTCAACTTCCGGTAGACCCGCGTCAGATGCTGTTCGACCGTACTGACGGTGATGAACAGCTTGCGCGCTATCTCGCGGTTGCTGTGCCCGAACGACGCCAGGGACGCCACGCGCCGCTCCGCGTCGGTCAGCTCCTCCGCCGGGCAGGCCTCCCCGCCCCGCTCGGGGCGCTCCACCGCGCCCGCCTCGCCGTCGCCGTACGGCAGCAGCTGTTCGCACAGCGTCTCCGCCCGCGCGTCCCGCGCGACGCGCCACGCCCTGCGCGCCATCATGCGCGCCTGGCCGAGGTCGCCCAGGGCGTGATGGGAGCGGCTCAGCGCCCCCAGGGCCCGGACCAGTTCGAGCCGGTCCTCGCACTTCTCCAGTTCCTCGATCGCCTCGTGCAGCGCGTGGTGGTGCCGCCTGAGGCCGGCCACCTCGGCGAGCACGCGCAGCGTCTGGGCGCGGGTGCGGGACTGACCGGGGCCGCACTTGGCCAGCTGCTCCCTGACGAGCCGGTCGGCCTCGGCCTCGCCGCCGGTGCGCAGGTGCATCTCCGCGGCCGCGGACCGCCACGGCACCAGGGCCGGCTGGTCGATGCCCCAGCGGATCATCAGCTCGCCGCAGGTGAGGAAGTCGTCGAGGGCAGGGCGCACGCGCCCCATGGCGGCGTAGAGCTGACCGCGGGCGTAGCTCAGTTCCAGGCCGTACCGGGTCTCCGGGAGGCCCTCCGGGATGTGGTGGTCCAGATACGACATGGCCTGCTCGTACTGGCCCATCGCGGTGTGCGCCGAGACCAGGGTGGCGAGGATCGAGCCGATGCCGACGCCCCAGCCCTGCGGCGAGATCCATGACAGGGCGGTGAGCGCGTACCGCACGGCGTCCGGCGCGTGGCCCTGGCGCAGGGCGATGGTCGCCCGGACCGCGGACAGCGGCGCCTGCCAGCCCGGGCCGCCGAGCCTGGTGGCCTCGCGAAGGAGCGCGTCGCACCAGTGCGCGGCCCGGCCGAGCCGGTCGCAGTAGATCAGCACGGACAGGGCGGCGGTGAGCGTCTCCAGGGTGGCGTCGCTCAGCCGGGTGCCCTGGAGGACGGTCTCGGCGAGGTCGGCGGCGTGCGGGTCCACGCCGCGGGACAGGACGGCGTTCAGGGCGGCGCCGACGCGGCCGCGAGGGTCGCAGCCCGGGGTCGTCAGGACGTCGAAGGTGCCCTGCGGGGCGGGCCAGTTGTCGGCGCCGACGCGCTCACGGAGCGTGGGGTAGGTGGTGCGCACCGAGCCGGAGGCCAGGTAGCCGCTGACGGCGGAGGCCCCCTCGTAGGCGACCTGGCCCTTGCGGGCGACCTCGGCGGCCTCGTCGAACCTGCCCTGCCACAGCAGGCCCGAGATCAGCACCGGCACGGCCTGCTCGGCGAGCCAGCCCTCGTCGAAGGCGGCGCGCAGCGCGCCCAGGTGCGGGCCGAGGGTCGAGGGCCGCACCCGCCAGGCGAGGCGGGCCAGTTCGGCGAGGATCTCGCTGCGCCGCTCGCCGCGCGGGCAGCTCTCGTCGGCCAGGTGGAGGCAGGCGATGGCGAGGGAGACGTCCTCGTCGCGCCGGGCGCGGGTGGCCGTCTCCCACAGCACGTCGAGGGACTCGGTGCCGTCGACCTCGCCGGTGGCGACGATGTGCCGGGCCACGACGGGCGGTTCGGCGCCGTGGCGGCGCAGCAGCCGGGCCGCGCGCCGGTGCAGCCCGACGCGGTCCTCGCGCGACAGGTCGTCGAGGACGGCGGTGCGCGCCAGGGGGTGGCGGAACGCGTCCTCGTCGGTGAGGCCGGCCGCCCGCAGCGTGCGCAGGCAGCGCGTGACGGTCTCGCGGTCGAGGTCGAGGAGGTCGGCGAGGGTGGCGTCGGACGCGGCGTCGTCCAGGACCGCGAGGCCGCGGGCGACGGCCAGGACGGCGTCCTCGCCCCGGTGCAGGCAGCTGAGCACGGACTGCCGGTAGGCGTCGCCCGCGGGCACGGTCCGCGCCGCGGGCAGGGCGCTGTCGGCGCCCGTCCCGGCGGACCGGACGTCGTGGTCGAGCGGCCCGTGGGCGAGCAGGTCGTGGATCAGGGCCCGCACCAGGAGGGGGTTGCCGCCGCTGAGCCGGTGGACGTCGGGGGCGATGCCGTGCGCCGCGCTCTCGTCGAGGTGCGCGCGCAGCATCTCCGCCGTGCCCGCCTCGCCGAGGGTGGTGAGCCGCAGCTGGGTCAGGCGGGGGTGGCGCAGCAGTTCCGCGCTGAACATGGGCCGTTCGGCGTGCGGGCCGGTGCGCAGGCCGAGGACGATCACGACGGGCTTGGCCCGCAGTTCGCGCATCGCGTACTGGAGGCACTGGAGGGACGGGATGTCGGCGTACTGGACGTCGTCCACGAGGATGGCCAGCGGCCCGCCCCGGGCCAGGGCGCGCAGGCTCATGGTCAGGGAGCGCATCACATGGGCGCGGACGTGCTC
Organism: Streptomyces sp. NPDC045778; assembly: GCF_056431945.1. Classification (NCBI taxonomy): domain Bacteria; kingdom Bacillati; phylum Actinomycetota; class Actinomycetes; order Kitasatosporales; family Streptomycetaceae; genus Streptomyces; species Streptomyces sp. NPDC045778. The sequence goes on from NZ_JBWKJZ010000010.1 coordinate 93,640, forward strand.
CTCGCGCTCGCTGTCGGCGTCGCGGAGCATGGCGGTGAACTTGGCGTCGTCGAGCAGGCGCGCCACCCGCGCGGTCGCTCCGGCGTCCTGCTCCGCCACCTGGTCGGCGTGGAGGAGCAGTTGGCCGAAGACCGCCATGGGCGTCCTGCGCTCGGCTCGTAAACCCGTCGCCTTGAGGACGGTCAGGCCCCGCGCCTCGGCCTCGTCGGCGACGCTGTTCAGCAGCTCGCTCTTGCCGGTGGCCACCGGGCCTCTTATCAACACAACACGGGAAGGCCGCTCCGCGCTGTTCGCCAGAACGTCCTCCAAGAGAGCCCACTCATCGACTCGCTCGACCAGGCTCATAGTGCGGTTTCCTCCCCGTAAGAAATTATCGCAAACTGCACTGGGCGCCTTATTCGCATATCGCACTCATCAAGTTGCCTCAGGAGCCTGAAGCAGGGTACCAGGGCATATTCCAAATATCTCCGCCGGGACTCTTGGGGCACTCAGTCAACAACACAACTATGACTGAAACTTGACGGCGAGGTAGCCCCGAAAGAAGCGTGCCCACCCCCCAAATCCACGATGACTCGCAACGTTCAGCCCTCCCCACTCCGGGCATGTCTGTGATATAGACCCCGGCGGTCGGCGGGACCGATACGGAATCTAGAACTCCAATTGTGAGAAAGGAGAAGGCTCAACTGGCCAGAACACCGTCACCCAGGGCCCATCGAGCCACACTGTCCGGAAACATCCCTGACCACAGCCCCTGCGAGGGATCGATTCCGGCAAGCCAGGCAAGCCCGGCACTCCCCCCGATGGCTCCCATCGGGCGGCCCTCCGCACCTTGATCAGCCGTTGCTCCGGCTACCCAAAGCGCGGCGGCGCACACGGATTTGACGGCCCGTAGTGACCCCGCGGCCCGCGCTCCCGCCGCGGCAGGCGTTAAGAACGCGTTAGGCAAACAGGGTGGAGGGCGCCCCAACGCGGCCCCTCCGGAATGGAAACCGAAAACAATCCAGCGGCAATCCGACGGCAAAATTCCCTGTGAAAGTTTCCGGGACACGAGCGGCCCGGCCGCCGACCCGGCGGAGTTACCGCCGGGAAGCCCCGCCGCCCGGCCCCGGCGTCCGCACCCCGGAGTGCGGGCTGCGTCACATTGTTACGCCGAGGTTTCCGGCCGCGGCGCGCTTTGGCCGCGTGAACGGGAGCGGCAACTCGCCCCGGGCGCAAGCGAACTCGGCCGAACGCGTCAGCCGCCGCCACAAGGCATTCTTTGTGTGGTGGGCCACACAGCCGGGCACGCCGCCGCACGCGCCGGGGCGGCCCGCTAGGGGACGGATAGGGGTGGAGGGCGGTACCGGCCACAGCTAGCCTCCGGCGGGAGGAATCACCGGTACGACAGCGGCGGCACCGGTCGTCGGACGACCCCGCCCTCCCCCGGGCCCGGCGTGTCTCCCCGTGCCAAAGCCCCACGGGGGGCCACGACCCCACGGGGTGCCACCACTCCACGGGGTGCCACCACCTCACGGGCGGTCACCCGTGATCCTCCCGGAAACGCCTGCCGGCCAGGGCACGCCGATGTGACGCGCTCGCGTGGGACGCACGCGCGCAGACCCGTAGAGGACGACGATGGCGAGATTGCAGACACCGAGCGCGCTCCGACCCGGGAGCGTGCCCCGATGACCGCGTCCGGCCCGGGTCCCGGCTCCGAGCCCGAAAGCGCCGCCGCGACGCCCGAAGGCACCGGTCCGGCCGCTCCGGACGGGGCGAGCACCACCGTCACCGTGATCATCCCGACGTTCAACGAGGCGGACAACGTCGAGGAGTTGCTCACCCGGCTCGCCGCCGCCCTGCCCGGGCACCTGGACTGCGAGGCCCTGTTCGTCGACGACAGCACCGACGACACCCCGGCCGTGATCGAGCGCGCCGCCCTCACCTGCCCGTTCCCCGTACGCCTCCTCCACAGGGAGGCACCGGTGGGCGGCCTGAGCGGCGCCGTGGTGGAGGGCATGAAGGCCGCCGCCTCGGAGTGGCTCGTCGTCATGGACGCCGACCTCCAGCACCCACCGTCGCTCATGCCCGAGCTGGTCGAGACGGGCCGCCGCACGGGAGCCGAACTCGTCGTCGCCAGCCGGTACGCGGGCGGCGGCAGCCACGCCGGGCTCTCCGGCCGCTACCGCGTCGCGGTCTCGCGCGCCTCGACCCTGGTGACCAAGTCCCTCTTCCCCTCGGCGCTGCGCGGCATCAGCGACCCCATGAGCGGGTTCTTCGCGATCCGCCGCGACACCGTGCGCGCCCAGGCCGGCATCCTCAAGCCGCTCGGCTACAAGATCCTGCTCGAGCTGGCCATCCGCTGCCGCCCGCGGACGGTCGCCGAGGTGCCGTTCTCCTTCCAGGAGCGCTACGCGGGCGAGTCGAAGTCGACCGTGCGCGAGGGCCTGCGCTTCCTGAACCACCTGGTGTCCCTGCGCACCGCGACCCCCGCGGCCCGCATCGTCGCCTTCGGCGTCATCGGCCTGAGCGGCTTCCTGCCCAACCTGCTCGGCCTCGCCGCGCTCACGGCCATGGGCCTGCACTACCTGCCCGCCGAGATCGTGGCCAACCAGTTCGGCGTGCTCTGGAACTTCGTCCTCATCGATTTGCTGCTCTTCCGCGGCCGGCGCGAGCACCGCCACTGGGCCGACCGGCTCGGCCGCTTCGCGCTGCTCGCCAACGCCGACCTGCTGCTGCGCATCCCCCTCATCGCGCTCCTCGTCGACGGCGCGGACATGGCGGTCCTGCCCGCCACCACGCTCGCCCTCCTGACGACGTTCGTCGTGCGCTTCGTCGCCACCGAACTGCTCGTCTATCTCCCCACGCGCGAGCAGGCCAAGCGCACGGACGCCGCGCTCGCGAGCGAGGACCGGGCAGAGCTGGAGGACCGCGAGGACCGCGAGGACCGGGAGAAGGAAGGCACGCCGTGAAGACGCCGGAGACGCCGCCGCCCCTCCTCGCGCGGATCGTGCCCGAGGACGTCGTCTGCCGCGAGTGCACCCACGACCCGGAGGGCGTCGTCCTGCACCCCGACGAGGAAGCCCTGATCGCCCGGTCCGTGGAGGCGCGGCGGCGCGAGTTCACCACGGGCCGCCACTGCGCGCACCGCGCCCTCGCGGCCCTCGGGCGGCCCGCCGCGGCCGTCCTGCCCGACGCCAAGGGCAGCCCGGGGTGGCCCGCCGGCGTCGTCGGCAGCATCACGCACTGCGCGGGCTACCGCGCCGCCGCCGTCGCCCTGACCCCGCGCGTCCGCTCGGTCGGCATCGACGCCACGCCGGGTGAGCCGCTGCCGGAAGGGGTCCTGGAGGCCGTGACCCTGCCCGCGGAGCAGCGGCGCGTGCGCGCGGACCTGGACCGGTGGCCCGCGGTGCGCTGGGACCGCGTCCTGTTCAGCGCCAAGGAGAGCATCTACAAGACCTGGTATCCGCTGACGCGCAGGCCGCTGGGGTTCGAGGAGGCCGACCTCGTCCTCCACCGGTCCGCGGACGCCGTGTCGGGCGAGTTCACCGCGCGGATCCTGCCGCCCGTACGGGACCTCGGCTTTCCCCAGGTGCTCACGGGCCGCTGGCTGGCGTACGACGGTCTGGTCCTCACCGCGATCACGCTGCGCCCCGGCGGCTGAGCGGCGGGCGGCCGGCACACCGGCCCGGAACGGCGCATCCCTCCATGGGGGAAATGCAAGGAGTCGCCGTTCCGGGAACCGGCCCTGTCCGAAGAGCCCCGCGGCACGGCCAGCGGCTCTTCCGCGCCCCACAGTAGGGCGGGGCCGTGGTGCCGAGTACCCCTAACCGGCCCTTACCAGCGCTCCGCCCGGGGCTCAGCGCAGCAGCCGCCGGGACAGCTCCTCGATGAGCTTGTCGACCGAGAACGGCGTGAGCAGCTCGGGCACCGTCAGGTCGTCGACGATCAGGCCGAGCATGGCGAGGTAGACAAGGACGACGCCGGTGCGGTCCCCGGGCAGACCCGCGTCCAGATGGAAGCTGATGTTGGCCTCCAGCTGCTCGGCCATGAACCGGCTCAGCTCTGCGTGGAGTTCGGGTCGGCGGGTGGCCTCCAGGCGCATTTCGAGCAGGGCCAGATGGCTGCTGCGGTCGGCCCGCATCCGCTCGACGAGCTGCCGGAGCAGCGTGCTCACCAGGTCCATGGACGGCGCCTCGCGCATCGTGTCGGCGAGCGCGTCCTCCTCCGGCATCAGGCGCTCCTGGACGCGCCGCATGGTCTGGGCGAGCAGTTCCGCGCGGTTGGCGAAGTAGTTGCTCGCGGTGCCCTTGGGGACCCCCGCCTCCGTGTCGAGCGCGCGCAGCGTGAGCCCGCGGGAGCCTTCGCGCGCGAGCACTTCGATCGCGGCGTCCAGCAGAGCGGTACGGCGGGCGGGGTTCTGCCTCATGACGTCTTCCTTCTCGATCGCTTGACACCACTGCAAGTGAAGTACTACGTTCTAACCACTGCGAACAGAGTACATCACCCGATGTGATCTGGCCCCGCCGCCACCGTCCCCGCCTCGTCATCTTGGAGCCCGTATGCGCAAGCTCACCTACTTCATCGCGATGTCCCTCGACGGCCGCATCGCCGGGCCCGACGCCTCCGACCCCACCGGCCCGGAGGGCTTCTGGCCGGTGGCGGAGGACTACGTCCGCCTGCTGGTCGAGAAGTATCCCGAGACGCTCCCCGTCCAGGCGCGTGCCGCGCTCGGCGTCACGGCCGAAGGCACCCACTTCGACACCATGCTCGAAGGCCGCACCACGTACCAGAACGGCCTGGACGCCGGATTCACCAACTGCTACCCGCACCTGCGGCACCTCGTCTTCAGCCGCACCCTCACCGAGAGCCCCGACCCGGCCGTCGAGATCGTCGCCACCGACCCGGCCGCGAAGGTCCGCGAGCTCAAGCGCGAGCCCGGCAAGGGCCTGTGGCTGGCGGGCGGCGGCGAACTCGCGAGCGCCCTGTACGCCGAGATCGACCGCCTCGTCATCAAGCTCGCCCCCCTCACGGTGGGCGCGGGCATCCCCCTGTTCGGCGAGAAGACCCCCTTCGACCCCACCCTCTGGCAGCGCACCGCGGTGGACGCCCTGGACAGCGGCACCGTGTTCCTGACGTACGAGAAGGCGGCCGCCTAGCGCGGCGCACCACGACGACGACACCGCGCGGACCCGCCCCTTTCCGGGGGCGGGTCCGCGCGGTGTCGGGGGCAGTGCCTAGGCCGCCACCCCCATGTCGTCCCCCGCGAGGAACTGCGTCCGGTACAGCTCCGCGTAGCGTCCGTCCGCCACCAGGAGTTCCTCGTGCGTCCCGCGCTCCACGATCCGCCCGTCCTCGACCACGAGGATCAGGTCGGCCGACCGCACGGTGGACAGGCGGTGGGCGATGACCAGGGCGGTACGCCCCGACAGGGCCTCGGCGAGTGCCTCCTGCACGGCCGCCTCGGAGGTGTTGTCCAGGTGCGCGGTCGCCTCGTCGAGGATGACGACCCGCTGCCTGGCGAGCAGCAGGCGCGCGATGGTCATGCGCTGCCGCTCGCCGCCCGAGAGCCGGTAGCCGCGCTCGCCGACGACGGTGTCGAGCCCGTCCGGCAGCGACCGTACGAGGTCGTCGAGGCGGGCCCGGCGCAGCACGTCCCACAGCTCGTCCTCGTCGGCGCCGGGCCGGGCGAGCAGCAGGTTCGCGCGGACGGACTCGTGGAAGAGGTGGCCGTCCTGGGTGACCATGCCGATGGTGTCGCGCAGGGAGTCGGCGGACAGGTCGCGCACGTCCACGCCCCCGACGCGCACGGTCCCGGTGTCGGCGTCGTACAGGCGCGGCAGGAGCTGCGCGACGGTCGACTTGCCCGCGCCGGAGGAGCCGACGAGCGCGACGGTCTGGCCGGGCTCGGCGCGGAAGGACAGGCCGTGCAGGACCTCGGCGCCGCCGCGGCCGTCGAGCGTCGCGACCTCCTCAAGGGAGGCGAGGGAGACCTTGTCGGCGGCGGGGTAGCCGAAGCGCACGTCGTCGAACTCGACGGCGACGGGCCCGTCGGGCACCCGGCCCGCGTCCGGCTTCTCGGCGATGAGCGGCTCCAGGTCGAGGACCTCGAAGACCCGCTCGAAGCTGACGAGGGCGCTCATCACCTCGACGCGGGCGCCGGCGAGAGCCGTAAGGGGCGCGTACAGGCGGGTCAGGAGCAGGGCGAGGGAGACGACGGCGCCGGCCTCGAGGGACCCTTCGAGCGCGAAGTACCCGCCGAGGCCGTAGACGAGGGCGAGCGCGAGGGCCGACACCAGGGTGAGGGCGGTGATGAACACCGACTGGGCCATGGCCGTGCGCACCCCGATGTCCCGCACCCGGGCGGCGCGCTCGGCGAACTCGGCGGACTCGTCGGCGGGTCGCCCGAAGAGCTTGATGAGGGTCGCGCCGGGCGCCGAGAAGCGCTCGGTCATGCGGGTGCCCATGGCGGCGTTGTGGTGGGCGGCCTCCCGCTGGAGCCGCGCCATGCGGGTGCCCATGCGCCGCGCGGGCAGCACGAACACCGGCAGCAGGACGAGGGCGAGCAGCGTGATCTGCCAGGAGAGGGCGAGCATCACGCCGAGGGTCAGCAGCAGCGTGACGACGTTGGCGACAACACCCGAAAGAGTGTTGCTGAAGGCGCGTTGCGCGCCGATCACGTCGTTGTTGAGGCGGCTGACGAGCGCCCCGGTGCGGGTGCGGGTGAAGAACGCGACCGGCATGCGCTGCACATGGTCGAAGACGGCCGTGCGCAGGTCGAGGATCAGGCCTTCGCCGAGGGTCGCCGACAGCCAGCGGCTGAGGATGCCCAGGGCCGCCTCGGCGATCGCGATGACGGCGATGAGCAGGGCGTACCGGACGACGAGCGAGGAGTCGGCGCCGGTGACGATGGCGTCCACGACGTGCCCGGCGAGGATCGGGGTCGCCACGGCGAGGACCGCGGTGAGGACGCTCAGCAGCACGAACTGCGTGATGCGGCGGCGGTGCGGGCGGGCGAAGGCGGAGATGCGGCGCAGCGTCGCGCGGGCGAAGGGGCGGCGTTCCTGCTGGGCGTTCATGACGCTGTACATCTGCGTCCACGCCGTGGTTTCCATGCTCATACGAGAACCGTAGGACCTCAACCAATGTTGAGGTCAAGGGCGGCCGAAGCACTCGACTGCCTCTGCGGCCTTTCTTGACCCTCCCGTACCCGCCCCGTACTTTCGCTTCGATTCTTGTGGCCGTTGCCCTGATTTGCCCCACTGTGACGTGAGAAGGCGAACTCATGCGAGAGCTGCGCAGGCGCACTCTGCTGTCCGGACTGTCGTTGATGGGGGGTGCGGCCGTCGCGGGCGGCGGCATCGGCGGCGCGGGCGCCGAGGCCGCGCCCCGGCCCGGCCCGCACGACCGCGAGGTCGACGAGCTGCTGGGCCGGATGACGGTCGAGGAGAAGCTGGGGCAGCTCCAGCAGCTCGCGTGGGCCTGGGACACCGGCCCCGGGGGCGGCGGGGGCAAGGAGGTGGAGGACGCGGCACGGGCGGGCCGCCTCGGGTCCGTGCTCTCCGCCTCCGGCGCGCAGAGCACCAACGCGTTGCAGCGCGTCGCCGTCGAGGAGTCCCGGCTCGGCGTTCCCCTGTTGTTCGGGCTCGACGTCATCCACGGCTTCTGGACGACGTTCCCGATCCCGCTGGGGCAGGCGGCCAGCTTCGACCCCGCGGTGGCGCGCACCGACGCCGAGGTCTCCGCGCGGGAGGCCCGCGCGAACGGCGTGCACTGGACGTTCGCGCCGATGACGGACGTCACGCACGAGCCGCGCTGGGGCCGTATCGCCGAGAGCTGCGGCGAGGACCCCTTCCTGACGGCCGAGTTCGCCGCCGCCAAGGTCCGGGGCTACCAGGGGCGTAACTACGCGGCGAAGGACCGCGTCGCCGCCTGCGCCAAGCACTTCGTCGCGTACGGGGGCGCCGAGGGCGGCCGCGACTACAACACCGTGGACGTGTCCGAGTCCCGGCTGCGCAATCGGTACCTGCCGCCGTTCAGGGCCGCCCTGGAGGCGGGCGTGGCCACCGTCATGGCCTCCTTCAACACCGTCAGCGGCGTCCCCGCGCACGGCAACACCCACACCCTCACGGACATCCTCAGGAAGGAGTGGGGCTTCGACGGCTTCGTCGTCAGCGACTGGAACGGCGTGCGGGAGCTGGTCGCGCACGGCTTCGCCGAGGACGACGCGGCGGCGGCCCGGCTCGCGTTCACCGCGGGCGTCGACATGGAGATGGTCAGCACCACCCTCCGCGAGCACGGCAAGCAGCTGCTGCGCGAGGGGAAGATCAGCGAGCACCGCCTGGACGAGGCGGTGGCGCGGGTCCTGCGCCTGAAGTTCGCCCTCGGCCTCTTCGACGATCCCTACGCCGACGAGGCCGCGGGCGCGGCCGTCGACGGGCCGACCCCCGCGACGCGGAAGGCCGCCCGCGCGACGGCCGCCCGCTCCCTGGTCCTCCTGAAGAACGACAAGGCCACGCTGCCGCTGCGGAGTTCCGTCGCGTCCCTCGCCGTGGTCGGCCCGTTCGCCGACTCCGACGACCTGCTCGGCACCTGGGCGCTCCCGGCCGCGGCGAAGAAGTACCCGTCGGTGAAGGTCCTCGACGCGATCCGGCGGGCGGCGCCGGGGGCCGAGGTGACGTACGCGCCCGGGGTCGGCGCCGAGGGCGAGGACACCGGCGGCATCCCGCAGGCGGTCGCGGCGGCGCGGGCCGCCGACGTGACCGTCGTGGTCGTGGGTGAGCCGCCCGCGCTGAGCGGTGAGGCCGCGGCGCGCGCCGACATCGGCCTGCCCGGCGCGCAGGAGCGGCTCGTCGAGGCCGTCGCGGCGACCGGCAAGCCGTTCGTGGTGGTCCTCGTGAACGGCCGCCCGCTGGCCGTCGGCGGCTGGCTGCGGAGCGCGCCCGCCGTCCTGGAGGCCTGGCATCCGGGCCTGGAGGCCGGGAACGCCATCGCCGACGTGCTGTTCGGAAAGGTCAACCCGGGCGGCAAGCTGCCCGTCTCGTTCCCGCGCGCGGTCGGTCAGATCCCGATCGCCTACCACCACGAGTCGACGGGCCGCCCGTACGCCGCCGACAACAAGTACACCTCCAGGTACCTGGATCTGCCGCCCGGACCGCAGTTCGCCTTCGGCCACGGCCTGAGCTACACGTCCTTCGAGATGGGCGAGCCGCGGCTCAGCCGCGCCGACGTCCCGGCGGGCGCGCTGCGCGCGGGCGACACCGTCGAGGTCTCCGTCACGGTCACCAACACCGGCGGGCGCGAGGGCGACGAAGTGGTGCAGTTGTACGTCCACGACCTCGCGGCGAGCATCACGCAGCCGGTCCGCAGGCTGCGCGGCTTCAGCCGGGTGACGCTCGCCGCGGGCGCCTCACGGACCGTCCGCTTCCGGATCGGCGCCCGCGACCTGGGCTTCTGGACGAACGACACCCGCGGTGAATTCCTCGTCGAGGAGGGCGCGTTCGACCTCTACGTCGGCAACAGCTCCACGGCGACGGCCAAGCGACGGCTCACCGTGACCTGACCCGCGTGCCCGCGCCCGTCAGCCCAGCTCCAGGGTGGTGATCCCGAACACCTTGTCCCGCGCGAACTCCCGTACAGGGCCGGTGTACATGCGCGCCGTCGCGAACGTCGGCTTCATGCCGCGGCCTTCGGCGAGGGCGACCGCGGGCCCGTTGGACCCGGGCACGTCTATGGCGACGGGCACCCCGTCCAGGTCGGCGGTCAGCGCGTCCACGAGGGCCTCGGCGTCCGCGCGGCTGTCGGCGAACAGCGGCCCGATCCGGACGCCTTCGCGGGCCGGGCGCAGCATCCCGTAGCCGGTGACGCGGCCGTCGGCGACGCTCGCGAGCACGCGGTGTCCGGGCGTACGCAGCCAGGAGGCGAGGAACCGCGGCCGGTCCGCGGGGCAGCAGGAACCGTCGTACGCGAGGAGCGCCTCGTGCCCGACCTCGGCGCCGGGGCGCACGTGCGCGGGCACCGGCCCGGAGGGTGTTGCCGGGCCGACGTACCGCATGCTCTCGTGGCACAGCTCGAAGCCCGAGCGCCGGTAGTTGTCCTGCTGCGCCGGTACGCCGTCCAGGCCGACGGTGCGCTCCCCCGCGTGCGCGAGCGCGGCCCGCCAGGTGGCGATGCCGTGGCCCTGGCCGCGGGCGTCGGGACGGACGAGGTAGAAGCCGAGGAACGCGTACGCCGCGCCGTAGTTGACGACGGAGATCGCCGAGACCGGCTCGCCGTCGACGCGGCCGATGAAGAATCCGTCCGGGTCCTGGGCGAAGAAGGACTCGGTGTCCCGCAGCCCAGGGTTCCATCCCTCAGCCGCCGCCCAGCCGGTGACGACGCGCCAGTCCTCGGGCGTGGCGGTGGCGAGCGCGAGGCGGCCGGGGGCGTGCTGGTCCGGGGCGAGCCGGCTGGGGGTGTGCTGGCCGGGGGCCGGGTTCTCCATCGCCGCACCTTCCTTGTACGGGTCGTACGCGGGACGCGTACGCGCAGCCCTCCCATCCTGCCCCGCGCGGGCCCGGGTCAGCGCTTCCTTGACAGGACTGCGGGAAGAGGCGCAAGCTTCAGTTAGAGCCTCTCACTTATCCGAGAGACTCACCCATCCAAAAGAGAGGCTCATCCATGGTCGAGTCGGCCCTCGCCACCGCCACCGCCACCGAGGTCGTCCTCCCCGGCGTGGTCGAGCCCGAAGGGCTCACCGTGCGCCACCGCCCAGCCCCCACCCCCGGCCCGGGCCGCGCCCTGCTGGCCATGGAGGCCACCGGCGTCTCCTTCGCCGAGCAGCAGATGCGCCGCGGCAAGTACTTCGACCAGCCGCCGTTCCCCTTCGTGCCGGGCTACGACCTGGTGGGGCGCGTGGCCGCCACCGGGCCCGGGGTCGACCCGGCTCTCGTCGGGGGCCGGTTCGCCGTGCTGACCAAGACCGGCGGCTGGGCCAGCCACGTGGTGGTGGACGCCGCGGACCTCGTCCCCGTACCGGAGTCCGTCGCGTCGGCGGACGCCGAGACGCTCGTCGTGAACGGCGTGACCGCCTGGCAGATGCTGCACCGCGCCGCGAAGGTCAGGGCCGGCGACACCGTCGTGGTGCTCGGCGCGAACGGCGGCGTCGGCTCCACGCTGGCGCAGCTCGCCCGCATCGCGGGCGTCCGGGTCCTCGGCACCGCGTCACCCCGCCACCACGACGCGCTGCGCCGGCTCGGCGTCACGCCCGTCGACTACCGCGACCCCGAGCTGTACGCGCGCCTGCGCGGGCTCGCGCCGGACGGGGTGCGGGCGGTCTTCGACCACGTGGGCGGCGAGGGGATCGTGGAGTCGTTCCGGCTCCTCGCGCCGGGCGGCACCCTCGTGTCGTACGGGACGGCCTCCACCCGTGACGTGGCGGGTTCGTCGAAGGCCCCGGTGCTCAAGCTGTTCGCGCGCCTCGCGCTGTGGCAGGCGCTGCCGAACGCCCGGCACGCGCGCTTCTACAACATCTGGGCCGGGCGGCGCCGCGCCGACGCCTTCCGCGCGCGGCTGCGCACGGACCTGGAGCAGGTCTTCGCGCTGCTCGCCGACGGCAGCCTGACCGCCCAGGTCGCCGCGCGCCTCCCGCTGTCCCGGGCGGCCGACGCCCTGCGCCTCGCCGAGTCCGGCACGGTCACGGGCAAGGTCGTCCTGGTCCCGGACGAGGCCGTGCCGGACGGCGATGCCGGTGACAAGTGACCATCGCATGAGCGCACTTCACGCCCCGAACAGCGCCATTCCAGGCCGATTTCACCCCATCCCGCGCAGATTGTGCCCGCTGTGCCCCGTCGGCGCCGCTCCCCCGGGAAGGTGGTCCCAGGACCCGAAGGGGCCACGGACACCTGGGAGGCGATGTGCGGCAGCACCATCCAGCACGAGGCCGCGCGCGGCAGCCACGGCGCGGCCGGGCGGGCGGGGGCTCCGCCTCCCGGCCCGAGCACGCGCCGCCCGAACAGCTGCTCTTCGGCGGGCGGTTGCGGAGTTCGTGGGGATGGACCGTGCACGAGGGCGCGCAGCTGAGGACGTCGTTCTTCACCATCCTGCGGCAGATCCCCACGCTCATCGGGCACACGGCCGTCCTGGGCCTGCGCGCCGATCCGGCGGCCCTGGTGGTCGTCGCGGTGGCGCAGCTGGGCCAGGCCGCGGCCACCGCGTTCGGGCTGCTCGCCACCAACCGCGTCCTGGTGTCCCTGTTCGCGGCGGGCCCCACGGCCGACCGGGTGCAGGACGCGCTGCCGTCCCTGGTGGGGGTCGCCGCCGCGAGCGCCCTCGCGGCGACGCTGCGGGCCGTGTCCTTCGCGGCCTCGGGCAGACTCGGCCCGAAGGTGGAGCGCATCGCGGCCCTCTCCATGCTGGAGCACGTCGTCCGGGTCGAGATGGAGCACATGGAGCGCGCCGACTTCCACGCGGTCCTCGACTCCGGACAGCATGGCCAGACGGCGGCGCGCCGCCTCATCGACCACACCCTCGGCATCGTCGAGGCCGCGATGGCGCTCCTCGCCGTCAGCGGGGTCCTCGCCGTGCTGCACCCGGCGCTGCTTCCGCTGCTCGTCGCCGTGATCGTGCCGAAGGCGTGGGGCACGGTCCGGGCGGCGCGCCGGACGTACGAGTCGGTGCAGGTGTGGCTGGAACATGTGCGGCAACTGGGCGCCCTGCGCCGCCTGCTGATCTCCCAGGACGCGGCACCCGAGCTGCGGGTGCACGGCGCGGGCCCCTTCCTCCTCGACCAGTTCGACCGGATGGCGGCGCAGGCGTCGGACGAGCAGACGCGCCTCGCGCACCTGGAGGCCCGGACCGACCTCGGCACGTCGGCCCTGTCCGGCCTGACGGCGGCGGTGACGTACGCGCTGCTCGCCTGGCTCCTGACGCACGGTCACATGCCGCTGGCCTCGGGCGCCACGGCCGTCCTCGCGCTCACCAGCGGCACGGCGGGGCTGCGCCGCCTGGTGACGAACATCCATCACCTCTATGAGCAGAGCCTGTTCATGACGGACCTCATCCGGGCCCGCGAGGAGGCCGGGCGGTGCGCCATCCCTGCCACGGGGGCGGCGGTGCCCGAGCCGCCCGCCGAGATCGCGTTCGACCGGGTGACGTTCCGCTACCCCGGCCGCGACCGGGACGCGCTCGACGGGGTGTCCCTCACCGTCCGCAGGGGCCAGGTGGTCGCCCTCGTCGGCGCGAACGGCTCCGGCAAGACGACCCTCAGCAAGCTCCTCGCGGGCCTGTACCTGCCGTCCGCGGGGACGGTCGCGTGGGACGGCACCGATCTGCGCGACCTGGCGCGCGACGACGTGTTCGGGCATGTGGCGCTCGTGCCGCAGGACTTCCAGCGGTGGCCGTTCACGGCCCGCGCGAACGTGGCGATCAGCCGCCCGGCCGCGTTCCACGACTCCGCGCGCCTGGACGCGGCGGCAGCGTACGCCGACGCGCACGGCGTCCTCGGCGAACTCCCGCACGGCTGGGACACCTTGTGCGAGAAGGGGTACGAGGGCGGCGTCGACCTCTCCGGCGGCCAGTGGCAGCGCATCGCCCTGGCCCGCGCCTACTTCCGGGACGCGGCCATCCTCATCTGCGACGAGCCCACCAGCAGCATGGACCCGGCCGCGGAGATCGACGCCTTCGACAAGATCCGCGCCCTGGCGTCGGCGGACCAGACGATCGTGCTCGTCACGCACCGGCTGCACAGCGTCAAGGAGGCCGACGTCATCTTCGTACTGGAGGAGGGCAGGCTCGTCGAGCACGGCGACTTCGCCACGCTCATGGCCGCCGAGGGTCCCGGCGTCTTTCGGCGCCTGTTCGAGCTGCAGTCGCACCAGTACCGTACGGACCCGGTCGGCGCGGGCCCGGGGTGCGCGGAGGAACCGCTGCCCACGGGCACCCTGGACGGCGTGCCCGCGCAGCCGCGCGGGGACCGCGCGGCCAGTCCTGGCGGGGCCCCCGCTAGCGGCGCAGGCGGTTGAGCCGCAGGGCGAGCTGGAGTTCCAGGGCGCGGGCGGGGGTGTTCCAGTCGGCGCCGAGGAGACGGGCCGTGCGGTCCAGGCGCTGCACCACGGTGTTCACGTGGACGTGCAGCACGTCCTTGGCGCGGGACAGGCTCGCGCCCTGGTCGAAGTAGGCCTCCAGGGTGCGGACCAGGTCGGTGCCGCGCCGGGCGTCGTAGTCGAGGACGGGCCCGAGGACGCGGTGGACGTACCCGGCGACGTCCGCGCGGTCGCCGAGCAGGACGCCGACGAAGCCGAGGTCCGGCAGGCTCGCGCCCTCGCCGGCGCGGCCGAGGACGGTCAGGGCCCGCAGACAGCGCAGGGCCTCGGCGTGGGCGGCGGGCAGCCGCGCCGGCCCGGTGGCGGGGTCGGCGGCGCCGACGGTCACCGGGGCGCCGAGCGCCTCGCCGAGTTCGGCCGCGAGGCGCTCGGCGAGCGGGCCGGGCGCGCTGGTGGGGACGAGCAGGACGACGTGGCCGCCGAGCGGGCCCGCGAGGCCGCGCAGGGACCGGGCGTGGCGCAGGGCCCGGGCGGCGAGGCGGGTGCGCAGGTCGGGTTCGGTGTGCAGGACCAGCACGGCGGTGGGCTCGGTGAGGTCCACGCCGAGACGGCGGGCGCGCAGGGCGAGCCGTTCGGCGCGGCCGGGGTCGGCGGCGGGCGCGGCGGTGAGCAGGTCGTCGAGGAGTTCGCCGCGCACCCGGTCCTCGGCCTCGGCCACCGTGCGGCGCAGGAGCAGCAGGAGCGCCGTGTCGAGGCTGGCGCGTTCGAACAGGCGCCGGTCGCTGTCGGTCAGGTCGGGGCGGCCGCCGAGGGCGACGCTGCCGAGGAGTTCGGGCCCGGCGAGCACGGCGGAGACCCAGACCCCGTCCACGGCCACGGCGCGGCCGCCGGAGCGGGACGCGGCGATGCCGCGCGCGGGCGGGACCGGGGCGTCGGCGCCCACGCGGGCCAGTTCGGTGCCGTCGGCGTCCTGGATGACCAGGCCGCCGTCGAGGAGCGCGGCGATCTCTTCGGCGACGTCGGCCACGTCGCCGCCGCGCAGCACGATGTCGGTGAGCCGGTCGTGGGTCTCGGCGGCGCGGCGCAGCGCCTCGCTCTGCGCGTGTGCGGTGGCCGTCGCGGCGTTCAGCTCCACGAGCGCGGCGCGGGTCTCCTCCAGGAGGCGGGCGCCGTCGATGGCGACGGCGGCGTGGTCGGCGAGCGAGGCGAGCAGCGCGATCTGGTCGGGGGTGAAGTCGCGCGGGCTGCGGTCGGCGGCGTACAGGACGCCGATGACGCGGCTGCCCACGCGCAGCGGCACGCCGAGGATGCCGCGCAGGCCCTCCTCGCCGACGCCCGTGTCGATGGCGCGGGTGTGCTGGAAGCGGGTGTCGACGCGGTAGTCGGCGCTGGCGTAGGGCCGGGCGGTCTGGGCGACGAGCCCGCCGAGGCCCTCGCCCATGCCGAGCCGCAGCTGCTGGAAGGTCGCGGAGGCGCAGCCGTCGGTGACGCGCATGAACGTGTCGCCCGCGGCGGGGTCGTTGAGGGTCAGGTACGCGACGTCGGTGCGCAGCAGCAGCCGGGCGCGGCGCACGATGGCCCGCAGGACCGCGTCCAGGTCGGTGAGGGCCGCGAGGTCGCCCGCGGTGTCGAAGAGCGCGGACAGCTCGGCCTCGCGCCTGCGGTGCTGGTCGAGGGTGCGGCGCACGGCGAGGGCCGCGTCCGTGGCCTCTTCGATCAGGGCGAGCTGCGCCCGGCGCGCCCCGGCCGCCCGGGCCGCGGCCGCCGGGCGGGCGAACTGCTCGGCCGGGGCGTGCCGTCCGAGGAGGTCGAGCAGTTCCCGCAGGGCCGCGGCGGGTTCGCCGTCCGGGGCGGGCGCGGGGCGGGTGCCGGGGCGGGCGTGGGCGGATGCCATGGGGCGGCTGCCTTCCGACGTACGGCTTCAGGAGGGGTCGCCGGAGCGTACCGGCGCGGGCGCGCCCCCGGCCTCACCGCGCGCGCCCTCGGCCTCTCCCCGCGCGCCCGTACCGCCCCGTACGTCCGTCCGGGCGCGGCCCAGGTCCCGCCCCAGGGTCTCGCGCGCGAGGGCCACCGTCACGGTGGTGACCACGGCGGCCAGGCACAGGTACAGCGCGACCGGCGCCGACGAGTCGTACTCCTTCAGGAGGTGCACCGCGACGATCGGAGCGAGCGCGCCCGCGACGATGGAGGCGAGCTGCGAGCCCATCGAGGCACCGGAGTAGCGCACCCTGGTGTCGAACATCTCGGAGATGAACGCGGCCTGCGGCCCGTACATGGCGCCGTGCAGGAGCAGCCCCACGGTGACCGCGGCCGTGATCACGGCGAACGACCCGGAGTCGACGAGCGCGAAGAACACGTACGCCCACAGCGCCATGCCCACCGACCCGATGAGCGTCACCGGGCGCCGCCCCCAGCGGTCGGACAGCGCGCCCCAGGCGGGTATGGCGGCGAAGTGCACGGCGGAGCCGATGAGGACGGCGTTCAGGGCGGTGCTCCTGGGCAGGTCCAGGTGCTTGGTGACGTAGACGAGCACGAAGGAGGTGAGGACGTAGTACGAGATGTTCTCGCCGAAGCGGGTGCCGATGGCGGTGAGCACCTGCCGCCAGCTGGTGCGAAAGACCTCCACGACGGGCGTCTCCTCCTTGGCGCCCCGCGCGGCGGCGGCCTCGGCCTCGGCGCGCGCCTCCAGGAACAGCGGTGACTCGCTGACGGAGACGCGGATCCACAGGCCGACCATCACCAGGACCCCGGACAGCAGGAACGGGACGCGCCAGCCCCAGGACGCGAAGGCGGCCTCGGACTGCACGGCGGCGAGCAGCGCGAGCACGCCGGTGGCGAGCAGGTTGCCGCCGGGGGCGCCCGACTGCGGCCAGGACGCCCAGAACCCGCGGTGCGCGGCGCCCCCGTGCTCGGAGACGATCAGGACGGCGCCGCCCCACTCCCCGCCGAGCGCGAAGCCCTGCACGAGCCGCAACACGGTGAGCAGGACGGGGGCACCGACCCCGATGGCCGCGTACGTGGGCAGCAGGCCCATGGCGAAGGTGGAACCGCCCATCAGGAGCAGGCTCAGGACGAGCAGCTTCTTGCGGCCCACCCGGTCCCCGAAGTGGCCGAACACGACACCGCCGAGCGGCCGGGCGAGGAAGCCGATGGCGTACGTGATGAAGGCGATGAGGGTGCCGGTGAGCGGGTCGGCCGTGGGGAAGAACAGGTCGTTGAAGACGAGCGCCGCGGCGGAGCCGTAGAGGAAGAAGTCGTACCACTCGATGGTGGTGCCGACGACGCTCGCGGCGACGACGCGGGGCAGGCTCGTGCGCGGGGGCGGGGTGGTGGGCAGGGAGGCCATGGCGCCACTTCCTGGTGTTCGGCGGGGACGTGAGGGGAGGGTGCGTGCGGGCCGTGCGGTCAGGTCGCGGTCCAGCCGCCGTCGAGCGGCAGGGAGGTGCCGGTGACGAAGCCCGCGTGCGGGCCGCACAGCCACAGCACGGCCGCGGCGACCTCCTCGGGCTCGATGAGCCGCTTCATCGGGGAGCGGGCGAGGAGCACGTCGCTGACCACGGCGTCGTCGCTGACGCGGTGGGCGGCGGCCTGGTCCTGGATCTGGCCCTCGACGAGGGGGGTGCGGACGTAGCCGGGGCTGACGCAGTTGCTGGTGACGCCGTACGGGGCGCCTTCGACCGCGGCGACCTTGCTGAGGCCTTCGATGCCGTGCTTGGCGGCGACGTAGGCGCTCTTGAAGGCGCTCGCGCGCCGGCCGTGGACGCTGGAGATGTGGACGGCGCGGCCCCAGCGCCGCGCGTACATGTGCGGCAGGGTCTGCCGCAGCAGCAGGAACGGGGCGGTGACCATGACCTGTTGGATGAGCGTGAACCGCGCGGGCGGGAAGTCGGTGAGCGGGGCGACGTGCTGGAGCCCGGCGCTGTTCACGAGGATGTCGACGGCGGTGGGCAGCGCCGCGATCGCCTCGGCGTCGGCGAGGTCCGCGGTGTGCGCGTGGCCGCCGATCGCGTCGGCGACGGCCTTCGCGGCGGCCGCGTCGATGTCCACGACGTGGGTGTCGGCGCCCGCCGCCGCGAGGGCCGCCGCGCAGGCACGGCCGATGCCGCTGCCGCCGCCGGTGACCAGGGCGGTGCGGCCGCGCAGGTCCACGGCCGCCGGCGGGCCCCCGCGGACGGCGGGGTCGGCGGAGTCGGGGTGAGGTCCGCTTGTCATAGCGGGAAACCTAGGGTCGGCGCGGAGGCCCGCCCATGGGGCCGGACACCACAGTCACCGCGGGACCGGTGGTGTGCGGCCACATGAGCACGGGGGCGGTCGCGTCAGGTGTCGAGGCCCCAGGCGCGGCCGAGGCGGTGGGCCGCGCAGAGCCCGACGTCCAGGAGGTTGGCCCCGGCCGTGCCGCACTGCTCGGCGCCCGTGCCGGGGTCGACGGGCTGGCCGTGCGCCATGCCGGTGACGCTGTACGACGGCGTGCTCGGTCTGGAGCAGGGCCGCGGCTCGGACACCTGGGTCGACTGGAACCTGCACGGGCACCAGTTCGTCACGCACCTCACGCCGGAGCGCGCGCCGCGCGTGCACAACCCGGTCGACGGCCACGACGTGCCGGTGCCGCACTTCGGCCTGCTCCTGACCGTCCCGGCGTTCCACGCGCTGGCCGAGCGGCTGCGCGCGGCGGGCACCGCGTTCGTGATCGAGCCCCATGTCCGCTTCGCGGGGCAGAAGGGCGAGCAGTGGACGATGTTCCTGCTCGATCCGGCCGGGAACGCCCTGGAGTTCAAGGCGTTCGCGGACGACTCCCAGGTCTTCGCCGTGTGACGGCCTGCGGCGCGTGCCGCGGGCCGCGACCCGCCCCGGTGGTGATCAGGATCAGCCGTTGCGGGCGATCGTCTTGTGGATCCAGCTCGCGTAGGCGGGCGCGCTGGTGTAGAGCCCAGGACCCTCACTGCACGGGACGCCCGGGGCGCCGGGGCCCGAGGTGACGCCGATGAGTTCCCAGCGCCCCTTGCGGTCCCTCTGGAGCTGCGGACCGCCCGAGTCGCCGTTGCACGCCATGGCCTTCGGCACCTGGCTGATCGTGCACAGACGGGTCTTGTCCGCGTAGCCGGGCGCGCACTCGGAGACCGCGCCCCGGCGCGTGTCCAGTTCCTGGAGCCGGTCGGGGAAGACCCACTCGGTGGGGTCGGAGGCGTTGACGACGGTGCCGAAGCCCAGCAGTCGCGTCGGGGTGCCGGGCCGCCCCGGCTTGTCGGCGATGCGGAGGGGCTTCTCGCCGACCGGGCGGTCCAGACGGAGCAGCGCGAGGTCGTTGCGGTTGGGCCCCTCGCCCTCACCGTTCTTGTAGCCGGGGTGGGACACCGTCTTCGCGACGGACCTGACCGTGCCCCCGGTCTTCCTGGAGTCACTGCCGATCCGGACGGTGCCGTCCAGGGTGACGAGGGCCGGGTCCACGCAGTGGGCGGCCGTGAGCACCCACTGCGCGTCGATCAGCGAGCCTCCGCAGACGCCCTTGAGCGTGGGGTCGGCCGCGACCGTCACGGGGATCGACACCATGGCCGGGTACCGCTGCGTGGAATCCTTCCCGTTGACGATGGCTCCGGCGCTGCCGGTCATCATCGCGGCGCACGCCGCTCCGGCCAGGGCCACCGCGGCGGTGCGCGCCACCGTGCGGCGCGAGGACTTGAGGCTGAACACTGGATCTCCTATCCGTCGAGCATCGCGGCGTCCGGTCGAACATCGCGACGTGCTCAGCCTCCGGGATCAAGAGGAACTGATCCATCCGGTCAGCGGGCCCTTGCGGGCTCGGGCCACCCGGTCGGCGCGGGGTGGGGAGAACCCCCGGACGAAGCCCCCGCATGCCCCGTTTCCCCGGCGACCACTTCGCCCTGGTGCGCTACACCGCGAACACCGCCCGCCCCAGCGAGGTCAACCTCTACGACGGCACCGCTCAGGCCGTCACCGAGGCCCTCGCGGCGTACGGCGCGGGCACCCACCAGCGGGGCGGGGCCCGCGGGTCACCGCGGGCCCCGGCCGGCCTACACCCAGTCGCCGCACCACACGTAGGCGCCCGCGCTGTTCACGGAACAGGCCCTGATCTTGAGGTCCTTGATCTTCACGCCCGGGTCGGTGTGCAGATTGGTGTGCACCCCGCTGTCGCTCGTGTCCTTGACGGTGTTGAGGGTACGGACGACCGGCTTCCAGGTGCCGCCGCTCAGATAGGAGTAACCGGCCTCGATGCGGGAGTCGTTGCCGTCCCTCTTGATGTCCCACAGGTTGCCGTAGACACCGCCCTTGCCCGCCTCCCAGTCCACGCGGGCCACGATCCGCGCGCCCTGGGTGCCGTGGTTCGGGGTGATGACCTGCCGGGAGTTGGCGTAGTGGGCCTCCCCCGCGACCCAGTGCTCGGGCGCGGCCGCCGCGGGTGACACCAGGGTCACACCTGCGAGCGCGGCTCCGGCCAGCGGCGCGAGGACGCGCGTGGACACCTTGGCGAACTTCATGGAACCCCCTTCTCGGCCCCGGGTCGCGGGGCCTGTCTCCGCCCCGGGTCACGGGGCCGATGATGCGTGGGCGGCCCACCCAAACACGCGGCCACCAGGCTTGTCATCGGCTATAGGGGGTTGCACACCTGTCACCGTGCCGATCTCGCCACCTAGGGGTCGGGGTGGGGTTCCGGGGCCCGCCGCGCACGCACCTGACCCCTGGCCGTAGCCCTGCGGGTGTACGTCCGCCGCGGAACTGTCAGCCACGGTCCGATGGCCGCTCCGCCGCCCGTCCCTAGCGTGGGAGCAGCGC
The DNA here is from genome assembly GCF_056431945.1 of Streptomyces sp. NPDC045778. Lineage (NCBI taxonomy): Bacteria > Bacillati > Actinomycetota > Actinomycetes > Kitasatosporales > Streptomycetaceae > Streptomyces > Streptomyces sp. NPDC045778. Next base: position 114,426 of record NZ_JBWKJZ010000010.1, read on the forward strand.
CTCCCGGCACACCTGTCGTGGAGGGAAGCCGGTCGGAAGGGCCTTCATGAGACGCACGTTCCTCGCCGCCTGCGCGGTCCTCACCGCCGCGCTCGCCGGCTCCGTACCCGCCGCGTCCGCCCGCGCCGAAACCCCGGCGCCGCCCTCGCCCGTGACCGCGCCGGAGCTGCCCGCGCCGACGGGGAAGCGGCCGGTCGGGATGACCACGGCGCACCTCGTGGACGGGGACCGGGCGGACCCGTGGGTGCCCGGGCGGCGGCGGGAGCTGATGGTCACCCTCTGGTACCCGGCCGCGAGGCCATCCGGCACGCGCGCGCCGTACATGACCGCCGACGAGTCGAGGACGTATCTCCAAGGCCTTGGCGACGACCTGCCGCCGGAGGTGCCGCGAGACGTCCTGAGCAAGGTGGTCACCCATGCCACCGTCCGCGCCACGCCGGTGCGGCCGCGCGGCGGTCTGCCCGTGGTCGTCCTCTCACCGGGCTTCGGCATGCCGCGGGCCACCCTGACGGGGCTCGCGGAGGAGTTGGCGAGCCGCGGCTACGGCGTCGTCGCGATCGGGCACAACTACGAGGCCGAAGGCATCTCCTTCCCCGGTCGGCCCCCGACGACCTGCGTGGCCTGCGCGCACCGGGACTACCCCAAGGTGGGCGCGGTGCGCGCCGAGGACGTCTCCTTCGTCCTGGACGAACTCACCGGCGGGCGTGCGGGCTGGAAGGGCGGCCCCCGCCTGGACGCGGGACGCGTCGCCATGGTCGGCCACTCGGCGGGCGGCTTCAGCACGATTCCCGCCATGCTGCGGGACGCACGCGTGCGGGCCGGGGTGAACATGGACGGCAACTTCCACTTCCCCCACGACGCGCCGGTCCACCGGCCCCTGCTCATGCTCGGCAAGCCGAGCCACGCCCCCGGCGGCCCGGACGCCAGCTGGGACAGGACCTGGAAGCAACTCACCGGCTTCAAGCGCTGGTTGAGCGTGAACGACACCGAGCACACCTCGTTCACCGACCTGGCCCCGCTGGGCGAGCGGCTCGGCCTGCCGCAGCAGCGCCTCGACGGCGAGCGCGCCGATGCCGTCACGCGCGCGTACGTCACCGCGTTCGTCGACGCCCAGCTGCGAGGGCGGGAGGCGCCCTTGCTCGCCGGCCCTTCGGCCCGCTTCCCCGAGGTGCGGTTCCACCGGCCCTAGGGACAGACGGCGGTGAGGGGCGGGGCCGGGTGGTGGCCCCGCTCCTCACCGGGCGGTCAGGCCGCCGACTTGGTGTACGTGGGCGCGACGCTGCCGAGCTTGTCGACGGCCTGGTAGTACGTCCAGGCCGTCGCGTCGCACGTGGTCTTCTTCGCGCCGCTGTAGGTCGCGCAGACTCTCTTCAGGTCGGCGTAGAAGGCGCTGTCGACGCGCGCCTTGTTGGCGCTGAAGGCGCCCATCTCCTTGTAGTTGCGGTAGCCGAAGTCGTGCCGGGCGCAGGCCGTCTGGAAGGGGAAGCCGAAGGGGTTGTCCGGGGACGAGGAGCAGTAGTCCGTGGTCCAGTTGAACTGGTACGCGCTCCACTGCCCCTGGTTGGCCCGGGCCGCGGCCCAGGCGTTGTAGCTGCCCGCGTCGGTCTGCGTCCAGCGGCTGAGCACCTGCGCCTTGTCCGCGGGCACGGCCGAGGCCGGAGCGGCGGCGAGCCCCGCCCCGAGGGTGAGGGCCGCTGTGCTCACGGCCAGGGTGGCAAGTCGTCGACGCATGAGGGTTCCTTCTCTGTGCGGGCCCGTCACGGGCCTCGTGTGGGGGCGTGCCACGGCACCGTGCCCCGAGCGCGCGGTGCCGCCGTGTTCATTGCTCACCACCGACCTGACGGCCGGTGGACGTGCGCACCGCGCGGACCTGTCGGCCTGATGGCCGAACGGCCGCGCCGACACCTGAGCTATGTGCCACAGGAGTTGGCTTGAAACCTACAAACCGACCGCGCGCGACACCACCCCTGTGCGCCCCTACATGCGCGCCGCGCGGCGTCTCGTCGGCCTGGACAGCTACGACGCCCGGGGCGCGCGGCGCAGCGTGGCCGAAAGGTGGTGCTGCAACGGCTCGCCGACCGCCGCGAGGTCGTGGGTGAACGTGAGCGTGCCGTCGTCGGCCAGGGTGTAGCGGCGGCGCGTGGCGTCGACGCGTTTGGCGGTGGGCGTGAGGCCCACCTGGTGCGTGGAGACGTCGACGGTGTTGTCCGCCGCGACCCCCGTAGCGATCTCCACGATGCCGGTGGGCTGGGAGATGACGACCTCCACGTGTCCGTCCGCCTGGAGCCGCCACCAGCCGCTCTCCCGGGCCGCCGGGCGCAGCGGCCCGCCGTCGTCCCCGAGGATCCAGGCCCGCGCCTCGTACCGCAGGAAGGGCCGCCCGTCGTGGCGGAAGACGACCTCCTGGGCGTACGCGAAGTCCCCGTCGAGCGTGGGGTATCCCCCGTCACCCAGGCCGTGCCAGGTGCCGATCAGGCCCCTCACGGGGGCGAGCAGCGCGTGCGGGGCGGGAAGGTCGTCCACGTCGTGGGCGTCGGGAAACGGAAGGTCCGGTACGGGCTGCATGGCAGGGTGCGCTCCAGGGTCGGCGACGAGGGCAAGACCCACAGGCTAGGACGTGCCCGCTCCGATCCCGGTGAGCCGGTCCGCCGGTCCGCCGCCCGGCTGCCGTGTTGCCTGTCGCGGCCACCCCCGGGCGCAGGCCGACGTACGGGAAGCGGCGGTGCGTCCGCCGCCCGGGGAGAGCACGTCCGGAGTCCCGTGCGGCGCACCCCCGTTCGGGGGTGCCCCCCTTCCGCCGTGTCCCGCCGTGCCCCTCCCCCACCTGCCGACACGCCCGCCCGACCACCACGCACCGCCAACTCGTGGCGCGAAACCGGCGACTGCCTTACGCTCCCCGCCACAGGCGCACCACACTGGGACTCCACGACCAGCGGGCCGGCCGCGCGGCCGGTCCTGCCGTCAGCGACAGACGAGGAGTTGGTGAGATGTCCACGCACTCCCCCGACACAGCCGCGCGGGCCACCAGGGAAGTGATCGACGCCTATCTGGCCCGGCTCGCGGACCGGGACCTGGACGGTGCGGTACGGCTGTTCTCCGAGTCGGTGGAGTTCCTCGCCCCCGGCTCCCCCGCGGTGCCGTGGTCGGGGAACCACGCCGGGCACAAGGGCGTGAAGGAGTTCTTCACCACGCTCCACGAATATTTGCAGCCCGAGGAGTTCACCGTCACGCACATCGTCGTCGACGGTGAGCAGGGGGTGATCATCGGCCATCTGCGGGACACCGTCAAAGCCACGGGCAAGCCGCTCACCACGCCGTTCGCCGCGCACCTCACGGTCGTCGACGGCCGGGTCGCGCGCTACCACCTGTTCGAGGACACCCACGCCCTGCACCGGGCCGTCACCGACAGCTGACCGCCCGCCCCGGCGACACCTCGGCCGGGCACCGGCCGGGGATCAGGATCCACCACGTACCACCGCGAAACACCCTGAGCCACCCTGAACCACCAGGAGAGCACCGGAGATGACCTCCTCCAGCGGCAGCCCTTCCCACCCGGCGGTACGCGCCTTCGTCGACGCGGTCAACGCCCAGGACCAGCAGGCCCTCTGGGCCGTCCTCGCCGAGGACGCCACCGTGATCGACGTCGGCACCGAGCGCGACCTGCACGCGTGGGTGGAGCGGGAGCTGTTCTCCTCGCACGCGCGCATGGAGGTGGTGCGCGAGTCACCCGACGGCCTGTCCGTGAGCGCCCGCTTCCACAACGACATCTGGAACGACATCGACACCGCCTGGCAGTTCACGGTGTCGGACGGCGTCATCCGGGGATTCGTCACGGGACCCGACGAGACCGGGCCCGCCGGATCAGGTTGATCCCGGACCCGATCGGCGCCGAAGCGGGCAACCGGACGGGGGCGGAACAGCGACTAGAAGAGCAGGGACCGCCAACCGGGAAACAGAGGGAGTCGAGTGAGCCGCATCTCGGAGCCCCAGGAGGCGCAGGCGTCGAAGGAGTCGGTGCGCATCCGGCTCCTGGGCCCGGTGAGCGTGGAGGTCCAGGGCCGCCACGTGGGCCTCGGACCACAGCAGCGCGCGCTCCTCGCGGCCCTGGCGCTCGCCCGCGGCCCGGTCAGCACCTCGCGCCTGGCCGAGCTGCTGTGGGAGGGCGAGATCCCGGACGGCGCCGTCAGTTCGCTGCGCACCCACGTCCTGCACCTGCGCCGCATCCTGGAGCCCGGCAGCCGGGCGACCTCCGGCTTCGAGGTCCTGGTCAGCGAGGGCGCCCGCAGCAACACCAGCTACACCCTCCAGGTGGCCGACGAGCAGGTCGACGCCCTGCGCTTCGTCCACCTCACCGACCAGGCCCGCAAGGCCGCCGCCGACGGCGACGCCCACGCTGTCGTCGCCCTCCTCGACGAGGCCCTGGCCCTGTGGACGGGGCCCGCGCTCGAAGGGGTCAGCGACCGCAGCTTCGCCCTCGCCGAGACCGACCGCCTCGAAGAGCTGCGCCTGGTGGCCCGCGAGGACCGCGTCGACGCGCTCGTCGAACTCGGCCGCTACGAGGCCGCGATGGCCGAACTCACCCCGCTCGTACGCGAGTTCCCGCTGCGGGAGCGGCTGCGCCGCCAGCTGATGCTGGCCCTGTACCGCGCGGGCCGCCAGGCCGACGCCCTCGCCGTGTACCGGGAGTTCTACCAGCTCCTCGACGACGAGGTGGGCATCGAACCGGGCCGCCAGCTCAAGGAGCTGCACCAGCGCGTCCTCGTCGGCGACCCCGCGCTCGCCCCCGAACGGTCCCCGGCCCCCGCGGCCCCGCCGGTCGCACGCCCGGTCCCCCGTCAGCTCCCGCCCGACGTCGCCAGCTTCACCGGCCGCGCCGACCAGCTCCGGGAACTCGACACACTGCTCTCCCGCTACGACACGGGCCCGGGGCAGACCCTGGTGATCTCCTCCGTCTCCGGCATGGCGGGCGTCGGCAAGACCGCCCTCGCCGTGCACTGGATGCACCGGGTGGCCGACCGCTTCCCCGACGGCCAGCTGTACGCGAACCTGCGCGGCCATGCCGCCGAGGCCCCGACCACGGCCGACGAAGCCCTCGGGCAGCTCCTGCGGGCCCTCGGCGTCGGCACCGGGCACCTGCCGGAGAGCACCGACGAGAAGGCCGCCCTCTACCGCTCGCTCCTGGCGGGCAAGCGCGTCCTGATCCTGCTCGACGACGCGGCCGGGCTCGAACAGGTGCGGCCGCTGCTTCCCGGCTCCCCTACCTGCTTCGTCGTCGTCACCAGCCGCACCGACCTGCGGGGCCTGACCGCCTTCCACGACGCCCACCGGGTGAGCCTCGCGGTCTTCGCCGAGGACGAGGCGCTCGCCCTGCTCGGCCGCGTCATCGGCGCGGACCGGGTGCGGGGCGAACCGGAGGCCGCCGCCGAGGCCGTGCGGCTCTGCGGCCTGCTGCCGCTCGCCGTACGGATCGTCGCGGCCCACCTCATCGGCGACCGGCACCTGCCGATCGCGCGGATCGTCGGCCAGCTGCGCGCCGACCTCCTGGGCGAACTCGCCCTCGACCAGGAGCGGCACACCGGCGTGCGCGGCGTCCTCGCCCTGTCCTACCGCTCCCTGCCCGCCCCGGAGCGGGAGGCGCTGCGGCTGCTCGCGCTCGCCCCGGGCCCCGAGGTGTCCGTCCCTGCCGCCGCCGCCCTGACCGGCGCCGCGGTGCCCGCCACGACCCGCCTCCTGGACCAGCTGGCCGCCCGCAGCCTGCTGGAGTCCCACCGCCCTGGGCGGTTCCATCTGCACGCCCTCGTCCGCCTGTTCGCCCGGGAGCGGGCCGCGGCGGAGGACGCCCCCGCCGTGCGCGACGAAGCCGTCGGCCGCCTGCTCACCTGGTACCTGGGCACCGCCGAGCAGGCCGCCTGCCGCCTCTACGGCACCTTCTACTCCTGGTACGCCGCCCGGCCGCCGGAGCCGGACGGCTCCCCCACCGCACCCCTGACCTTCAAGCGCGACACCGCCGCCCTGGCCTGGCTCGACGACGAGCGGCCCGCGCTGCTCGCCTGCGCGCAGCACGCGGTGCGCCACGGGCCGCGCCCGTTCGCCTGGAAGTCCGCCCTCGCCGTCCACGGGCACCTGATGGAGCACGGCAGACGCACCGACTGGCTGCGGGCCGCGCACGCGGGCCTCAAGGCCGCCGAGGCCGAACACGACGACCACGCGCGGGCGGTGATGCACTGGAGCCTGTGCTACGTCCTGTGGGAGCTGGCCCGGCACGAGGAGGCGCTGGAGCACAGCGCCCGCGCCGACGAGCTGTTCGCTCGGGCCGGCACGCCGGTGGAGCGGGCCGGCGCGGTGCTCGGGCTCGCCGCATCGCACCGCGAGCGCGGCGCCCTGGAGCAGGCGGCCCACGACGCCGAACGGGCCCTGGCCCTCTACCGCGAGGGCGAGCAGCCCGCCGGGGAGACCTGGGCCCTGTTCCTGCTCGGCCGCTCCCGGCTCGACCAGGGCCGCCTGGACGCCGCGCGCGGGCATTTCGACGATGCCGGGGCGCGCGCCGAGGTCTCGGCCGACCAGCACACGGTGATGCTCTCGCTGTGGGGCCGCGCGATGGCGCAGCACGCGCTCGGCGCCCTGGAGGAGGCCCAGCGCCTGCTCACCCGGGCGCTCGCGGTGGACGGCAGGCTCCTCGCCACCTACGCGGCGGAGGGCGCCCTCAACGCGCTCGCGGTGGTCTGCCGCGACCTCGGCGACCCGCGCCTCGCGCTCAAGTACGCCGTCGACGCGCTCGGGGTCACCCACCGCACCCGCCGCCGCCTGGTCGAGCCGGACGCCCTCAACACCATCGGTACGGTGCTGCTGCGCCTGGACGACGTGCCCGGCGCGCTCGACCACCACCGGCGCGCCCTGGAGGCGGCCCGCGCGGCGTGCTGCCGCGGGTCCGAGGCCGAGGCGTGCCTCGGCCTCGCCGCCGCCCACCGGCAGCTCGGTGAGAACCGCGAGGCCCTGGCCTGCACCAGACGGGCCCTGACCACGGCCCGGCAGGCGGGCCTCGGGCTCGTCGAGGGCGCGGCCCTGACCGAACTCGCGCGGGTCCACCTGGCCCTCGGCCAGCCCGTCAAGGCGGCCCGGGCCGCCGAGCGGTCCCTGCGCCTGCACCGGGCCACCGGCCACCGGCCGGGCCTCACCGAGGCCCTGGAGGTCGCCGCGGCCGTGGAGCGCGCCGGGGCGACCGCGGCCGGGCCCCCGGAGACCACCGGCGCGACCTGAGCACCTCCGGCCCGGGCGCCCGGCCGGCGTCAGCCGAGCGCGCGTACGCCCGCCGTGACCGCCGCGGCCACCAGGACGACGAGCGGCACGGGCGCCTTGAGCCGCCAGGCCACCAGGGCCCCGGCGAAGCCCGCGACCCGGGCGTCGAAGGTCATGCCGTGCGCGCCCGCCGAGCCCACGAGCTGCGTGACGACCAGGACGGCGAGGAGCGCGGGCGTCAGATACTCCACGAACCGCGGGAACCAGGCGGGCAGTTCACGGTCGCCCATCACCAGGGAGCCGGCCCCCTTGATGAGGAACGTGGTCACCACCAGGGCCCCGACGACGATCCACGGGTCGCTGCTCATGGCTTCCTCCCGGCCCACCAGGTCCACGCGACGGCGATGAGACAGGCCACGGCGATGGCGGAGTCGGGCACCGCGACGGCGGTGAGGACGGCGGCCCCGGCCCCCGCCGTGGCGGCGGCCGACCGCTTGCGGGCGGTGCCCAGATGGGGGGCGAGCAGCAGGAAGAAGAGCACCGGGGAGACCGCGTCCAGGCCGTAGGTGAGGATGTCCACGGCCCGGAACGGGCCGATGGCCCCCGCCAGGGTGCCCAGGACCCAGCCGAGCCAGAGCACCACGCCGGAGGAGAGCAGCCGCACCCGGTCGAACCGCCCGTCGGCGTCGCTCGCGATGGCCCAGGACTCCTCGATCACCAGCTGCGACTCGACGGCGCGACGCGCCCGACCGCCGCGCAGGGCGGGCAAAATGGCGAAGCCCATCACCAGGTACCGCAGGTTCAGGAGCGTCCCCGCCACGGCCGCGGCGGCCCAGCCGCCGCCGTTGACGATCACGGAGACCGCGGCGAACTGCGAGGAGCCCACGAAGACCAGGCCGGACATCGAGGTCGCGGCGAGCGCGGTGAAGCCCGCGCCCTTGGCGAGGACACCGAAGGACACGCCGAAGGCGAAGATCGCGACGGTGAAGGGCACGGCGGCGCGCGCCCCCGCCACCCAGGCGGCCCGCTGCCCGCCGTGCGGGGCGGGGCCGCGAGCGGGCCCGGTGGGGCCGGAGGACCCGGTGGGGCCGGAGGACCCGGTGCCGGTCATCCCGTCTCGCTCGACGCGGCCGCCGGGGCCGGGCGCGCCCGGTGCTCCGCGCGGTCGCCGCCCGGGGCCCGCACGGCGCGCGCGTACGCCTCGGCCAGGGCCGCGCCGACCTCGCCGAGCGGGAAGCTCCTGCTGTCGACGCCGGTGACCGGCTGTACCTCGTACGCCGTGCCGGTCAGGAACACCTCGGTGGCGCGGTCGAGTTCGGCCGGGGCGAGATGGCGCTCGACGACCGGGAGGCCGAGGCCCCGCGCGAGGCCGATGACGGTGCGCCGGGTGATCCCGTCCAGGACGCACTCGGGCGGCGGGGTGTGCAGCTCCCCGCCGATCACCAGGAAGACGTTGGCGCCGGTGGCCTCGGCGATGCGGCCCCGGTGGTCGAGGAGCAGCGCGTCGTCGAAGCCGGCCGCCTCCGCCTCCTGCCCGGCGAGGGCTCCGATGGCGTACAGGGCGGCCGCCTTGGCGCGGATCGGGGCGGTGTCGGGCGCGGGACGCCGCCAGCGCGAGGTGCGAAGGCGGATGCCGCGCGGCCCGTCGGTGAAGATCCGCGGCCAGGGCCAGGCGGCGACGGCGAGGTGGACACGGCTGTCCTCCGGTGCCACCAGGCGCAGGGTGTCGCCGCCCCGCCAGGCGACGGGGCGCACATAGCCGTCGGTGAGCCCGGCCGCGGCGACGACCTCACGCGTGACGGCGTCCACCTCGTCGGCCGTCCACGGCAGCGCGTAACCCATGTGCCGGGCCGAGGCGACGAGCCGGGCGCTGTGCTCGCCGAGCGCGAAGACCCGGCCGTCGTAGACCCGTTCGCCCTCGAACACGCCGCCGCCGTAGTGCAGGCCGTGGCTGAGGACGTGCAGGCGGGCCGAGCGCCAGGGCACGAGGGCGCCGTCGACCCAGATGACGCCGTCCCGGTCGGAGAGCGGCGGGGCGGCGCCGGTCATGTGGCGAACCCCCGGTCGGCGTAGGGGAACCCTTCCAGCTCGTTCGCGGCGCGGGTGTCGTCGCGCTGGGACGCGTAGTAGATGCGGACCTCGTCGATCAGGCCGGAAGCGGCGAAGCGGTAGACCTCCGCGCCGCGCAGGACCTTGCCGAGGCGTGGCTTGAAGGCGGTCCACTCGCAGACGGCGGTGCGGGTGTGCTCGTCGGCGTAGACGGCGTCGACGGCCCAGTGGGAGTCGTTGGCCCGTACGTCGGCGCCCCAGCGCTCCACGATCGGGTCGATGCCGTGCACGGGGCCCGCCATGCCGTGGGCCAGGTAGTGCACGACCTCTTCGGAGAGGCACGCCGCGAACAGGTCGCGGTCGACCTTGTTGCACGCCTCGAAGTACTGCCGCACCGCGGCCTCCATCGCGGCCCGGTCCAGGTTCCCCATGGCGGTACGCCCTTTCGTGGCTCGGCTCGTCCCGTTCACAACTCGGCCGGTGCGAAGCTCAGCGGCGGCAGGGCGGCGAGCCGCTCCCGCGCCCGGACGAGCACCCGCTGGTCGTCGGTGAAGGCGTACCGGTCGCCTTCGGCGCCCTCGCGCAGCTGGGTCCGTACGAGCGCCTTGGCGGCCGCGCGGTACTCCGCGGGAGTGCTGACGGCCGCTTCCATACCCTCGATGGTGTCGGCCAACTCCCGCAGCCCCTCGATCACCCGATCGTGGTCCAGGCGCAGGAGGCCCGCCCGGTCGGGGGCGAGGGCGCGGCGCTCGCGCAGCCAGGAGTAGAGGAACACGCCGGTGCCCGCGTCGAAGTTGCGCACGGCGTGGGCGTCCAGCGGGTACCGGAACATCCGCTCCAGGAGGATCATGGCGATCTGCTCGTCGGCGTACGGCATCGCGGGGTCGGCGTGGCAGGCGAGCGCGGTCCTGGCGTCGACCTTCAGCTCTTCGAGGAGGCCGATGAACCAGTTCATCTTGAGCTTGATGTGCTGGTCGAGCGGCCACCGCCCCTGGTGGTGGAAGTAGTCGTGCAGATATCCCCAGACGGCCCGGGCCTGGTAGCAGGCTTCGGGGTCCATTCCGGTGGAGGCGCGGGGCACGGATCCGGGGGTGAGGACGGCGCGTGCGGAGGGCACGGCGTACGTTTCGTGAATCCTGCGGAATTTGCTGAAGAAGAAGATCGCGTAGGCCTGTTCGGCGACCTTGTCGTGGGCCGCGACGTTCTCCGGGAAGAAGACGATGCAGTTGCCGTCGGCCACTCCGTGGCTGCCCGCGACGAGCACGGTGGCCTGGCAGTTGTTCTTCGGATGCGGATAGCGCTCGGCGAGGCCGGGGAGCGCGTCCGGCTCTTTGCGGCGGACCAGGAAGAACTCCAGGCGCTTGCCGACGGGCGGCACGCTGTTGGTGGTCTGGACGGGGGCGAGGAAGGCCGCCCAGTCCCCGTCGGCGGGGGCGGTGAGCGCGTCGCGGCTGCGGGCGAAGTGCGGCGGGGTGTCGAGCCCCGCGGCCAGCCAGCCGTCGATGTCGGCAGCCAGCGCGTCGGCCTGCGCGGCCCTGCCGTGCCCGGTGAACCAGCGGGTGGCCGCGTCCCGGACGGCGAGCAGGGCGCGGCGGTCCGCGGCGTCCGGGGCGGGCACGGTGCCGTCTTCGCGCTGGCGGTCGCGGAAGGCGTTGACGCGCGGCAGGAGGCCGCGGCCGAGCAGGGCCGCCTCGCCGAGCAGGGAGTCGTGGAGGCGGTGGGTGCCGCTCGCCGGGCCGGGCACGCGGTCCGTCGTGCTGCTCACCGGGCGGGCTCCCGCACCTGGTGGACGGTGTAGACCATGGGGACCTCGCCGAAGCTGCGGACGATCCGCAGGCCGTGGGCGCGCGCCGCGACGACGGTGGTGACGCACCCCTCGGCCTTGCCGTCGGCGCAGTCGATGGCCGCCTGCGCGTTGCTGGTCACCACCTGCCGTTCGCTGGTGGAGGCCACGAGGCCGGCCGGGGCGGGGTGGGTGGCCACGGTGCGCGGCTCGCCGCTGGTGCCGGGCGCGGCGGCGAGGACCATCTCGTAGGTGGGCCACAGGAAGCAGTCGACCATGCGGCAGGTGAGGAGGTTGCCGAAGACGAGCGTGTGCAGCTCGGGGTAGACGGCGCAGGCCACCAGGGCGTGGGCGCCGGTCCTCGGCACGCTCGCCATGGCGTCCTCCAGGCAGGTGTGCAGGACGACCTGCCCCTCGCCCTCAAGTCCGCGCCGCTGGAACCAGAGATGGGCCGCCGACTCCAGGTTGGTGCCGGTCGGGCCGAGGGTGTGCAGATAGCGAATGTCGCCGATCGACGCCGACGACAGCGTGTCGACGCATGTTTGTTCCCCCGTCATCATTCCACTCTCCTGAGTTTCCTGAAGTCCCCCGCGCGTACCGGCCGCGCGTAGCGCGCGCCTACCGGTCACGGGTATCGGTCACGCATATCGGTGGTGCCGGCATTCCCCTCCGGCGCCGGGCGCGGCACGCGGTGCGCGTACCGCGCCCACTGGGCCCGCGTCGGCGATCCTAAGCAGGCCCGGCCCGCGGCGGCCAGCGAGCCGGTGGCGCACCGGCGGGTTTTCCACACCCTGGCCGTATCAGCCCGTTCAGCTGTCCGGAAATCCAGCGAAAAACAGCGCTGTTGAGGGTCACGCGCCGCCTGCTTTCATCGACACGACGGCGTGGAGGCGTACGCATCGCGTCATGCCGGAGCGCGTCGGCGGGCCCGTTCGCCGCGCGGGCGCTCCCCCATGACGTCACGTTTCCGCCGCGACGGCGATGACTTTCGGCGGGCCCGGCCGTCCTATACGTGAGAGCGGTCGCGCCGCTCCGCGAAGAGCCGAGGAGACATCATGACCACGAAGCCCGAGACCCACACCCTGGACACGTCCGGGGCGACGCTCACGTACGACGTCCGGGGTGAGCTGCGGGACGCGGGCGCGGACCGCCCCGCGCTGCTCCTCATCGGATCGCCCATGGACGCCGTCGGGTTCACGACGCTCGCCTCGTACCTCACCGACCGGGTCGTCGTCACCTACGACCCGCGCGGGACCGGGCGCAGCGTCCGCACCGACGGCAAGGGGGAGCTGACGCCGGAGGAGCACGCCGACGACGTGCGGCGGCTGATCGAGGCCCTCGGCGTCGGGCCGGTGGACGTCTTCGCCAGCAGCGGCGGCGCGGTGAACGGCCTCGCGCTCGTCGCGCGCCACCCCGGCCTGGTGCGCACCCTGGTGGCGCACGAGCCCCCCGCGGTGCGGATGGTGGCGGACCACGAGCAGGCGTGGGCCGCCGTCGAGGACATCCACCGGACGTACGAGCGCGAGGGCATGGGGCCCGCGATGGCCAAGTTCATCACGCTGACGATGCAGAAGGGACCGCTGCCGGACACGTACGCCGACGCTCCCGCGCCGAACCCGGCCGACTTCGGCCTTCCCACCGAGGACGACGGCTCCCGCGACGACGTGCTCCTCGCGCAGAACCTCCGCGGCTGCTGCGGCTACCGGCCCGACTTCGACGCCCTGTCCGCCGCCTCGACGCGGATCGTCATCGCGGTCGGCGCAGAGTCCCGGACCGAGCTGGCGGCCCGTTCGGGCCTCGCGATCGCCGAGCGCCTCGGCACGCCCGCGGAGGTCTTCCCCAGCCACCACGGAGGCTTCCTCGGCGGCGAGTACGGCCAGCACGGCGAGCCGGAGCCGTTCGCCGCGAAGCTCCGCGAGGTGCTCGACGCCGCCTGACGCCGGGCGATGGCCCGGGCTCAGCCGGGGACGTGGTGGACCGTCAGCGGCTCGAAGGTGACGGCCGTGCGGGAGCCGTCCGTCCAGCGCACCCGCACCTCCCCGCCGGACAGGGTGACCTCGCGGACCGGCTCGGCCGCACCGGCCGCCGGCCCGGCCCCGCTCAGCGAGGCCAGGGCCACGAACACCCCGGTGCCCTCGGCGGTGGCCGTGAGCCGGGGCAGCCGCGCCCACGGCTCGTACGCCGTGCCCTCGGGGGCCCGCACCTCGTCCCGCCCGTCCCAGCCGTACAAGCCGGAGAGGTCCGAGCGGAGCGCCCGCGTGGGCCAACCGGTGAGCGTCACCCGCGCGCCGGGCGGAGCGCCCACGACCCGGTGGACCCGCACCTCGTAGCGGCCGCGCGCGACGGTCACGCTCTCCACGCGCAGGCCGGGGACCATGGGAGGACCGGACGCGAACACCGGCCGGTGCCAGGAGGCGGCCCAGCCCCATCCGTCACCGTGCCCCGCGCCGAGCGGACGGATGCGGCGGCGCACGCTCGCGACCCCGTCGACCACCACCGACAGGTGGTTGTCCGCCGCGTCGGCGGGCGAGGTGGGGCCGGTGTGCGTGGAGTAGGCGAGCCGCCCGTAGTGCGGGTCGTCCTGGTCCGCCGCCTCGCCCTCGTGCGGCCGGACGTGGTCGCTGCCGTGGTTGTGCAGCCGTACGATCCCGTCCGCGCGTGTCGCCTGTATGAGGAGGCCCGGCGCGGGCAGCGCGAGCACCCGGTCCGCGGTCTCGCTCGGGGCCGGATCCTCGGGCGCCGTCCACAGCGGGTCGCGCGCGGGGGCGAGCAGCGCCACGAAGGCCTTCGCCGCCCAGTACGGGGACGCGGGGCCCGAGTAGGGCTGGAGCGTGGCCGGGTGCGGCCCGTGCCAGCCGAGGCTCAGCAGCCCGTCGGGGGTGAGCGCGCCGCGGTCGAGGAAGTGCCGCAGGGCCCCGCTGGCTATACGGCGGGAGGTGCCGGGCGCGAGCGGGGTGTGGCCGGTGACCGCGCCCACGCCGACGGCCGCCGCGGCCGCGAAGCGGTAGGTGAGCGAGCGCCCGAAGTGGACGGGCGCGCCGTCCCCGCCGAAGAGGAGCGCGTAGCCCTCCAGGTACGTGCGCAGGCGCGGCCCGAGCCGGTCGGCGAGGGCCGTGTCGCCCGTCAGGTGGGCGTGCAGCAGCGGATAGAAGTGCAGGGCCCAGCCGTTGTAGTGGTCGAAGGCCCGCCCGTCGCCGTCGGCGTACCAGCCGTCGCCCCGGTACCACGTCTCCAGGAGGCCGAGCGCGCGTTCCCCTGCGCGGGCGGTGGCCGCGTCGCCCCGGCCGACGGACTCCAGGAAGGACGCCACCATGAAGGGGAACAGGTACCAGTTGTTGGGCGCGGGCACATGCGTGAGCGCGCCGCGCAGCCAGTGCTCGGCGCGGTCCTGTACATCGCCTTCGAGGCGGTCCCACAGCCACGGCCGGGTCAGCGCGAGGCCGAGCGCGACGGACGCCGACTCGACCATCGGCTGGCCCCGCACATGGTGGTCGAGGATCAGCGGCCACGACTCGGTGTCGTCGCGGCCGGGGGCGCGGGTGCCCGCGGCGAGGCCCCGCGCGTACCGTTCGAGCCAGCCGCGCGGGTCGGCGCCGCCCGCGCCCGCGACGCGGAAGCCCGCCGCGAGGAACGTACGGGCGTAGCCTTCGAGTCCGTCCGAGCGGGCGCCGGACGCCGACGGGCGGCCCGGCAGGCCGAGCAGGGCGCCTTCGGGCGTGGCCCAGCGCCACGCGGCGCCGAGGAGCCCGTCGGCGACGGCTTCCCAGTGGGCGCGGGTGTACCCGGTGTGCGGGCTCAGGTCCCGGTCCTGCGCGGGCAGGTCGAAGGGGAGGCTCATGCCAGGTACGCCAGCCTTTCGCGTCGTACGGGATGGGCGAGGCCCTCGCCCGCGGCCCAGCGGGCCACCTCGGCGACGGCCGTGTCGGCGAGGCGCTGCCACTCGTTGCCCTGCGAGCCCGCGAGGTGCGGGGTGATCAGGGCGTTCGGGCAGTCCCACAGCGGGTGGGCGGCGGGCAGGACCTCGGGGTCCGTCACGTCGAGCACCGCCCGGATCCGGCCCGCCCGCACCACGTCGGTGAGGGCGTCCTGGTCGACGACGGCGCCGCGCGAGGTGTTGATCAGGGTGGCTCCCGGCCGCATCGAGGCGAGCAGGTCCCGGCCGACCAGGCCGCGCGTTGCGGGCAGGAGCGGCGTGTGCACGCTCACGAGGTCGCCGCGGGCGAAGAGCCCGGGCAGGTCCACCGGCTCCGCGCCGAGTGCCGCGGCCTCCGCCCCGGTGACGTACGGGTCGTGAAGGAGCACATCGAAGTCGAAGGGGCGCAGCAGCTCGATGACCCGGCGGCCGATCAGGGACGCGGAGAGGATGCCCACGGTGCGGCGGTAGTTGCCCACCTCGCGGGGGGTGCGCAGCCAGTCGGCGCGCTCGCGGTCCCTGCGGTAGGCGCGGGCCCGCTCCAGGACGTGCTTGCCGTGCAGCAGGATCATCGCGAGGGTGTACTCGGCGACCGGCAGCGCGTTGGCGGCGGCGGCCGACGACACCGCGACGCCCCGTTCCCAGCAGGCGTCGGTGACGTGGCCGCGCACCGAACCGGCCGCGTGCACCACCGCCTTGAGGCGGGGCGCCGCCGCGAGCACGCCGGCGTCGAGCGGCGGGCAGCCCCAGCCCGTCACGAGGACCTCGACGCCGGCGAGCACCTCCCGGGCGCGGGCGGTCGTCAGGTCGTCGAGCGCGGGCGGCGGCGCCAGGTCGCACACCTCGGCGAGCGCGGCGAGCGAGCGCGGCGCGAAGACGGCCGCCGCGGCCCGCGACGACATGGCGAGCGCGGCGCGGGGCGGGGTCACTTGACCGCCCCCGCCGTGAGCCCGGAGCGCCAGAACCGCTGGAGGAGGGCGAAGGCGAGTATGAGCGGGACGACGGCGAGCAGCGATCCGGTGATCACCACCGGGTAGTACTCGGGCGAGACGGTCGCCTGGCTGTTCCACTGGTAGAGGCCGAGGCTCACCGGGTACAGGTCCTGGTCGGAGAGCATCACCATCGGCAGGAAGAAGTTGTTCCAGATCGCGGTGAGCTGGAAGAGGAACACCGTGACCAGGCCGGGGCCGAGCATCCGCAGGGAGACCCGGACGTACGTCGTCAGCTCGCCCGCGCCGTCGACGCGGGCCGCCTCCAGGACCTCGTCGGGCACGTAGCCCTGGCTGAAGATCCGGCCCAGGTACACGCCGAACGGGTTGAAGAGGACCGGGACGAAGACCGCCCAGAAGGTGTTCACCAGGCCGGCCTCGGAGGCCAGCAGGTACAGCGGCAGGGCGAGGACCGTCTGCGGCACCATGACGGCGGCGAGCACCAGGCCGAACAGCTTCTCCTTGTGCCGGAAGCGGTACTTGTCGAAGGCGTAGCCGCAGGCGACGCTGATCAGCGCGCCGAGGGCCGCGCCCAGGACGGCGTAGAGCAGGCTGTTGCCGTACCAGCGGCCGTAGAGGCCGCCGTCCATGGCGAAGACGTCCTCGACGTTCTGGACCAGGGAGAAGTCGCCGAAGGACAGCAGGCTGCTGCTGAACAGGGCGTCGCGGGTCTTCGTCGCGGCGAGCACCAGCCACAGGACCGGCAGGAGCGTGTAGAGGACGACGAGCGCGACGACCGCGTTGGCGGTGGCCCGGCCGAGCAGGCGGGGGCGCGGCAGGCCGGGCCCGGGGGCGCTCATCGGGTGGCCCCCTCGGTCCGGTCGGCCCGGTCTGTACGGTCGGTCCGGTCCGCGCGGCTCGTCCAGCGGGTGACACCGTAGGAGACGGCGATGGTGAGGGCGAGGAGGATCACCGAAGCGGCGGCCGCGAGGGAGTAGTTGTTGCGGGTGAAGGCGGCGTCGTAGATGTACATGCTGGGCGAGAAACGGGAGTTGATCATCTGCGAGGACTGGCTGAGCAGCATCGGCTCGGTGAACAGCTGGAGCGCCCAGATCAGGGTGAACATCGCGACCACCACGACCGAGGAGCGCACGAGCGGCGTCTTCACCTGGAGCGCGGTGCGCACCGGCCCGGCCCCGTCCACGACCGCCGCCTCGACGACCTCGCGCGGGACCGCCTGGAGGGCGGCGTAGAAGACGACCATGTTGTAGCCGAGGTTGCTCCACAGGGCGATGTTCACGAGGGACGGCAGCGTGGTGTGCAGGCCGAGGAAGTCCACGGTGACGTCGGCCTTGCCGAGGGCGTCGACGACCGGGCTGATGCCGGGTGTGTACAGGTAGAGCCAGATCAGGGCGGCGATGATGCCGGGCACCGCGTGCGGCAGGAACAGGCCGAGCTGGGCCCAGGCGCGCAGCCGTACGACGCCGGAGTCGAGGAGCAGCGCGAGGGCGAGGGAGCCGAGCACCAGCAGCGGGACGTAGAGCAGGCAGTACAGGGCGACCGTGCCGAGCCCGGACAGGAAGGTCGGGTCGCTGAGCACCGCGGCGTAGGAGCGGGCGCCGACGAAGACGGTGCGCTCGGGGCCGAAGCCGAGGCCCGGCTGGTCGTCGCTGAAGAGGCTCAGCCACACCGCGGTGCCGACGGGGACGAGGAAGACGGCGGCGAGGAGGAGGAAGAACGGGGCCATCAGGACGCCCGCCGCGGTGCGTCCGCGGCGCTCGGCCACGCGCTTGGCCGAGCGCCCGGGCGCGTCGGCGGTCCGCCGCGGCGCGGGTGCCGCGGGGGCGTGGGCTGTCGCGGTCATGGGGGTCACCTGCCTTTCGGGGTGCGGGCGTTCAGGTGGAGTGCTGGGTGGTGGCCAGGCCCAGCGCCTTGAGGTCGGGCATCGTGCCGTCCTGCGCGGCGCGCACGGCGGACAGGACGGTGCCGGAGCCGCCGCCCGCGCGGGCGAAGGCGTCCTGCATGACCTTGCCGGTGGCGGTCATCCGGGGGCCCCACACCCAGCCGTCGCGGATCTTGCGGGCCTCGTCGTCGAAGAGCGCGTAGATGTCCTGCCCGCCGTAGTAGCCGCGGTCGAAGGCCGCGCGGCCGACGGCCACCAGCTCTCGGGCTGCCGGGTACTGGCTGCTCGCGCCGCTGGAGAGGCGCGCCTTGAGGGCGTCGGGGTGGGAGACCTGCCATGCGATGAACTCCATGGCGGCCTCGGGGTGCCTGCTGTCCTTCGTCACGGCGAAGGTGGAGCCGCCGTGCGTGCCGACGGCGGGCCGGTCCGGGTCCCACTGCGGCAGCGGCGCGATCCGCCAGCGGCCCTTCTGGCCCGGCCGCGCGTTCATCTGCGCGCCCGCCTCCCAGGCGCCGCTCAGCCGGGTCAGGACGAGCCCGCCCGCGATCTGGGCGTCGGCCAGGCGGCTCTCGACGGCGTTGACGTGGACGAGGTCCTCGTCGATCAGGCGCTGCCAGTACGCCGCCACGCGCCGGGTCGGGGCGTCCGCGAGGGACACGTTCCAGGCGCCCTTGGAGGTGTCGAACCACTGGGCGCCCGCCTGCCAGGCCCAGGCGGCGAAGTGCGACGCGCCGTCCGTGGGGAAGACCGCCAGCTTGCGGCCCCCGCCGAGCCGGTCCGGCACCTCGCGGGCAAGGTCGGCGAACTCGTCCCAGGTGGCGGGGACGTCGAAGCCGTACCGCTCGAAGAGGTCCTGGCGGTAGTGCAGCACCATCGGCTCCACGTCGAGCGGCACGCTGTACGTGCGCTTCTCGAAGGTGGTCAGGCCGAGCGCCTGGGGCAGCAGCTTGGCCCGCAGCGCATCGCCCAGCAGCGGTGTGATGTCGCGGGCGACCCCGTCTATGGCGAAGCCCGGCACCTGGGGGTACTCGATCGTGGCGACGTCGGGGGCGTTGCCCGCGCGGGCCGCGTTGCTGAGCTTCGCGTAGCCGCCGTGGTTGCCGGACGGCACCTGCTGGAAGTCGACCTGGATGTGGTCGTGCGTGCGGTTGAACGCGTCCACGACCTCCTGGCTGCCGCGCAGCGCGGACCAGAAGGTGAGGGTGGTGGTGCCTTTGGTGCGCCTGGTGCCCCTCTCGGCCCCGCCGCAAGCGGCGAGAGCACCTGCGAGCGGCAGCGCGGCGAGTACTCCTCGACGGCTGGGGCGGCTGTGTCGACCAGGCATGGGCGCCTCCCGGGGCTCCTGCGTGTCCGAGTCACGGGAATACTGATCGGCTGAGCGGACCTGGTCAATAGAACGCTCAGAAGAAGCTAAACCGATCAAACGCTCATCGCGGTGGCGCAGTTGAGGCCGGGCATCCAGCAGCGCCCCGAAGGGGCGCGGGGCTGTGCTCATCTGCGGCTCCGCCGCGCGGGCGCGACCAGCCCCTGGCGGCCCGCAGACGAAGGACGACCGGCGCGGCAGCCTCCATACGGCTCAAGCCCCGCGCAGCGGTCGGGTGGAGCCGCGGACCTTCAGCTCGGGCAGCAGCTCAAGGCGCCGCACAGGCCCCGCGCCCAGCGCGAGCCGTCGCAGCAGCAGCTCGGCCGCCGCCCGGCCGATGTCGGCCTTGGGCGGGGACACGGCCGTCAGCGGGGTGCTGCCGAGCCCCGCGACCACGTCGTCGTACGCGATCACAGAGCAGTCCTCGGGGACCCGCACCCCGCTGTCGCGCAACGCCTGCACCAGCATCAGCGCGTCCACGTCGCCGTGCAGGACGGCGGCCGTCGCACCCGTGTCGGCGAGCAGCGACGGCAGGTCGACCGGCTGCTCGGCGGCCTGCGCCGCCGGGTCGGGAACGGCCCCGGCGGAGCTGAGGGCGAGCGCCCACTCGTCCACGCCGGGGTGGCCCGCCGCGATCTCGGTGAACGCCGCGCGCAGGGCGCGCGCCGTCGGGCTGTCGTCGCGCGCGGCGAGCACGAGGCGCCGGTGCCCGAGGCCCGTGAGGTGCTCGACGGCGAGGTGGACGCCGTACCAGTGGTCCGTGCACACCGCGTCGACGGCGTGCAGCGCGCCGCCGCGACGGGGCCTGCGCTCCATCACGACCGTGGGCACCTCCACGCGCGCGAGCCAGGCGTAGTCGGCCTCCTCGGTGGCGCGGCTGCGCCAGCGCGGCGCGATGAGCAGGCCCCGCGCGCCGTCCGCCAACGCCCGCTCCACCAGGGGCCGTTCCGCGCCCGGCGCGGCCGGGGCGATGTGCAGGGCGATGCGGACCCCCGCCTCCTCGAAGGCGGAGCGGGCCCCGTGCAGCGTCTCGTACAGATACGAGTGGCGCTCCGGCACGACGACGGCGACCGGCCCACCGTCGGCCGCCGCGGGCCCGGGCGCGAGGGGCGCGGGGCGCTCGGTCTCGTCCGTGACCGGCCGGGCCACCCCGTGGCCGCGGCGCAGCTTGCCCTCGCGGGCCAGCTCCTCCACGTCGCGCCGGAGCGTGACCACGGAGACCGCGAGTTCCGCCGCGAGATCGCTGACCCGGGTCGCGCCGCGCGACCGCACCGCGGCGAGGATCCGCTGCCGCCTGAGGTCCACCGGTTCGCGCATGCTGCTGCCCCCTCGCGCCGCTGTTCGTTTGAGCGCTTCCCTGAGCGCTTCGCACGGCGGCAGCATAGCCAGCGGTCGGGAACGACCGAGGGGCCGTTTCAGATCTCTCTGAAACGGCCCCTCGACTCGCGACTTCGCAAAGTCGGGACGACAGGATTTGAACCTGCGACCCCTTGACCCCCAGTCAAGTGCGCTACCAAGCTGCGCCACGTCCCGGTGCGTTTTCCTCGCGGTGTGTTCCGCGTGATCACGCAGGTAGAACTCTACCCCACGTGCGGGGGTGGTTCAGCCGCCCCCGCCGCAGGTCACCGCCCGGCGGCGGGGTGGGGGCCCGCGGCGGGAGAATCGCCGTATGACGAGCGCACTTGGACCAGGCGGCCGGGACCGGGACACGGAGGGCCGGGCGCGCAGCGCGCGGCCGCGCGACGGGCTCGGGCGGCCGCTGCCGTACGGGGCCGACGGCGTCGAGCGGCAGCCGGAGGGCGTGACCCGCACTCCGGCCGGGACCCTCGCGGAGGCCCAGGCGCTCCTCGACGCCGGGCGGCCCTTCCACGCGCACGAGGTCTTCGAGGACGCCTGGAAGTCGGGGCCCGCCGAGGAGCGCGGCCTGTGGCAGGGGCTCGCGCAGCTCGCCGTCGGCCTGACGCACGCGGCGCGCGGCAACGCGAAGGGCGGGGCGCGGCTGCTGCTCAGGGGTGCGGGCGCCGTCGCGGCGTGGAGCGCGGCGGCGCCCGGGCGCGAGCGCCCCTACGGGATCGGCGTGCCGGAACTGACCGCGTGGGCGCGAGGGTTGGCCGCGCGGGTGGAGCGGGGCGATGTGCCCCTGGACGCGGCGGCGGTCGCGCCGGTACTGGCCCCCGGCGCGGCGCGTACGGACGGGTGACACACTCCTGACGTGCGAAGGATTCATGTCATCGGGATCGGCGCGGGCGACCCCGACCAGCTGACCCTGCAAGCGGTCAAGGCGATGAGGGACACCGACGTGTTCTTCGTCCTCGACAAGGGCGCGGAGAAAGAGGACCTGGTCGCGCTGCGCCGGGGCATGCTCGACGCCCACCGCCCGGACGGGGCGTACCGCGTCGTGGAGGCCCGCGACCCGCGGCGCGCGCAGGAGGCGGACCGCGTCGCCTACGCCGGCGCGGTCGACGACTGGCGCGCCCGCCGCGCCGACCTGTACGAGCGGATGATCGCCGACGAGCTGGACGCGGAGGGCACCGGCGCGTTCCTGGTGTGGGGCGATCCCGCCCTGTACGACAGCACGCTCGCGATCCTGGAGGACGTCCTGGGCCGCGGGTCCGTCACCTTCGTCCACGACGTCGTGCCCGGGGTCAGCAGCGTGTCCGCGCTGGCGGCCCGGCACCGCGTGGGCCTGAACCGCGTGGGGCGCCCCTTCCAGGTCACCACGGGCCGCCGCCTGAGCGACGAGGGCTTCCCCGAGGGCGTGGACGACGTGGTGGTGATGCTGGACGCGCGGCAGGCCTTCCAGCGGTACGCCGACCGGGACGACCTCGACATCTACTGGGGCGCCTACCTCGGCACGCCCGACGAGGTCCTCGTCTCCGGGGCGCTGCCCGAGGTGGCCGAGCGCATCGCCCGGCTGCGGGCCGAGGCCCGCGCGCGCAAGGGCTGGATCATGGACACCTATCTGCTGCGGCGGCGCCCGCGCGACTGAGCCGGTCCTTCACCGGACCGGACGGCCCGGCATGCACACGCCCGGCAGCGGTGTGAGGGTGTGCCTGTGACCGTCACCGAGCACGCCGAGGCCGCGCCCGCGCCGGTGCAGGGCCCGCCGGTCCTGGACCGGCGCCGCCGCAATGTCGTCTTCGTCACGATCATGCTGGGCGTCCTGCTCGCCGCGCTCGACCAGACGATCGTCGGCACGGCCCTGCCCACGATCGTCTCGGACCTGGGCGGCGCCGCGCACATGTCGTGGGTGGTGACGTCGTACCTGCTGGCGGAGACGGTGGCGACGGTCCTCGTCGGCAAGTTCGGTGACCTGTTCGGCCGCAAGGTCGTCTTCCAGGTGTCGGCGGTCGTCTTCATCACCGGCTCCTTCCTGTGCGGCCTCGCCACGAACATGTCGCTGCTCATCGCCTGGCGGGCGATGCAGGGCATCGGCGCGGGCGGCCTGATGGTCACGGCGATGGCGCTGATCGCCGATGTGATCCCGCTGCGGGAGCGCGGCAAGTACCAGGGCGCGATCGGCGCCGTCTTCGGCGTGTCCACGGTCATCGGACCGCTGCTGGGCGGTCTGTTCACCGACCATCTGAGCTGGCGCTGGGCGTTCTACGTGAACGTGCCCATCGCGATCCTGGTCGTCGTGGCCGCCGCCCGCACCATCCCGTCGGTGCGGTCGGCGGCGCGGCCCGTCATCGACTACCTGGGCATCGCGCTCGTCGCGATCGGCTCCAGCGCGCTGATCCTCGCGACGAGCTGGGGCGGCAACGAGTACGCGTGGGGCTCGGGCGTCGTCATCGGTCTGTTCGCGGGCGGGCTCGCCGCGCTCGCGGGCTTCTGCTGGGCGGAGACGCGCGCGGCGGAGCCGATGCTGCCCATGCGCCTGTTCGCGAACCCCGTGTTCACGGTCTGCTCGGTCCTCAGCTTCATCGTGGGCTTCGCGATGCTCGGCGCGATGACGTTCCTGCCGACGTACCTCCAGTACGTCGACGGGGACTCGGCCACGATCTCCGGGGTGCGGACCCTTCCGATGGTCGTCGGGCTCCTCATCGCGTCGATCTTCAGCGGCAACGTGGTCAGCAGGACCGGCACATACCGGATCTTCCCGATCGTGGGCGCGCTGGTGATGGCGCTCGGCCTGTTCCTGATGTCCCTGATGGGCAGCGCGACCAGCGCGTGGCTCGAGTCGCTGTACATGTTCGTGCTCGGCGTCGGCATCGGCCTGTGCATGCAGGTCCTCACGATCGCCGTGCAGAATACCGTCGCGTACGCGGACCTGGGCACCGCGACCTCCGGCGTCACGTTCTTCCGCACCCTCGGCAGCGCGTTCGGCACGGCGGTGTTCGGCACGATCTACGCCAACACGCTGGCCCCGAACCTGCGCGACGGCATCGCCGAGGCGGCGCGGACCGGTGCCGCGCCGCAGGACGCGCTCGCGAGGGCCTCGCAGAGCCCGGAGGGGCTGCACGAGCTGCCGGACGCGGCGGCTGCGCCCCTCGTCGAGGCGTACGCGGACACCCTCCAGACGGTGTTCCTGTGGACGGTGCCGGTCGCCCTGATCGGATTCGTGGTGGCGCTCTTCCTCAAGCAGGTGGAGCTGCGCGACAGCGCACGGATGAGTTCCAACGACATGGGTGAGGGCTTCGCCTCGCCGTCGTCGGCGGGCGACTCGGCCCGGCTCCTGGAGCTGGCCGTCGGGAACATCCTGCGCCGCAAGGGCCTCGGCACCGCGCGCACCGTCATCACCCGGTCCGACACGCGCCTGGACCTGGCGGGGGCCTGGGCGGTGATGCAGGTGGCGCTCTTCACCCGCCTGGTCGGCCACGCGAACCTGAACCTCATCGCGGCCCGGCGGCAGCTTCCGCCCGAGGTCCTGGTGCCGGTGTTCCAGCGCATGGTCGACGAGGGCTACCTCAGCCGCAGCGGCACCCTCTTCCAGCACACCCCGGCGGGCGAGCGGGAGGCCGAGGTCATCGGCAAGGAGTGGACGCGCTGGCTCGGCGAGGAGCTGGAGAAGGACGGCCGGCGCCCCGAGGGCGGCGCGGTCCAGGACGACGGCCGGCTGACGGCGGCGGTCGACGCGATCGCGAAGCGGCTGCTGGCGGAGGACCTGGCGCAGGGGCTCGTCGACGCGCGCTGAGCACCGCGCCGGGAGGGCCGAGAGGACCCGTCACGGGCCCGCCACGGGCCGCGGAACACGGTCGCGGCGCGGGCAAGCCGGCCGTAAGCGCGTTCTTCTTTCCTGGAATCCCGGCGCCAAACGTCCGCGCGGGAGGAATGCGCCCTTATCCGTGGTACTGGGGCGGAATGGTTGACCCTGCCGTGGCCCGGCCGTGGGCCACGGCGTTGTGTGGGCATGGAGAGCGACGGCGCAATGGACCAGGTACACGCCCGGCTCGTCGGGGCGTACTGGCTCGACTCCCCCTACCTCCAGCACCCGCGGTGCTGTTGTTGCACCCCGGAGCGGCCCGCCCGGCCGTGGGGCGTGACGGCGGTGGGGCTCGCCTGCCTGGCGCTGGCGCTCGCCGTGGCCGTCACGCTCACGTAGCGGGTCGTTCGCGCTCGACGAGCAGGGCGCTGCCCTGGCCCACGCCGACGCACATCGTGGCGAGGCCGCGGGTGGCCCCGGTGCGGCGCATGCGGTGCAGGAGCGTGGTGAGGATCCGGGCGCCGGAGCAGCCCAGGGGGTGGCCCAGGGCGATGGCTCCGCCGTCCGGGTTGACCAGGTCCGGGTCGATGCCGAGGGTGTCCGCGCTGGCGATGGCCTGGGCGGCGAAGGCCTCGTTGACCTCGACCTCCTGCACGTCCGCGATAGACCAGCCGAGCCGGGCCAGGGCCTTGCGCGTCGCGGGCACGGGGCCGATGCCCATCACGTCCGGGTGGACACCGGCGCTGGCCCCGGCCGCGTACCTCCCGAGGGACGCGAGGCCGAGGTCGCGCAGCGCCTCCTCGCTGACGAGCAGCAGGCCCGCGGCGCCGTCGTTCATCGGCGAGGCGTTGCCCGCGGTGACGCTGCCGCCCTCGCGGAAGACCGGGCGCAGCTTGCTGAGCTTCTCGTACGAGGTGTCCTCGCGGATGCCCTCGTCGGCGTCGACGAGCGTGCCGTCCGGGGTGGTGACGGGCAGCAGCTCGGCGTCGAAGTGGCCGTGTCTGCGGGCGGCGGCGGCGCGCTGGTGGCTGCGCAGCGCGAAGGCGTCCTGGCGCTCGCGGGAGACGCCGTGGCGCTCGGCGACCTCCTCCGCGGTCTCCCCCATGGACAGCAGGCCGTGCAGCTCCTTCATCCGCGGGTTCACCAGGCGCCAGCCGAGGCGGGTGTCGACGGTCTCCACGCGGTGCGGCAGTGCCTCGTCCGGCCGTGGCAGGACGAACGGGGCGCGGCTCATGGACTCCGAGCCGCCCGCCACGACGATGTCGGCCTCGCCCGCGGCGATGGCGCGGGCCGCCGTGGTGACGGCTTCGAGGCCCGACGCGCACAGCCGGTTCACGGTGGCCCCGGGCACGGACTCCGGCAGGCCCGCGAGCAGGGCGGCCATGCGGGCCACGTTGCGGTTGTCCTCGCCCGCCTGGTTGGCGGCGCCCCAGTAGACGTCGTCGACGCGGGCCGGGTCGAGGTCGGGCACGTCGTCGAGAAGCCCGCGCACGACGGCGGCGGCGAGGTCGTCGGGGCGGACGGAGGACAGGGCGCCGCGGAGCCTCCCGATGGGGGTGCGGCGGGCGGCGGCGAAGTGGACGGTGCGCACGGCGACTCCGGAGCGTGTACGGCCGACAAGCGGTTAATTAGCGCTGCTAGTTTCGGAGTGTACGTGGCGCCCGGTCCCGGGGGAAGCGCGAACGGCCGCCCCGGCACGGCCGTTCGCCCGGGGCCGCGCGGGGCCCCGGGCAAGCCGTCCCCGCGCGGCGGTCTCAGGAGGAGGGCCAGCCGCGGAAGATGCCGACGCACCCCCGCACGGTCAGGTCGTGGCGTTCGAAGTGCTGGTCGAGCTGGGCGCGCAGGTCGTCGAGGTGGTCGTCCTCGTTGTGGAAGGCGCCCCGCTTGTTCAGCGACCGCAGCGCCCGGCGGGCGGCGCGGGTCACCGGGACGCCGCCCGTGAGGACGGTGGTGCCGAAGACGACGCCGCCGGGGCGGACGACGGCCGCGGCGTGCGCGAGGGCGATGCCCTTCTCGCGCAGGCTCCCCGGGACGCAGTGCAGCAGGTAGCTCATGCCGACCGAGTCGTGCGACCGCTCCGGCACGGGCAGCGGCTCCAGGATGTTGGCGCGGACCGTGGCGACCTCGTAGCGCCGCAGCCGGTGGGCCGTGTGCGCCAGGGAGTTGGGGTTGAGGTCGACCAGGGTGATCCGCGGGTCGGGCACGGGGAACCCGGCGTGGTGCAGCAGGTAGCCGCTGCCCACGCCGATGTCCATGTGGCGGGCGCCGACCTCGGTGTCGTACAACCTGCGGGAGACGGCGGGCGGGCACTTCCAGAGGAGGGGCGCGGTGCCGCGGTAGACCATGAGGTCGTAGAGGTTGAGGAACGGCTTCGAGTACCCCGCCTGCCCGTCGATGACGGCCTGATCGAGGTGGTCGAGGGGCTTGCTGCCGCTGGTGCCGTCGGACGTCATCATGCTCCTAGGGGGTCGGGTGGGGGCCGGGTGCCGTGTCCTCAGTGAAGGCCGCCGAGCCAGTCCCGCACCGCGCGCACGGCGGGCTCGCTGTGCTCGCGGATGATCGAGAAGTGGGTGCCCTCCGTGTCGACGGCGGTGTGCGGCAGCTGCCAGCGGGGCCGCCAGTCGTCGTCGGGGGCGGGCTCGTCGAAGGCCGGTTCCGTGGCGCGGACCAGGAGGGTGGGCGCGGCGATCTCGCGCGGGCTCCACGTCTCGAAGAGCTGGGAGTAGTGCGCGAGGGCGGTGAGGTGGGCGTCGTCCCCGGTGTCCTCCGTCCACAGCACGTCCGGCGAGCCGATGGCGCGGGCCCGGTCGATCCGGGCGTGCAGCCGCGGGATCATCGCGCTGCCGGGCCAGTAGCTGTCCAGGAGGACCACGGCGGCGGGGCCCGCCCCGCGCTCTTCGAGGACGGCCGCGGTGGCGTGGGCGATCCAGCCGCCCGCCGAGTACCCGAGCAGGACGGCGGGGCCGCCGTCGGCGCGGGCCTCCACGCCGTCGGCCAGGAGCCGCGCGAGGGCGTCCACGGACGCGGGCAGCGGCTCCTGCCAGGTGAAGCCCGGCACCGGCTGGGCCCACACGTCGTGCTCGCCCCCGGCCGCGGCGGCCAGGCGCGCGTACTGGGGCGCGCCCGCGCTGACGGCGAACGTCGGGAAGCAGACCAGGTCCGGCCCCGCGGAAGCGGAGCCGCGCGCGAGGCGGACGCGCGCCGGGCGCAGCCGCTCGTCGGGCGCGTCGAAGGTGGGGCGGAACCGGGCGACGCCGCGCACCAGTGCGTGGAACTCGTCGGTGCGGCCCAGTTCGCCGGCGCGGGCGAGCAGCGGCCCCAGGGTGAACCGCGCCCCGGCCGAGGGCGCCGCGGCGGCCGCGGCGGCCGCGCCATCGGGGTCCGCCGCCTCCCCCTGGTCCGCCAGGAACCGGGCCACGTCGGTGACGGTCGGGTGCTGGAAGACGAGGGCCGGCGGGAGGCGGAGCCCGGTGGCCGCGCCGAGCCGGTTGCGCAGGTCCACCGCGGTCAGCGAGTCGAAGCCCAGCTCCGGCAGGTTCCGGTCGTCGGCGACCGCGGCCGCGTCGGCCAGCTTGAGCACGGCCGCGACCTGGGTGCGCACGAGCGCGGCGATGATCTCCCGCCGCTCGTCCGGGTCGGCCGCGGCGGCCAGGCGCGCGCGGAACTCCCGCCCCTGCTCCGCGCGTGCCGAGCCGCGCTCGCGCCCGGCCCCGGTGGCGCCGAGCGGCGAGCCGGCCGGCTCGGGCCAGTAGCGCTCGTGCTGGAACGCGTACGTGGGCAGCTCCACGAGGCGGGCGCCCGCGTCGGCGAGCATCGTGTCCAAGCCCACGGCCACGCCGCCGACGTGCAGCCGGGCCAGGGCGGCCAGGAGCACGCTCACCGTGGCACCGTCCCGGTGCGACTCCAGGTGGTCGCGCACGCCTTGGGAGTCGAGCCACCGCACCGCCTCGTCGGGCGTGCCGGTCTCCCGGGCGACGCGGGACCAGTGCTCCGGGGCGGAGAGTTCCTCGTACGACACCGGGCGGCCGGTCGTGCCGGAGACGAGGGGGAGCACCGGCGGGCGGAACGTCAGCTCCTTGGTGACGCGGTGGACCCCGTCCGCGTCCCGGTCGAGGGCGACGGCGAGCGCCACCGCGTCGGCCAGGGACAGGGCGCCCGCGCAGTGCGCGGCGGCCACCTCGCCGACCGCGTGGCCGAGGAGGTGGTCGGGGGTGACGCCCCAGTGCTCCAGGAGCCGGAACAGCGCGACGTCCGCGGTGAAGCGGGCCAGGGCGCCGGGCGCGCCGGGCGCGGGCGCGTCCGGATGCGCGGCGCACGCGGCGGCGACCTCCGCCGTGGCGGCGGCGTGGACCGGGAGCAGGGCGTACGCGGGGTCGGCGGGGTCGGCCGGTGCGGCGTTCCCGCCGGGGAAGTGGAGGGCCAGCCTGCCGCGGGCGCGGGCCGCGCCCCTGAGGACCTGAGGGACTCCCAGCCCTGGCTCCGCGGACTCCCCGGACTCTCCGGGCTCCCCGGGCTCCGCGATCAGCGCGAGGCCCGCGCGCAGCGACTCCCGGTCCTCGCCGATGACGACGGCCCGGTGTTCCAGGGCGGCCCGGGTGCCGGCCAGGGAGCGCGCGACGTCGGCCGGGGCCAGGTCGGGGCGCTCGGCCGTGAACTGCCGCAGCCGCTGGGCCTGTTGGCGCAGGGCCTGCTCCGTCCTGCCGGACAGGACCCAGGCCACGGCGGGCAGCGGGCTCGCCTCCGCGGGGGCGGCGGGCGGCTCGGCGGGGGCCTGCTCCAGGATCACGTGCGCGTTCGTGCCGCTGATCCCGAACGAGGAGACGCCCGCGCGCCGCGCCCGGCCGGTGTCCGGCCACGGCCTGGCCTCGGTGAGCAGTTCCACCGCGCCCGAGGACCAGTCCACGTGCCGGGTGGGGTCGTCCACGTGCAGGGTGGGCGGCAGGACGCCCTCGCGCAGCGCGAGCACCGTCTTGATGACGCCGCCCACGCCGGCCGCGCCCGCCGTGTGACCGATGTTGGACTTCAAGGACCCCAGCCACAGGGGCGAGAGGGCGGGCCGGCCCTGGCCGTACGTGGCCAGGAGGGCCTCCGCCTCGATGGGGTCGCCGAGGGTGGTGCCGGTCCCGTGGGCCTCGACGGCGTCGACGTCCCGGGGGTCGAGCCCCGCCTGGGCCAGGGCCTGGCGGATCACGCGCTGCTGGGCGAGACCGTTGGGCGCGGACAGGCCGTTGCTGGCCCCGTCCTGGTTGATCGCGGAGCCGCGGATCACGGCGAGGACGTCGTGGCCCTCGCGCCGGGCCTTCGACAGCGGCTCCACCAGGAGCACGCCGACGCCCTCGCCCCAGCCGGTGCCGTCGGCCGCCGCGGCGAACGCCTTGCACCGGCCGTCCGGGGCGAGGGCGCCCTGTGCGCTGAACTCCACGAACGCGCCCGGCGTCGACAGGACCGTGACGCCCGCCACCAGGGCGGCCGTGCAGTCGCCCTGCCGCAGGGCCTGCACCGCCAGATGGAGGGCGACCAGGGACGACGAGCACGCGGTGTCCACGGTCACGGCGGGCCCTTCGAGCCCGAAGGTGTAGGCCAGCCGCCCCGACGCGACGCTCGTGGACGTACCGGTCATCAGGTGCCCCGCGTTCTCGTCGGGGTCGGCGGTCAGGAGCGACAGGTAGTCCTGTCCGCTGAGGCCCACGAACACGCCGGTGCGGCTGCCGCGCACCGCGTCGGGCGCCAGCTTCGCCCGCTCGAACGTCTCCCAGGCCACCTCCAGGAGAAGACGCTGCTGCGGATCCATGGCGAGGGCCTCGCGGGGGCTGATCCCGAACAGGAGCGGGTCGAACCGGTCGGCGTCGTGCAGGAACCCGCCGCGGCGCACGTACGTGCGTCCCGGAGTGCCCGGAGTCGGGTCGTACAGGTCGGCTACGTCCCAGCCGCGGGTGGCGGGGAACGAGGAGGTCGCGTCCCGGCCCGAGGAGACCAGGTCCCACAGCTGCTCCGGCGACGCCACGTCGCCGGGGAAGCGGCAGCCCATCGCGACGATCGCGACCGGCTCGTCGGTGACCGCAGCGGTCATCACCGGTGCGGAAGAAGCTTCTTGATGACCTGTCAGGAGCGTGCGGAGGTGGGCGGCGAGGCGCTCGGCCGTGGGGTGGTCGAAGACGGCCGCCGGGGAGACGCGGACGCCGGTCGCGGTGGCGAGGCGGTTGCGCAGCTCCATCGCCGTCATCGAGACGAAGCCGAGGTCGGTGAAGGCCCGGGTGGCGTCGAGGCCCGCCGGGTCCTGGTGGAGGACGGCGGCGGCGTGCTCGCACACCGTCTCCAGGACGAGGCGCTCCCCCGCGCTCCCGGGCAGCTCCGCGAGCCGCTGCCGGAACCGGGCGGCCGCGCTGTCGTCGCCCTCCCGGTCCCGCACCGCGGCCTGCGCCCCGTCCGGCCAGTAGCGGCTGCGCTGGAAGGCATGGGTCGGCAGGTCCACCAGGCGCGCCCGCGGCCCGAAGCGGCCCGACCAGTCCACGCGTACGCCCCGGACGTGTGCCTCGGCCAGGGAGGTGCTCACGCGCCGGGCGTCGCCTTCGCCCCGCCGCAGGGAGGTGAGGACGGTGCCCTCGGTGGCGGCGCTGTCGAGGATCTCGTGCACGGACACCGCGAGCACGGGGTGCGGGCTCACCTCCACGAAGGTGCGGTGCCCGGCTGTGAGGAGGGCGCGCACGGTGGGGTCGAAGCGGACCGTTCGCCGCAGGTTCCGGTACCAGTAGGCGGCGTCGAGCCCCTCGGTGCCGAGGAGGCCGCCGGTGACCGTCGAGAAGAACGGGATCGTGGCCGGACGGGGCGTCAGATCGGCAAGCACGGCGTGGAGTTCGGCCTCCAGGGTCTCGACCTGGGCCGAGTGCGAGGCGTAGTCCACGGCGACGCGGATCGCCCGTACGCCTTCCCGCTCGGCGGCCTCCAGGAGTTCGCCGAGGGCCTCGGCGTCGCCCGAGACCACCACGGAGGACGGGCTGTTGGCCGCGGCGACGGCGAGGCGCGTGCCCCACGCGGTGAGCCGCTCGCGCGCCCGCTCCAGCGGCAGCGCGAGGAACGCCATGCCCCCGCTGCCCGCCAGGCGTTCGGCCACGAGGCGGGAGCGCAGCGCGACGATCCGGGCGCCGTCCTCAAGGGACAGCGCGCCCGCCACGCACGCGGCGGCGATCTCGCCCTGCGAGTGGCCCACCACCGCGCCCGGCTCGACGCCGTAGGAGCGCCACAGCTCGGCGAGGGAGATCATCATGGCCCACAGCGCGGGCTGCACCACGTCGACGCGGTCGAGCGGGGCCGCGCCCTCGGCCCCGCACACGACGTCGACGAGCGAGAAGTCGACGTGGGGTGTGACGGCGGCGGCGCAGGCGCGCAGCCGGTCGCGGAAGACCGCGGATTCGCGGTACAGGTCCGCGGCCATGCCCTCCCACTGGGCGCCCTGGCCGGGGAAGACGAACACCGGTTTCCCCGGCTCCCGGGCGACGCCCTCCACCACGCCGGGCGCGCTCCTGCCCTCCGCGACGGCGTCGAGCCCGGCGAGGTAGCCCTCGTGGTCCTCGGCCAGGACGATCGCGCGGTGGTCGAAGGCGGTGCGCGAGGCAAGGAGGGCGTGTCCGACGTCGGCCGGGGACAGGCCGGGGCGCTCCCGCACGTGGTCGCGCAGCCGGGCCGCCTGCTCGCGAAGGCCCCGGTCGCCGCGCGCGCTGACCAGCCAGGGCAGGGGTCCGGCGGCTGCGGCGGTGTGGCCCCGCGGCACCGGATCCGCGGGTTGCGCGGCCGGGGCAGGGAAGCCGTCGTCGTCCGTCTGCTCCAGGACGACGTGCGCGTTGGTGCCGCTGATGCCGAAGGAGGAGACGCCCGCGCGGCGCGGACGCCCGGTCTCGGGCCAGGCGCGGCCCTCGGTGAGGACCCGTACCGTGCCCGGGGACCAGTCGACGTGCGGGGTCGGCTCGTCGACGTGCAGGGTGGGCGGCAGGACGCCCCGGCGCAGCGCCATCACCGTCTTGATGACGCCGCCGACGCCCGCGGCGGCCTGCGTGTGGCCGATGTTCGACTTCAGCGACCCCAGCCACAGGGGCCGCCCGTCCTCGCGCTCCCGCCCGTAGGTGGCGAGGAGCGCCTGGGCCTCGATGGGGTCGCCGAGGGCGGTGCCGGTGCCGTGTGCCTCCACGGCGTCCACGTCGGACAGGGCGAGCCGCGCGTTGGCGAGGGCGGCCCGGATGACGCGTTGCTGGGAGGGGCCGTTGGGCGCGGTCAGGCCGTTGGAGGCGCCGTCCTGGTTCACGGCGGAACCGCGTACGACAGCCAGGACCGGGTGACCGTTGCGCCGCGCGTCCGACAACCGCTCCAGCAGGACGAGGCCCACGCCCTCGCCCCAGCCGGTCCCGTCGGCCGCCGCCGCGAACGCCTTGCACCGGCCGTCCGGCGCGAGCCCCCGCTGCCTGCTGAACTCCACGAACATGCTCGGGGTCGGCATCACCGACGCGCCGCCCACCAGGGCGGTGGCGCACTCGCGCTGCCGCAGCGACTGCACCGCCAGGTGCAGGGCCACCAGCGAGGCCGAGCACGCGGTGTCCACGGTGAGCGCCGGGCCTTCGAGGCCGAAGGTGTAGGCCAGGCGCCCGGAGAGGACGCTGGCGAGGAACCCCGTGGAGTAGCCCTCGAAGTTCTCCCGGGCGCCCTGGAGCAGCATCGCGTACTCCTGGCTGCTGGTGCCGACGAAGACGCCGGTCCTGCTGCCCCGCAGCGCGGCCGGCGGGAGGCCCGCGCGTTCGAAGGTCTCCCAGGCCACCTCCAGGAGGAGGCGCTGCTGGGGGTCGAGGGTCAGCGCCTCGCGCGGGGTCACGCCGAACAGGCCCGCGTCGAAGGACGCCACGTCGTCGAGGAAGCCGCCCTCCCGCGCGATGCTCGTGCCGAGCCGGTCCGGGTCGGGGTCGTAGAGCCCCTCGACGTCCCAGCCGCGGTCGACCGGGAAGGGCGCGACCGCGTCCCGGCCCGAGGCGACCAGGTCCCACAGGTCCTCCGGGGAGCGGACGCCGCCCGGGTAGCGGCAGCCCATCGCGACCACCGCGACGGGCTCCCCCGCCGCCTCCTCGACGTCGCGCAGGCGCTCCCGCGTCTCGTGCAGATCGGCGGTCACCCGCTTGAGGTAGTAGCGAATCTTGTCTTCCGTCACCATCTGAAATCCACCTCGTCGAGACGTCACCGATGTCCGCTCGCGTACGGGCCGCGACGCGGTGTCCGCCGGGCCGCGTCCGCCGTCGGGCCGCCCCCGTCGCCGGGCCGCGCCCGCCGTCAGGAGATGCCGAGTTCGTTGCTGATGAAGTCGATGACCTCGTCGTCGCTCGCCAGGTCCAACTCGTCCGCGACAGCCGTACGTCCGGGCTCCTCGGCCCGGCCGCGCGTGTTCTCGCCCCACCGCCGGGCCAGTGCCCGCAGCCGTGCCGCGACCCGCTCCCGCTCGTCGTCGTCGAGGTCGTCGAGCCCGTCGCCGTCGAAGGAGGCGGCCAAGTCGTCGAGCCGGGACAGGAAGGAGTCGGCGCGCGAGCCGAGGCCCGGCAGCAGCTCGGCCTCGATGTGCTCGCTCAGGGCCGCCGGGGTCGGGTGGTCGAAGACGAGCGTGGTGGGCAGGGTCAGGCCGGTGGCGGCGCCCAGGCGGTTGCGCAGCTCCACGGCGGTGAGCGAGTCGAACCCGAGGTCCTGGAAGGGGCGCTGCGGAGCCACGCTCCCGGGCGTCAGGTGCCCGAGGACCAGGGCGATCTGACCGCGCACCAGGTCGAGCACGGCCGCGCTCCGCTCGTCGGGCGCGAGCGGGCCGAGGCGCTCCCGCAGCGCGTCCCCGGTGCCGGGGCCCGCCGTCACGGCGGGGGCCCTGACCAGGGCGCGCAGCGGTGCGGGCAGGTCTCCGGCCGCGGCGGCCGCGCCCAGGGCCGCCGTGTCGAGGCGCACCGGCACGAGGTCCGCGGGCCCTGCGGCGAGCGCCAGGTCGAGCAGCGCGAGGC
The DNA here is from genome assembly GCF_056431945.1 of Streptomyces sp. NPDC045778. NCBI lineage: Bacteria > Bacillati > Actinomycetota > Actinomycetes > Kitasatosporales > Streptomycetaceae > Streptomyces > Streptomyces sp. NPDC045778. Next base: position 148,758 of record NZ_JBWKJZ010000010.1, read on the forward strand.
CGTCCTCGGCGGACAGGGCGCCGACGCCGGAGCGGCCCACGCGGTCGCGGTCCGCCTGCCCCAGCGCCGCCGCCATGCCGCCGCCGGCCCAGGGGCCCCAGGCCAGGGAGGTCCCCGGCAGGCCCATGTCGTGGCGGTGCCGGGCGAGGGCGTCGAGGAAGGCGTTGGCGGCGGCGTAGTTGGCCTGGCCGCGGGCGCCGACGGTGGCCGCCGCGGAGGAGAACACGACGAACGCGGCCAGGTCCTCGTCGCGCGTCAGCTCGTGCAGGTGCCAGGCGCCGTCGGCCTTGGGCGCGAACACCGTGCCCATCCGCTCGGGCGTCAGCGACTCCAGGACGCCGTCGTCCACCACCCCGGCGGCGTGCACCACGGCGGTCAGCGGATGCGCCTCCGGCACCGTGGCGAGCAGCCGCGCCACCGCGTCCCGGTCGGCCACGTCGCACGCGACGGCCCGCACGGTCGTCGCGCCCGCAGCGGCCAGGCCGGTCAGCTCGGCCACGAGGTCCGCCATGCCGTCCGCCTCGGCTCCCTTGCGGCTGGCGAGCAGCAGGTGCCGTACGCCGTGGGCGCGGACCAGGTGGCGGGCCACCTCGCCGCCGAGCGCGCCGGACGCGCCGGTGACCAGGACGGTGCCCTCGGGGTCCCACGCGGCGGGCACGGTGAGGACGATCTTGCCCACGTGCCGGGCCTGGGCGAGGAAGCGGAAGGCCGCGGGCGCCTGCCGTACGTCCCAGGTGGTCACCGGGGGACGGCGCAGGCTGCCGTCCTCGAACAGCTCCACGACCTCGGCGAGCATCGCGCCGACCCGCTCGATCCCGGCGTCCATCAGGTCGAACGCGCGGTAGGTGACGCCCGCGTGGCGGTCCGCCACCTCGGCGGGGTCGCGGACGTCGGTCTTGCCCATCTCGACGAACCGGCCGCCGGGCCGCACCAGGCGCAGCGACGCGTCGAGGAGGTCGCGCGCCAGGGAGTTCAGGACGACGTCCACGCCGCCGCCGCTCGTCGCGGCGAAGCGTGCCTCGAACGCGTCGGTGCGGGACGAGGCCAGGTGGGCGTCGTCGACGCCGAGGGCGCGTACGGCGTCCCATTTGGCGGGGCTCGCCGTGGCGTACACCTCGGCCCCGAGGTGCCGGGCGAGTTGCACGGCGGCCATGCCGACGCCGCCCGCCGCGGCGTGCACGAGCACCTTCTCCCCCGGCCGTACGTCGGCCAGGTCCACCAGGCCCTCGTACGCGGTGAGGAAGGCGACGGGCACGGACGCGGCCTCGGTGAAGGACCAGCCGCGGGGCATCCGGGCGAGCAGGCGGTGGTCGGCGACCGCCACGGGCCCGAGGCAGCCGGTGGCGAGGCCGAACACCGCGTCGCCGGGGGCGAGGCCCGTGACGCCGGGGCCCGCTTCGCTGACGACGCCCGCGATCTCGCCGCCCAGGGCCCGCTGGTCGGCGACCATGCCCAGGGCCATGACGACGTCGCGGAAGTTGAGCCCGGCCGCGCGCACCGCGACCCGCACCTGGCCGGGCGCGAGGGGGGCCGCGGCCTCCGGGCTCGGGGCGAGGGCCAGGCCGTCGGCCGCGCCGCCGTCGGTGAGGTCGACGCGCCACTCCCGTACGCCGGCCGGGGGCACGAGGGCGCCGGCCGGCAGGCCGCGCGCGAGGCGCGGCACCAGGGTCCTGCCCGCCCGGAGGGCGATGTGGGGCTCGTCCCCGGCGAGCGCGGCGCGCAGCGCGGCGGCCGACGCGGGGTCCGCGTCCAAGTCCGCGAGGGCGAACCGTCCCGGGTGCTCCGACCGCGCGGAGCGCAGCAGGCCCCCGAGCGCGGCGGCGGCCAGGTCGGTGATCCGCTCGTCGGGTGCGGCCGCCACGGCGCCGCGGGTCACCACGGCGAGGCGGGCGGACGCGAGGCGGGGTTCGGCCGTCCATGTGCGGAGCACGGCGAGGACGGACGAGGCGAGGGCGCGGGCGGCGCCCGCGGGGTCCTCACCGGCACCGGCGGTCCGGCCGTGGCCCGGCAGGAGCACCAGGTCCGGGGCCGGCGCGCCGGAGTCGAGCGCGGCGAGCAGCGCGTCGGCGCCGGCGTGGACGGGCACGCCGAGGTCCGCGGCGAGGCGGGCGTCGCCCAGGACGACGCAGTGCGGGGCCGGTTCGGCCGTGGCGGCGGGCGCCTCCAGCCAGTCGACGTGGAAGAGGGTGTCGTGGGTGCGGGTCGCGCGCAGCTGCTCGGCGGAGACGGTCCGGGTGACCAGCGCGCCGACCGACGCCACCGGAGCACCCCGCTCGTCCCACAGGGACAGGCTCACCGCGTCCGCGCCGGCGGGGGTCAGGCGCGCCCGCAGGGTCGGGGTGCCGGGGCCGTGGAAGGACACCTCCCGCCAGGAGAACGGCACCCGGACGCGGCCCTCGTGCCCCGCCGCGCCGTCGCCGAGGAGCGCCGCGTGGAGGGCGGCGTCGAGCCGGGCCGGGTGGAGGCCGTACCCGCCCGTGGCGGACCGCGGGCCGACGGGGAGCGCGATCTCCGCGTACAGGTCTTCGTCCTTCCGCCAGGCCCGCGCGAGGCCGCGGAAGGCGGGGCCGTACGCGAAGCCCGCGTCGGCCAGGCCGTCGTAGAAGCCGTCGAGCGCGACGGGTTCGGCCCCGGCGGGCGGCCAGGCCGGTCCCGTCCCGGGCGGCACGGGGGCGGCGTCGGGGGCGAGGTCGCCGCGCGCGTGGCACACCCAGGGTTCGTCCGGCGCGGCGTCCTCGGCCCGTGAGTACACGCCGAGCGCGCGCCTGCCCCGCTCGCCCTCCGCGCCGACGCGCACCTGGAGGTGGACGGCGCCCCGCTCGGGCAGGACCAGCGGGGCCTCCTGCGTCAGCTCCGCCAGGCGGTGGCAGCCGGCCTCGGCGCCGGCGCGGAGGGCCATCTCCACGACGGCGGTGCCCGGGACGAGCACGGAGCCCAGCATGACGTGGTCCGCGAGCCAGGGCTCCGTGCGCCGGGACAGCGTGCCGGTCAGGACGAGGCCTTGGGCGTCGGCCAGCTCCAAGGAGGCGCCGAGCAGCGGGTGTTCGAATCCGGCGAGCCCGGCGGCCCGCACGTCTGCGCCGGCGCGGGACCCGGTCCAGGGGAAGCTTCGGCGCTGGAAGGGGTAGGTCGGCAGGTCCACCGCGCGGGCCCCGGTGAGGAACCGGGTCCAGTCGGCACCGGCGCCGTGGACGAAGGCCGTGGAGAGCGCCGTGAGCGCGGTGTCGGCCTCGGGCCTGCCGGAGCGCGCCGCCGGGACCACCACGGCGCCGGCCCCCTCCGGTTCTCCGGCGAGGCAGTCCTGGGCCATGGCGGTGAGCGTCCCGGAGGGGCCCACCTCCACGAAGGTGCGGACGCCGGCCGCCACGAGCCGGCGCATCCCGTCGTGGAAGCGCACGGTGGCCTGGGCGTGGCGCACCCAGTACGCGGGCGAGCAGAGCTGGTCGGCGCCCGCGAGGTCGCCGGTGACGTCCGAGACGATCGGGACGGCCGGCGGGTGGTAGGTCAGCTTCCGCGCGATGCGGCCGAACTCGTCGAGCATCGCGGCCATCTGGGGCGAGTGGAAGGCGTGGCTGACGCGCAGCCGCCGCGTTCTGCGGCCCTCGTCCGCGAAGTGCCCGGCGATGGCGAGCACGGCGCTCTCGGCGCCGGACACGACGACCGACGACGGCCCGTTGACGGCGGCGAGGGCGACGTCGTCGGCGTGGTCGGCGAGCCACGGCTCGATCTCCGCCTCGGTGGCCCGGACCGCGACCATCGCGCCGGTGCCGGGCACGTCCTGCATCAGCCGGCCGCGCGCGGCGACGAGGGCGCAGGCGTCCTCCAGGGAGAGGACGCCCGCGACGTGCGCGGCGGCCAGCTCGCCGACGGAGTGGCCGAGCAGCAGGCCGGGGGTGAGCCCCCAGTGCGTGAGCAGCCGGTGGAGCGCCACCTCGTACGCAAAGAGGGCGGGCTGGGTGTACGCGGTCTGGGCGAGGAGCGCGGCCGTCGGTGCGTCGGCGGCGGCCCACAGGACGTCCCGCAGCGGCCGTTCGAGGTGCGGGTCCAGGTGCTCGGCCACGGTGTCGAGCGCCTGGGCGAACTCCGGGAAAGCGGCGGCCAGTTCGCGGCCCATGCCCGGGCGCTGGCTGCCCTGCCCGGCGAAGAGGAACGCGAGGCCGCCGTCGGCGGCGGTGCCCCGGACCAGGCCCGGGGCGGGCCGGTCGCCGGCCAGCGCGGTGAGCCCGGCGAGCAGTTCGTCGTGGTCGGCTGCCCACACCACGGCCCGCTGGTCGAGGGCGGCGCGGGCGGTCGCCAGGGTCAGGCCGGCGTCCGCGGGCCGGATGCCGGGCCGGTCGCGGACGTGCGCGGCGAGGCGCCCGGCCTGGTCGCGCAGGGCCTGCTCGCCCCGGGCCGAGACCACCAGCGGTACGCGTCCGCCGGGGGCCGTGGCCGCGGTGGCCTCGGGGGACTCGGTCGGCGTGGGCTCCGGTGCGGCGGCGTCGTCGGGTGCCTGTTCCAGGATGACGTGCGCGTTGGTGCCGCTGATGCCGAAGGAGGAGACGCCCGCGCGGCGCGGGCGCCCGGTCTCGGGCCAGGGGCGGTTCTCGGTGAGCAGCCGTACCGTGCCCGACGACCAGTCGACGTGCGGGGTCGGCTCGTCGACGTGCAGGGTCCTGGGCAGGACGCCGTGCCGCAGGGCCATGACCGTCTTGATCAGCCCGGCGATGCCCGCCGCGCCCTGGGTGTGGCCCAGGTTCGACTTGACGGACCCCAGCCACAGGGGCCGCCCGTCCTCGCGCTCCTGCCCGTAGGTGGCGATGAGGGACTGGGCCTCGATGGGGTCGCCGAGGGTGGTGCCGGTGCCGTGCGCCTCCACGGCGTCCACGAAGTCGGCCGAGAGGCGGGCGTTGGCGAGGGCGGCCCGGATGACGCGTTGCTGGGAGGGGCCGTTGGGCGCGGTCAGGCCGTTGGAGGCGCCGTCCTGGTTCACGGCGGAACCGCGTACGACAGCCAGGACCGGGTGACCGTTGCGCCGCGCGTCCGACAACCGCTCCAGCAGGACGAGGCCCACACCCTCGCCCCAGCCGGTCCCGTCGGCCGCCGCCGCGAACGCCTTGCACCGGCCGTCGGGCGCGAGCCCCCGCTGCCTGCTGAACTCCACGAAGATGCCCGGCGTTGTCATCACGGCGGCGCCCCCGGCCAGGGCCAGGTGGCACTCGCGCTGGCGCAGCGACTGCGCAGCCAGGTGGACGGCCGCGAGCGAGGCCGAGCACGCGGTGTCCACGGTCATCGCGGGGCCTTCGAGGCCGAAGGTGTACGCCAGGCGCCCGGACAGGACGCTGGCGGCGCCGCCCGTGACCTGGTGCCCCTCGCTGCCCTCGGTCGCGGGGGCGGCGTTGCCGACGGTCATGAGGACCGAGCCGACGAAGGTCCCGACGGGCTCGCCGCGCAGCGCCGCCGGGTTCACGCCCGCCCGCTCGAAGGTCTCCCACGCGGTCTCCAGGAGGAGGCGCTGCTGCGGGTCCATGGCTGCGGCCTCGCGCGGGCTGATCCCGAACAGGTCGGCGTCGAAGTCCCCCGCGCCGTCGACGAAGCCGCCTTCGAGGGTGTACGTACGGCCCGGCCGGTCGGGGTCGGGGTCGTACAGCGCGTCGGGGTCCCAGCCCCGGTCGGCGGGGAAGGGCGACATCGCGTCGGTGCCGCTCTCCACCAGGCGCCACAGGTCCTCGGGGGACCGGACGCCGCCCGGGTAGCGGCAGCCCATCGCCACGACGGCGATGGGCTCCCGGGCCGCCGCGGTCAGTTCGCGGTTCCGGGCGCGCAGCGTCTCGACCTCTTTGAGGGAGGCCCGCAGCGCCTCGACGAACCTCTCGTCACCAGGGGGCATCGTGGTCCTCCGTGTCCGCGTGCGCTCCGTTGTCGAGGGCCATGGCGAGCAGCCCCTCCGGGTCCAGGTGGTCGATCGAGCCGGGCTCGTCCCCGTCCGGCGGTGGTGGCTCCTGTGCGGCCGGGCGGCCCGCGAGTTCCAGGAGCGCTTCGAGGAGGCCCGCGTCCCGGAGCCGGGGCAGGGGGATCGCCGTGAGGGCCGCGCGCACCGTGGCCTCGGTGTCGCGCCGGGCGTCGTCGGCCTCGTCCCGCGGCGCGAGGTCCGCGGCGAGGCGGGCGGCGAGCGCGGCGGGCGTGGGGTGGTCGAAGACGAGCGTGGCGGGCAGGCGCAGGCCGGTCGCGGCGGTGAGCCGGTTGCGCAGCTCCACGGCGGTCAGCGAGTCGAAGCCGAGGTCCTTGAAGGCGCGGTCGCGCCCCACCGCATCCGGCGACGGGTGGCCGAGTACGGTGGCGGTCTCCGCCCGCACCAGGTCGAGCAGGTGCAGGTCGCGCTCCGCCGGGGGCAGCGCGGCCAGGCGGCGGCGCAGTGCCGCGGCCCCCGCGGCCCGGGGCGCGCCGCGCCGGGCCCGGACGAGGCCGCGCAGGACCTGCGGCAGGGCCTCGCCGCGGGCCCGCAGCACGGCCGTGTCGAGCCGCATGGGCAGCGGCAGCGGGTCGGGTCCTGCCAGGGCCGCGTCGAGGAGGGCCAGGCCCTCGTCGGTGGTCAGCTCCCGCAGGCCCGAGCGCGCCATCCGGGCCCGGTCGGCCCGGTCGAGCCCGGCCGTCATGGCGCTGGTGTCGGCCCACAGGCCCCAGCCGAGCGACCAGGCGGGCAGGCCCTGGTGGCGGCGGCGCAGGACGAGGGCGTCGAGGAAGGCGTTGGCCGCCGCGTAGTTGCCCTGGCCCGCGCTGCCCAGAGTGGCGGCGGCGGAGGAGAACAGGACGAGCGCGGCGGGCCCCGCCGCCCGGGTCAGCTCGTCGAGGTGGAGCGCGGCGTCCGCCTTGGGCCGGAACACCCGGTCGACGCGCTCCGGGGTCAGCGCCGGGAGCACGCCGTCGTCCAGGACGCCCGCCGCGTGCACGACGGCGGTCAGGGGGTGCGTCGCGGGCCCCGCGCCGAGTACCGCGGCGAGCGCGTCCCGGTCGGCGACGTCGCAGGCCGCCCAGGTCACCTGGGCGCCGTGGGCGGCCAGTTCGGCGGTGAGCGGCACGGCCCCGTCGGCATCGCCGCCGCGACGGCTCACCAGGAGCAGGTGCCGCACGCCGTGCGCGGTGACGAGGTGCCGGGCGACGGCGCGGCCCAGGGTGCCGGACGCGCCGGTCACGAGCACGGTGCCGCCGGCGCCCCAGGGGGCGTCGCCGCCGTGCGCGGCGGGGGCGCGTTCGATCCGGGGTACGAGGACATGGCCCGCGCGCAGCGCCAGTTGGGGCTCATCCGTGGCCACGGCGGCGGCGAGGGCGGCGGTGGACGCGGGGTCGTCGTCCAGGTCCAGGAGCACGAACCGGCCGGGGTGCTCCGCCTGGGCCGCGCGCACCAGGCCCCAGACGGCCGCGGCGGCGGGGTCCACCGGGCCCGCGTCGTCGGGCGCGGCCTGGGCTCCGCGCGTGACGAGGACGAGCCGGGCCGCGGAGCCCCGCTCGGCCCGCGCGCCGGACGGGCCTTCGGCGACGGCCCGCTCCCCTGCCGTGTCCTCGGCGAGCCAGCCGCGCAGCAGGTCGAGGGCCCGGCAGGTCAGGGCGCGGGCCCGGGTGGCGTCGTCCGGCCCGGCGTCCGCGCCCAGGGGCGCGAGCACCACGTCGGGGACGGACGCGCCGGCTTCGATCGCCGTGCGGTACGCGGCCAGGTCCGCGAACTGCCCGCCTCCGGCCGGTAGATGTAGGGCCTCGTCGCCGAGCACGGCCCACGTGCCGGGTGCGGCGGGCGCAGGGGCGGGCGCCTCCACCCACGCAAGCCGGTACAGCGAGTCGCCCGCGCCGCCCGCGGCCCGCAGCTGCTCGGCCGGGACGGGGCGCGCGGCCAGGGACCGCACGGTCACCGCGGGCGTGCCCTCGGCGTCCGTCACCAGGACGGACACGTCCTGGGCCGCGCCGGGCGAGACGCGTACGCGCACGGCGGGTCCGCACGGCCCGTGCACGTCCACGTCGTTCCAGGCGAACGGCATGGCCGCGCCGGTGTCCGGGGTGCGCAGCAGGCAGGCGTGGAGGCCCGCGTCGAGGAGCGCCGGATGGGCGCGGTAGCGGTCCGCCCCGGCGTGGTCGTCGGCGGGCAGGGCCGCCTCGGCGAGGATCTCGTCGCCCAGGCGCCAGGCGGTGTGCAGGCCGCGGAACGCGGGCCCGTACGAGAGGCCGACGTCGTCCATCCGGTCGTAGAACTCCGTGAGGTCGACGGGCACGGCTCCCGGGGGCGGCCAGGCGCCGTCGAGGGCGGCCGTGGCCTCGGCGGTCTCCTCGGTGAGCACGCCGCGGGCGTGGCGCGTCCAGGGGGCGTCCGCAGGCGCGTCCTCGGGGCGCGCGTACACGCCGAGGGCCCGCGTGCCGTCGTCGTCGGGGGCCTCGACCCTGACCTGGATCCGTGCCGCGCCGCGTTCGCCGAGGACCAACGGGGCCTCCTGGAGGAGTTCGGCGATGTGCGGGCAGCCGGTCCCCGACCCGGCCAGGGCGGCCAGTTCGAGGAAGGCGGTGCCCGGCACGACCACGGTGTCGCCGAGGGCGTGGTCGGCGAGCCACGGGTGGGTGTCCAGGGACCAGCGCGCGGTGAGGACGGTCTCCGCCGAGCCCGCGAGTTCGACGCGGGCGCCGAGCAACGGGTGCTCGGCGCTGCCCAGGCCCGCCGCAGTGACGTCGCCGGAGCCCGCGGGCGTGTCCAGCCAGAACCGGCGCCGCTGGAACGCGTACGTCGGCAGGTCCACGGCACGCGGCGCGCGGCCCGCCCACGCGGCCGCCCAGTCGACGGCGACGCCGCGGGTGTACGCCTCGGCGACGGAGGCCGAGAAGCGCTCGAGGCCGCCCTGTTCGCGCCGCAGGGAGCCCACGGCCACGCCCGTCCGCCCGGGCTGCTCCGCCAGGGTCTCGGCCACGCCCACGGTGAGCATGGGGTGGGGGCTCGTCTCGACGAAGGCGCCGTGGCCGCGGGCGAACAGCTCCCGCACGGCCGGCTCGAACCGCACCGGCTCGCGCAGATTGCGGTACCAGTAGGCGCCGTCGAGCCCGGCGGTGTCGTGGAAGTCCCCGGTCACCGTGGAGAAGAAGGCGACGTCGCCCGTGCGCGGGCGAAGCCCGGCCAGGTCGCGGGCGATCCGCTCGCGCACCGCCTCGACGTGGGGCGAGTGCGAGGCGTAGTCCACGGGGATCCGGCGTGCCCAGGCTCCGGTCTCCGCGCAGTGGGCGAGGAGGTCGTCCACGGCGGCCGTGTCGCCGGAGACCACCACCGACGCGGGGCCGTTGACCGCCGCGAGCGCGAGGCGGCCGTCGCCCGCGGCGACGAGCTTCTCGGCCTCGGCGGCGGACAGGGCGAGGGAGACCATGCCGCCGCGCCCGGCGACGGCGGTCAGGGCGCGGCTGCGCAGGGCGACCACGCGCGCCCCGTCGTCGAGACAGAGGCCGCCCGCGACGCAGGCGGCGGCGATCTCGCCCTGGGAGTGGCCCACCACGGCGGCGGGTTCCACGCCGTAGGAGCGCCACAGCGCGGCGAGGGACACCATGACCGCCCACAGCGCGGGCTGGACCACGTCGACGCGGTCCGGGTCGACCCCGGACGGCGTGCCGCGTACGACGTCCACGAGGGACCAGTCGGTGTACGGGGCGAGCGCGTCGGCGCACGCGGTCAGGCGCTCGCGGAAGACCGGCGCGCTCTCCCACAGTGCTGCGGCCATGCCCGGCCACTGCGCGCCCTGGCCGGGGAAGACGAACACCGTCCTGCCCGGGTCACCGGCGTGCCCCTCGACGGCGCCGGGCGTCTCGCGGCCCTCCGCCACGGCGGCGAGGCCCGCGAGGAGTGCGTCCCGGTCGCCGCCGAGGACGACGGCCCGGTGGGCGTGGGCGGCCCGGGTCGTCAGCAGGGAGTGCGCCACGTCGACGGCGTCGAGCGCGGGATCGGCGGCGAGGCGCTCGCGCAGCCGGGCCGCCTGGGCGCGCAGCGCGGGCTCGCTGCGGGCGGACACGGCCAGCGGGACGGGGCCCGCGGGAGGCGCGGCGGGTCCGCCGTCGCCGTCCGCCTCCGGGGGTGCCTGCTCCAGTACGACGTGCGCGTTGGTGCCGCTGATGCCGAACGAGGAGACCCCGGCCCGGCGCGGGCGGCCCGCGTCGGGCCAGGGGCGGGCATCGGCGAGGAGTTCCACGGCGCCCGACGACCAGTCGACGTGCGGGGACGGCGCGTCCACGTGCAGGGTGCGGGGCAGCACGCCCCGCCGCAGCGCCATGACCATCTTGATGACCCCGGCGACGCCCGCGGCCGCCTGCGGGTGCCCCAGGTTCGACTTGACAGACCCGAGCCACAGCGGCCGGTCCTCGGGCCGCTGTTGGCCGTACGTCGCGAGGAGCGCCTGGGCCTCGATCGGGTCGCCGAGGGTGGTGCCGGTGCCGTGCGCCTCGACGGCGTCCACGTCGGCGGGCGCGAGCCGGGCGGCGGCCAGGGCCTGGCGGATCACGCGCTCCTGGGAGGGGCCGTTCGGCGCGGTCAGGCCGTTGCTCGCGCCGTCCTGGTTGACGGCGGAGCCGCGGACCACCGCGAGGACGCGGCGCCCGGCGCGGACCGCGTCCGACAGGCGCTCGACGAGGAGGACACCGGCGCCCTCGCCCCACACCGTGCCGTCGGCGGCGGCCGCGAACGGCTTGCAGCGGGCGTCGGCGGCGAGCGCGCCCTGCCTGCTGAACTCGGTGAAGGCGTGCGGTGTGCACATCACGGTGACCCCGCCCGCGAGGGCGCGGTCGCAGTCGCCGCCGCGCACCGCCTGCACGGCCAGGTGCAGCGCCACGAGGGACGACGAGCAGGCCGTGTCCACCGTGACGGCCGGGCCCTCGAAGCCGAAGGTGTACGCGATCCGGCCGGTGGCGACGCTGCCGGACCCGCCCGTGCCGAGGTAGCCGCCCGCGTCGTCCGGGACGCCCGCGTGCCTGCTCGTGTAGTCGTGGTACATCAGGCCCGCGAACACGCCGGTGCGGCTGCCCTTGAGGGCGGCGGGGTCGAGCCCCGCGCGCTCCAGGGCCTCCCAGGAGACCTCCAGGAGGAGGCGCTGCTGCGGGTCCATCGCCACCGCCTCGCGCGGGCTGATGCCGAAGAACTCGGGGTCGAAGCCCGCTGCGTCGCGCAGGAATCCGCCCTCCGCGGTGTGCGGGGTGGAGCCGGGGTCCCAGCCGCGGTCGGTGGGGAAGGCGGAGATGGCGTCGCCGCCCCGGTCCAGGAGGTGCCACAGGTCCTCCGGCGATGCGACGCCCCCCGGGAACCGGCAGGCCATGCCGACGACGGCGATCGGCTCGTCGGCCCCGGCCGCGGCCGGGCCGCGCGCCGGTGTCCGTACCGGCGCCTGTCGCCCGCTCAGCCGGTCGAGGAGGTGCTCGGCGAGGGCCTGCGGGGTCGGCCGGTCGAAGACGAGCGTGGCGGGCAGGCGCAGGCCCGTCACCCGGCTGAGGCGGTTGCGCAGCTCGACCGCGGTGAGCGAGTCGAAGCCCAGTTCCTTGAAGGCGAGCCCCGGCTCGACGGCGGCGGGGCCCGCGTAGCCGAGGACGGCCGCGACCTGGGCGCGGACGGCGTCGACGACCTTCGCGGCCCGGTCCCCCGGCGCGAGCGTGGCGAGGTCGCGCGCCAGGGCGGAGTCGTCGCCGGTGCCGGTGGCGGCGCGCCGGGCCGGTGGCCGCACCAGGCCGCGCAGCAGCGCGGGCACGCCGTCGGTGGCGGCCCGGGCGCGGACGGCGGACAGGTCGAGGCGGGTGGGGACGACGACGGGGAGCTGGGCGGCGAGGCCCGCGTCGAACAGGGCGACGCCGTCCTCGGCGGTCAGGCCCGTGACGCCGGAGCGGCGCATCCGGTCGCGGTCGGTGTCCGACATGCGGGCCGTCATGGCGCTGGTCCGCTCCCACAGGCCCCAGGCGAGGGAGAGCGCGGGTAGGCCCTTCGCCCGCCGCGCGCGGGCGAACGCGTCGAGGAAGGCGTTGGCGGCCGCGTAGCCGCCCTGGCCCGCGGTGGCGAACGTACCGGCCGCCGACGAGCACACGACGAACGCCGACAGGTCCGCGTCCTCGGTCAGTTCGTGCAGGTGGACCACCGCGTCGACCTTGGGCCGGAACACGGTGTCGAGCCGCGGCGCCGTCAGGGACGAGACCACGCCGTCGTCGAGTACGCCGCCCGCGTGGACGACGCCGCGCAGGGGTTGGTCGTCCGGTACGCCGGCGAGGACGGCGGCGAGGGCCGCGCGGTCGGCGAGGTCGCAGGCGGCCCAGCGCACACAGGCGCCCGACTCCGTGAGCCGCGCGGTCAGTTCGGCGGCCTCGGGCGCGGCGGCGCCGCGGCGGCTCACCAGGAGCAGATGCCGTACGCCGTGCGCGGCGACGAGGTGCTGCGCCAGGACCCGGCCCAGTACGCCCGATGCGCCGGTGACCAGGACCGTGCCGTGGCCGTCGAAGCCGCCGGGCGCCTCGGGGCCGGGCGGGTCCGCGGGCACCCTGCGGAGCCTGGGGACGAACGCCTCCCCCGCCCGCAGGGCCAGGTGCGGCTCGTCGCCGCACAGGGCGGCGGGCAGCGCCTCGGCCGACGGCTCCCGGCCGTCCCAGTCGACGAGGACGAGCCGGTCCGGGTGCTCGGCCTGCGCCGAGCGCGCCAGGCCCCAGGCCGCCGCGAGGGCGGGGTCGGCCGCCTCGTCGTCGGACGCGGCGACGGCTCCCCTGCTCACCAGGACAAGCCGGGCGGAGGCGAACCGGTCGTCGCCGAGCCACTCCTGAAGGAGCGTCAGGGTCGCGCCGACGGTCTCCCGGGTGGCCGTGGGCAGGTCGCCGGTGCGGGGCCGCAGCGGGGCGAGCACCACGTCCGGGATGCCGTCCGAGCCGGTCACGGCCGTGAGGTCCGCCGCCCTGAGCACGGCCGCGCCGGTGGCTTCCAGGGCCGGGGCGAGCGCGTCGAGGCCGTCGAGGACCGCCCACGACCCGGGCGGCGCCGACGCGGTGGCCGGTGCCGGGGTCCAGCCCACGGCGAACAGCGCGTCCGCCGGGTCCCCCGCGGCCGGGCGCAGCTCGTCCAGGGGCACGGGCCGTACGGCCAGTTCCGCCACGGACACGACGGGGGCGCCGGTGACGTCGGCCGCCTCCAGGGCGACGGCGTCCGGGCCCAGCCGGCTGATCCGCACGCGAAGCCGGGTGGCGGCGACCGCGTGGACCTCGACCCCGGACCAGGAGAACGGCAGGCGCGGGCCCGTGTCCGCGCGTGCCCCGGTGTCGTCGAGGGCCACCGCGTGCAGCGCGGCGTCGAGCAGCGCCGGGTGGACCGCGAAGCCCTCCGGGTCCGCGTCGTCGGCGAGCGCGACCTCGGCGAACAGCTCGTCCCCGAGGCGCCAGGCGGCCCGCAGGCCCTGGAACGCCGGGCCGTAGTGCAGGGAGAGGTCCGCGAGGTCGGCGTAGGCCCGCTCGACCGCCACGGGTGCGGCGCCGGGCGGCGGCCAGGCCTCCGGGGCCCGGTCACCGCGCCGTTCGGCGGGGGCGAGGGAGCCGCCGGCGTGGCAGGTCCACGGCGCGTCCGGGGTGTCTTCGGGGCGTGCGTGCAGGGTGAGCGCTCGGCCGCCGCGGGCGTCGGCGGGGCCGACGACGGCGCGCAGCTGGATCCCGCCGCGCCGCGGGAGCACCAGCGGCGCGTGCAGGGTCAGTTCCGCCACTCGGTCGCAGCCGGTCTGCTCGGCGGCGCGGACGGCCAGTTCCAGGAACGCCGTGCCGGGCAGCAGCACGGTCTCGCCGACCGCGTGGTCGCCGAGCCAGGGCGCGGTGTCGCGGGAGAGGCGCCCGGTGAGCAAGGTGGCGCCGGAGTCGGGCAGTTCGGTGGCCGCGCCCCACCACGGGTGGGCGAGCGGGCTCAGTCCGACGGCCGTGACGTCCCCGGTCGCGGGGGCGGCGTCGAGCCAGAGGCGCTGCCGGTCGAAGGCGTACGTCGGCAGGTCCACGCGGCGGGCGCCGGTCCCGGCGAAGAGGTGCTCCCAGTCGGGCGAGCGCCCGCCGGCGTGCACGGCGCCGAGGGAGCGCAGGAAGCGGCCGAGGCCGCCGTCGTCCCGCTGGAGGGTGCCCGTGACGAGGGCGTCCTGGCCGAGGTCGCCGAGCGTCTCGGTGAGGCCGAGGGCGAGGACGGGGTGGGGGCTGCACTCGATGAACGCCCCGTGCCCGGTGGCGGCGAGGCGCTCGACGGCGTCGGAGAGCCGCACGGTCCCGCGCAGATTGCGGAACCAGTGGTCGGCGGTCAGCTCGTCGCCCGCCAGGACGTCGCCGGTGACGGTGGAGTACAGGGGGAGCTTCCCCGCGCGCGGGCGCAGCGTCGCGAGGTCGGCGAGCAGGTCCGCGCGCAACAGCTCGACCTGCGGGGAGTGCGACGCGTAGTCCACCGCGACGCGCCGGGTGCGGACGCCGTCGCGCTCGCAGTCGGCCATCAGCTCGTCGAGTGCCGCAGGGTCGCCGGAGACGACCACGGACGTGGGGCCGTTGACGGCGGCGAGGGCGACGCGGTCGCCCCACCGCTCCAGGCGGGCCCGGGCGTCGGCGGCCGAGGCCGCGACCGAGACCATGCCGCCCGCCCCGGCGAGCTTGCGGGCGATGAGCCGGGAGCGCAGGGCCACGACGCGGGCGCCGTCGTCGAGCGAGAGCGCGCCTGCCACGCAGGCCGCCGCGATCTCGCCCTGGGAGTGCCCCACCACGGCGGCGGGCTCCACGCCGTGGGAGCGCCACAGCTCGGCCAGGGACACGAGGACGGCCCACAGGACCGGTTGGACCACGTCGACGCGGGCGGAGACCTCGGCGTCGGGCGTGCCGGACACCATCTCGCGCAGCGACCAGTCGACGTACGGTTCCAGCGCGGTCGCGCAGTCGAGCATCCGCTCGCGGAAGACGGCGGAGGTGTCCATCAGCTCCACGGCCATGCCCGGCCACTGCGAGCCCTGGCCGGGAAAGACGAAGACGGCCTTGCCGAGGTCGCGCGCCACGGACTCGGTCAGGTCCGCGCCGGGCTCCCCCGCGGCGAGGGCGGTGACGCCGCGCAGCAGTTCCCCGGTGCGGCGGCCCACCACGACGGCCCGGTGGGCGAGGGCCGCGCGCGTGGTCGCCAGCGAGTAGGCCACGTCGAGCGGGCGCAGGCCGGGGCGGGCCGCCACGTGGTCGCGCAGCCGGGCCGCCTGGGCGCGCAGCGCGTCGGGGGTCCGGGCGGAGAGCACCCAGGGGACGGGGGGCGGGGCGGGGCTCCCGGCGTCTTCGCCGTCCCCGGCGTCCGGTGCGCCCGTTGCATCCGGTGCGTCCGGTGTGTCCGGTGCGTCCGGTGCGGGCTCGTCCGCGGCCTCTTCGGCCGCTTCGGCCTCTTCGACGATGACGTGGGCGTTCGTGCCGCTGATGCCGAACGAGGACACGCCCGCCCGCCGCGGCCGGTCGCCCCCGGGCCACGGCCTGGCCTCGGTCAGGAGGCGTACGGCGCCCAGGGACCAGTCCACGTGCGGGCTCGGCTCGTCGGCGTGCAGGGTCCGCGGCAGCGTCTTCGCGCGCAGCGCCATGACCGTCTTGATGACGCCCGCGACGCCCGCGGCGGCCTGGGAGTGGCCGATGTTCGACTTCAGGGACCCCAGCCACAACGGCCGTTCCTCGTCGCGCTGTTGGCCGTATGTGGCGAGGAGTGCCTGTGCCTCGATGGGGTCGCCGAGGGTGGTGCCGGTGCCGTGGGCCTCCACCGCGTCGACGTCGGCCCCGGTGAGCCCTGCGGCCGCCAGGGCGGCGCGGATGACCCGCTGCTGGGACGGGCCGTTGGGCGCGGTGAGTCCGTTCGACGCGCCGTCCTGGTTGACGGCGCTGCCGGTGACGACGGCGAGCACGGGGTGGCCGTGCCGCCGCGCGTCCGACAGGCGCTCCACCAGGAGGACGCCGACGCCCTCGGCGAGGCCCGTGCCGTCGGCGCCGGAGGCGAAGGCCTTGCACCGGCCGTCAGGGGCGAGCACCCGCTGGCGGCTGAACTCCAGGAGCGTGGCCGGGCTCGACATCACCGTGACGCCCCCGGCCAGGGCGAGGTCGCACTCCGTGTTCCGCAGCGCCTGCACCGCCAGGTGCAGCGCCACGAGCGAGGAGGAGCAGGCCGTGTCCAGGGTGACGGCCGGGCCTTCCAGGCCGAAGGTGTAGGCGACGCGGCCGGACGCCACGCTCGCCGCGCGCCCGGTCTCCAGCTGCCCCTCGTACCGGGTGAGCGTGCCGGGCTTCCGGTCGGTGTAGTCCTGGCCCATCATCCCGGTGAAGACCCCGGTGCGGCTGCCGCGCAGCGCGTCGGGCGTGAGCCCGGCGCGCTCGAAGGCCTCCCAGGAGACTTCGAGCAGCAGCCGCTGCTGCGGGTCCATCAGGAGGGCCTCGCGCGGGCTGATCTCGAACAGGCCCGCGTCGAAGGACGTGACGTCGGCGAGGAAGCCGCCCTCGCGCGCGTAGGTGGTGCCCGGCCGGTCCGGGTCGGGGTCGTAGAGGCCCTCGGTGTCCCAGCCCCGGTCGGTGGGCAGCGTGGAGACGCCGTCCGTGCCCGAGCCGACGAGGCGCCACAGCTCCTCGGGGGAGGTCACGCCGCCGGGGAAGCGGCAGGCCATCGACACGACGGCGATCGGCTCCCGGCCCGCCTCGCGGACGGCCCGCAGCCGCTCCCGGGTCTGGCCCAGCTCGGCGGTGAGGCGCTTGAGGTAGTCGAGCGTCCTGTCGTCATCGGTCATGTCGAACGTGCTGCCCTTCCCGGGAAGATGTCGGACCTCGTGGGCGGGGGCCCGGCGTGGTGCGTCGCGGGGCCCCTCCCCTCACGCCCCGCCGAAGCGCAGCGGCAGGGCGTCGGGCCCGGACACGCCGGTCGAGGGCCGCCAGGTGATCGGCCCGGTGACCTGGGGCGCGTCGAGGCGGGCCGTCAGCGCCACGAGCGCTTCGGCCATTTCGAGGCGGGCGAGGGCCGCGCCCAGGCAGAAGTGCGTGCCGCCGCCGAAGGCCAGGGTGCCCTGCTTGCGCTCGACCGTGATGTCGAAGCGGTCGCCGTCCTCGAACACCAGGGGGTCGCGCTGCGCGGAGTGCGCGCACAGCCACACCGGGGTCCCGGCCGGGATGAGCAGGTCGTTGAAGGTGAAGGTCTCGGCCGCCGCCTTGGTGGCGACCACGGTGGTGGTCGGGCACCAGCGCAGCACCTCCTCGACGGCCTGGGGCGCTAGTTCGGGCCGCTCGCGCAGCAGCGCCCACTGCTCGGGGTGCCGGGAGAACGCCACCATGGCGTGGCCGAGCTGGTGGCTCGTGGTCTGGTAGCCGGCGACCAGCAGGGTCGCGATGAGGGTGCGCAGCTCGCGGTCGTCGAGCGCGTCGTCCTCCTTCTGGGCGCGCAGGATGTCGGAGAACAGGTCGTCGCCGGGGTTCTCCTTGAGCTTCTGTACGACCTTCTCGAAGTAGCCGTACATGCCCGCGAGGCCCTCCTCGACCTCACCGACGCGGCTCTGGTCGGGGCCGAGCGCGAGGACCAGGTTGGTGTTCTTGCACCAGCGGCCGACGACGGCGTGGTCCTCCGGCGGGAAGCCGAGCATCTCGCACACCACGGCGGCGGGCAGCGGGTCGGCGTAGGCGGCCACGAACTCGCACGCGCCCCCGGCGGCCACGAGGTCCTCGGCGAGGCGCTCGGCGGTGGCGCGGATGAACGGCTTGAGGGCGTTGATGCGGCGGGAGGTGAACCCGTGCGTGACCAGGCCGCGCAGGCGGCGGTGGTCGGGCCCCTCCAGGCTCTGCATGAAGTCGCGCATGAACTCGCGCACCAGCCCTTCGGCGGGCCCGACGAGGTCCACGACCTCACGGAAGCCGGAGACCAGGCGCGGGTCACGGGACAGGCTGTGGGCCTCGGCGTAGCGCAGCACGAGCAGGCCGAGGGGGGTGCCCGCGATCCAGGACCGCTCCCTGGCCTCGGCGACCTCGGCGGAGTCCCACACGAACCCCGGGTCGGTGATGTCCAGGAACGGCAGGTTCTCCCAGGCGGTCTCGGTCTCTTCGACGGTCGTCATGCTCGGTCCTCTTCTCGGGGTTCGGGGAGCAAGGCGCGTGCTCGGGCGCGCTGCCGCACCGCATTGTGTTCAGGGGCTCTTGGTGCCTTCTTGAAGCGACCTTGGATCTTGGAAGAAGCGCGCGTCACAGGGGTTCGGCGGGCACGTCGGCGTACAGGGCGGTGAGCGTGGCGGTCAGGTCGGCGACCACGTGATCGGAGGTGTCCGGGGCGGCCGGGCCCTCCAGGGCGCCCGTGGCGAAGGTCACCTCGTCGACGGAGGCGACGGGCCGCACCCCGAAGGCCGCGTTGGTCGCGAACGCGGCGCGCAGCGAGCCGAGTCCGGCCAGGGCGACGGGCTCGTCCACGACGGGCACGCCGGCCGCCGCTGCCGCGTCCCGCAGCAGGCGCGCGGTCACGCCGGGCAGGCACCGCCCCCGGGGCCACAGCAGCCGGGCCCCGTCCCAGAAGCAGATGTTCCAGGTGGTGCCCTCCAGGACGTGGCCTTCGTGGTCGAGCAGCAGGGCGTCGTCGAAGCCGCGCCGCCGGACGTCCGCGCGAAGGCGCAGCGTGCCGAACAGTCCGGTGTGCTTCACCTCCGGCAGGTCCCGTACGTACGTTGCGGTCGCGAGCCGCAGCGGCGGTGCCTGGGCGGTGGTCGCGGGCCGGGTGCTGAGCAGCGCGGTCGGGGTGGCCGTGCCGGGGCCTTCGAGGGTCGTGTCCGGCGCGCACACGGTCACGCGGACCGTCACGGGTGCCTCGTGGGCGCGGGCGACGCGGCGCAGCGCGGCACGGACGCCGTCGGTGAGGCCGGTGACCGTGTCCGGGTCCGTGCCGAAGAGCGTGTGGCAGTCGTCGGCGAGGCGGCGCAGGTGCAGGCCGAGCCCGCGGACGCCGCCCCGTTCGACGCGCAGGGTGGTGAAGTGGCCGTAGTTGTAGAGGGCGAGGCCCGCCAGGTCGCCGGGGGTCGCCGGGCTCCCGTCGAGGCGGGTGACGGTCGCGGGGGCGCGGTGCGCGGCGGCCGGGGCGGGGGTGCGCGGGGCCGTCACGGGGTGCTCCGCTCGGGGTCGCCCGCCGCGTCGAGCTGGGCGTGCGCGCGCACCAGGGCGTGGCCCTTGAGGAGCACCTCGTCGAACTCGTCGTGCGGGTCCGAGTCGAGGACGATCGCGCCGCCCGCGCCGATGACCGTGCCGGTGTGCGAGGTCACCGCCGTGCGGATCACGATGTTGAGGTCGGCGCCGCCGCAGAGCCCGAAGTAGCCGATGGTGCCGGAGTAGATGCCGCGGGCCTCCTGTTCGAGGCGGTCGATGATGGCCATGGTCCGCAGCTTCGGGGCCCCGGTCATCGAACCGCCGGGGAAGCATGCCCGGACGCAGGCGACGGGGTCCACGTCGCGCCGCAGGCGGCCGCGGACGGTCGTGACGAGCTGGTGCACCGTCGCGTACGACTCGGTGACCATGTACGCGGGGACGCCGACGGAGCCCACCTCGCAGACCCGGCCGAGGTCGTTGCGGAGCAGGTCGACGATCATGAGGTTCTCGGCCCTGGTCTTCGCCGACGCGGCGAGGGAGCGGCGCAGCGCCTCGTCGCTCGCCGGGTCCGCGCCCCGGGGGGCCGTGCCCTTGATGGGCTTGCTCTCCACCGTGCCGTCGCGCTCGACGCGCAGGAACCGCTCGGGCGAGGAGCAGACGACGCTGACGTCGCCGAGGCGCAGATAGGCGGCGTAGGGCGCGGGGTTGAGGCCGCGGAGCTTCACGTGGTAGGCGAGCGGGTCCTTCAGGGGCGGCAGGCGGACCCGGTTGGTCAGGCAGATCTCGTAGCTCTCGCCGCCGCGCAGCTGGTCGAGGCAGTCCTCGATGTCGTCGACGTACGCGGCGCGGTCGCGGCTGAGGACGGCCCGGTCCGACGGCACCACGGACACCGGGGCCGGGGCGGGGGCGGGCGCGGCGCCGGGCAGCGCCCGCACCTCCCCCGCCGTGTGCGCCGCCCAGGCGCGGGCGGCGTCGAGGGCGGCGGCCTCGGGGGTGCTCAGGGCCAGGACGTAGGTCCTGTCCTCCAGGTGGTCCACGGCGACGAGGCGGTCGGCGAACAGCCACGCGGCGTCGGGGGTCTCGGCGCTGTGGACGTTCGGGCTGCCGCACTCGCCCTTGAGTTCGTAGCCGAAGTAGCCGACGTAGCCGCCGTTGAGGTCGAAGGGCAGGTCCGGCGCGGTGAGGCCGCGGGTGCGCAGCCGGCCTTGGAGCACCTCGAATATGGTGCCGGGCTCGGCGCGTTCGCCGGTGGCGTCGCGGACCGTCACGGAGGTGTCGCCGGTGCGGTAGGTGAGGGTCTCGGCGAGCGGGCCCGTGTCGTCGCCGAGGAAGGAGAACCGGGCGGCACCGACGCCGGGCGCGCTGCTGTCGAGCCAGAAGGCGTACGCGCTGTCCGCGTACCGGGAGGTGAACAGCGCCTCGGTGTCGACGGCCCGGTCCACGACCTCGACCACGGCTTCCAGCTGGGTGCTGGGGGCGCCGCCCAGGGGCGGGGACCAGCGGGCGCGCTCCAGAGGGGCCGCGGCGTAGTGGCCGCCTATGAGTTCCGCGAAGTTGCGCAGGAGCTGGGCGCCCCACTCGCTCGCGACGGACTCCGGGTGGAACTGGAGGCCCCAGCGCGGCAGGGCGCGGTGGCGCAGCGCCATCACGGTGCCGTCCTCCGCCCAGGCCGTGGCCCGCAGCGCGTCGGGCAGCGGCTCGACGACCCGCAGCGAGTGGTAGCGCACCGCGGTGAACTGCTGGGGCAGGCCGTCGAACAGGTCCTCGCCGCCGTGCCGGACCCGGGTCAGATGGCCGTGCCGGGGCGTGCCGGGCTCGACGCGGCCGCCGTAGTGGTGGGCGATCGCCTGGTGCCCCAGGCACACCCCGAGCACCGGCACGTCCGCCCAGCGGTCCAGGATCTCCTGGCAGCAGCCGAGGTCGGTGGGGCGCTGGGGGCGGCCGGGCCCCGGTGAGATCACGACGCAGTCGAACGCCGCCGGGTCGAGCCTCGCCCACGCCGGGTCGTCGTTGACCAGGACCGTCGGTTCCTTGCCGTACACCTGGGCGAGGAGCTGGAACAGGTTGTAGGTGTAGGAGTCGTAGTTGTCGATCAACAGCGCGCGCATCGGGCTTCCTTCCCCGGTTCCAGCGGGACCGGATCGTGGCGGGCGGGGCGCCGGGGCCTACTCGGCGAGCATGTCGTCGATGAGGTCGAAGACCTCTTCCCTGGTGGCCGAGCCGAGCTGGGCCAGGGCCGCCTCGTCGGCGGCAGGGCGCCCGCTGCCGGGGGCGGGCCGCGGCGGGGGCGCCTGCTCGTCCCCCGCGTCCGGTACGAGCAGCGTGCGCAGGTGCTGCCCGAGCGCCAGCGGCGTGGGGTAGTCGAAGACGAGCGTGGCGGGCAGGCGCAGGCCGGTGGCGCCGCCGAGCCGGTTGCGCAGCTGGAGCGCGCGCAGCGAGTCGAAGCCGATGTCGGTGAAGGGGCGGCGCTCGCCGACGGTCCTCGGGTCGTCGTAGCCGAGGACGGCCGCGACGTGCCCGCGGACGAGGTCGAGCAGGAACGCGTCCTGTTCGGGCGGGGTGAGGCCGGCGAGCCGGTCGGCCGGGGAGTCCTCGCCGGGCGCGTCCCCGGCGTCGGCGGTGGCGCGCCGCACCGGGGTGCGGGCGAGCCCGCGCAGCAGGGGTGACACCTCGTCGGCGGTGTCGCCGCCCAGCGCGTCCGGGTCCAGGCGCAGCGGGAACACGACAGGTTCGCCGGTGGCGCGGGCCAGGTCGAACAGGGCCAGGCCCTGGTCGCCGGAGAGCGGCTTGACGCCGGAGCGGGCGATGCGGCGTACGTCGGTGTCCGTGAGGTCGCCGGTGAGGCCGGAGCGCGCGGCCCACAGGCCCCAGCCGAGGGCGAGTCCCGGCGCGCCCGTGGCGTGGCGCCGGGCGATCAGGGCGTCCACGAAGGCGTTCGCCGCCGCGTATCCGGCCTGCCCGGCCGGGCCGAGGGCGCTGGACACGGACGAGAACGCCACCAGCGGCACGCCGGACCCGGCCGTCAGCTCGTGCAGGTGCCAGGCCGCGTCCGCCTTGGGCCGCAGCACGCGGTCGACGCGCTCCGGCGTCTGCGCGGCGAGGACGCCGTCGTCCAGGACGCCCGCCAGGTGCACGACGGCCCTCAGCGGGGCGTCGTCGGGGATCGAGGCGAGGGCGCCCGCGAGGACGTCGCGGTCCCCCGCGTCGCCGGTCACCACATGGAACTCGGCGCCCGCGGCGCGCATCTCCCGCAGGAACTCGTCCGCGCCCGCCGCGCCGGAGCGCGCCACCACCGTCAGGCGGCGCACGCCGTGCGTGACCACCAGGTGCCGGAGCAGGAGCCGGCCGAGCGTCCCGAGGCCGCCCGTGACCAGGACGGTGCCGTCGGCGCGCCAGGCCGGTCCTTCGCCGGGGCGCGCAGGGGCGGGCACGCGGGCGAGGCGCGGGGTGAGCAGGGCGCCGTCGCGCACGGCGAGCTGGGGCTCGGCGCTGTCCACGGCGGCGGGCAGCGCGGCCAGGGAGGCGGCCGTGCCGTCGAGGTCCACCAGGGCGACGCGGCCCGGGTGTTCCGACTGCGCCGACCGTACCAGGCCCCAGACGGCGGCCAGGGCGGGGTCGGGCGGCGCGTCGGAGGTGGCCGCGACCGCGTGCCGGGTGAGCACGACCAGGCGCGTGCGGGCGAGCGCGTCGTCGGCCGCCCAGTCCCGCACGGCGGCCAGGACGCGGTGGACGGCCCGGTGCGCGGCCGTGGCCAGGTCGGTGCCCGGGGGTGTCGCGGGCTCCGCGAGAACGATGACGTCGGGGACGTCGGGCGGGGTGCCGTCCGCGGCGGGCTCGGCGCGCAGGGCCGCGACGTCGGGGTGGGTGGTGCGGGCGATGCCCCGCGCGGCGAGGGCCTCGTCCACGGCGGCGTCGCAGGGCCCGATCCAGGCCCAGCGCGTGGCGACGGGATCGCGCGGCGCGGGCAGCGGCCCCGGCCGCCACTCCAGGCGCAGCAGCGTGGCGTCGGAGAGGGCCGCGGCCCGGCGCAGGGCCTCGGCGGTCACCGGGCGCATCCCGAGGGCGTCGACGCTCACGACCGGGCGCCCGGCGGGGTCGGTGGCGGTCAGGGTCAGCGTGTCCGGGCCGGTGCGCCGGACGCGGGCCCGCAGCCGGGTGGCGCCGGTGGCGTGCAGGGTGACACCGGTCCAGGAGAACGGCAGCCGCGTCGCGGCGCTGCCGAGGGGCCCGCCGGGCAGGGCCGCCGCGTGCAGCGCGGCGTCGAACAGGGCGGGGTGCAGGCCGTAGCGGTCGGTGCCGCCGGCGGCCTCGGGGAGTTCGGCCTCCACGTACAGCTCGTCGTCGAGGCGCCAGCAGCGGCGCAGGCCCTGGAGGGCGGGGCCGTAGTGGAGCCCCGTCTTGGCCAGCTCGCGGTAGCAGTCGCCGAGTTCGGCCTCTTCGGCCCCCGCGGGCGGCCAGGGGGCGGGCGGCGCGGCGGCCGGGCGGGCGGCGCGCGTCAGGGTGCCGCCGGCGTGCCGCGTCCAGGGTTCGTCGGCGGCGGCGTCGTGGGCCCGGGAGTGCAGGGTGACGGCGCGCCGCCCGGCCCCGTCGGGCCCGGAGAGGCTCAACTGGACGCGTACGGTGCCCTGTTCGGGCAGGATCAGCGGGGCTTCGAGGACCAGTTCCTCCAGGGCGTCGCAGCCCGTCTGCGCGCCGGCGTGCAGGGCGGCCTCCACGAGCGCCGTGCCCGGTACGACGACGACGTCCGCGACGGCGTGGTCGGCGAGCCACGGGTGCGTGCGCGCGGACACGCTCCCGGTGAAGAGCGTGCCGCCGCTGCCGTCCGCGAGCGGCACTGCGGCGCCGAGCAGCGGGTGGTCGACGCCGTCGAGCCCGGCCGCCGCCACGTCCGCGGCGGGCGGGGCCGCGTCCTCCAGCCAGTAGCGGCGCCGCTGGAAGGCGTACGTCGGTACGTCGGTCAGGCGCGGCGCGGTGTGCCGGAAGGCCTCCGTCCAGTCGACGGCGACCCCGTGCGCGTGCGCCTCGGCGACCGCGGTCAGGAACCGGGCGAGGCCGCCTTCGTTGCGCCGCAGCGACTCGACGGTCAGGGCCTCGTGGGCGCCGGCCTCGTCGGCGGTCTCCTGGATGCCGATGGTGAGCACGGGGTGCGGGCTCATCTCGACGTACGTGGTGTGTCCCGCGTTGAGGAGCCGGCTGACGGTGCGGTGGAACTGGACGGTGTCGCGCAGGTTGTTCACCCAGTACGCGGCGTCCAGGACCGTGGTGTCGATCGGCTCGCCGGTCACCGTCGAGTGGAAGGGCACGGTGGCCGGGCGCGGCCGGATGCCGGAAAGGGCCTCGACGAGCGTGTCCCGGATCTCCTCGACCTGGGCCGAGTGCGAGGCGTAGTCCACGGGGATGCGGCGCACGCGCACGCCGTCCCCCTCGAAGGCCGCCATGGCCTCGTCGAGGGCGGTGGGGTCGCCGGAGATCACCACGGAGCGGGGCCCGTTGACCGCCGCGACGGACACGGCGCCGCCCCACCGGGCGAGGCCGCCGCGTACCTGGTCGGCGGGGGCCACGACGGAGACCATGCCGCCGCGCCCCGACAGGACCCGCAGGGCGCGGCTGCGCACGGCGACGACGCGGGCGGCGTCGTCCAGGGAGAGCGCGCCCGCGACGTGGGCGGCGGCGATCTCGCCCTGGGAGTGCCCGACGACGGCGGCGGGCTCCACGCCGTAGGCCCGCCACAGCGCCGCCAGGGAGACCATCACCGCGAAGAGCGCGGGCTGGACGACGTCGACGCGCTCCAGGGTGGGCGCGCCCGACTCGCCGCGCAGCACCTTCGTCAGGGACCAGTCGACGTGCGGGGCGAGGCTCGCGGCGCACGCCTCGATGGACTCCTTGAACACCGGCGACGTGCTCATCAGTTCGGCCGCCATGCCCGGCCACTGGGATCCCTGGCCGGGGAACACGAAGGTGACGCGGTCGCGTGCGGTGGCGGTGCCGAGGGCGCTGTGATCGCCCTGTCCCCCGGGTCCGCCCGCGGCGAGGGCGGTGAGGCGTGCGGCGGCCCCGGCGCGGTCGGCGGCCACCACCACGGCGCGGTCCGCGAGCGCGGCCCGCGTGGTGGCGAGGGAGTACGCGAGGTCCGCGTCGGGCGCCCCGGGGTCCGCGTCGAGGAACTCCGCGATCCGCCGGGCCTGGGCCGTCAGGCCGGGCCTGCCGTTGCCCGACACGAGCCAGGGCAGGGGGCGGCCGGGCGCGTCCTCGTCGTCGGTGGCCGGCGGGGCGGGGGCCGGGGCCGCGTCGTCGGGGGCCGGGGCCGCCTGCTCCACGATGACATGGGCGTTCGTCCCGCCCACGCCGAACGAGGAGACGCCCGCGCGGCGCGGCCGCCCGGTGTCGGGCCAGGGCTCGGCCCCGGCGAGCAGCCGCACCGCGCCCGAGCCCCAGTCGACGTGCGGGGTCGGCTCGCTGATGTGCAGGCTGCGCGGCAGCACCCCGTGCCGGATCGCCATCACCATCTTGATGAGGCCCGAGACCCCGGCGGCGGCCTGGGTGTGGCCGATGTTGGACTTCAGCGAGCCGAGCCACAAGGGCTGTTCGGCGGGCCGCCCCTGGCCGTAGGTGGCGAGCAGCGCCTGGGCCTCGATCGGGTCGCCGAGCTGGGTTCCGGCGCCGTGGGCGTCCACGCAGTCCACGTCGGCGGTGGTGAGGCCGGCGTGGGCGAGCGCCTGGCGGATCACGCGCTGCTGGGCGGGGCCGTTCGGCGCCGTCAGACCGTTGGATGCCCCGTCCTGGTTGACGGCGGAGCCGCGGATCACCGCGAGGACGCGGTGCCCGTTCCTGACCGCGTCGGACAGGCGCTCCAGGAGGAGGACGCCCACGCCCTCCGACCAGCTGCTGCCCGCCGCGTCCGCGGAGAACGAGCGGCACCGGCCGTCGGGCGCGAGCCCGCGCTGCCTGCTGAACTCGACGTAGCCCCAGGGCGTCGCCATCACGGTGACGCCGCCCGCGAGGGCGAGGCGGCACTCGCCCTTGCGCAGCGACTGGGCGGCCAGGTGCAGGGAGACCAGGGAGGACGAGCAGGCGGTGTCGACGGTGAGGGCGGGCCCTTCGAGGCCGAGGGCGTAGGCGAGGCGGCCCGAGGCCACGCTCGGCATGCTGCCCACGACGCGGTAGCCCTCGGCGCTCGGCGGCACCTGCCGGATCCGGGCGCCGTACTCGCTGTACATGATGCCGACGAACACGCCGGTGCTGCTGCCGCGCAGCGAGGTCGGGTCGATCCTGGCCCGCTCCACGGCCTCCCACGCGGTCTCCATGAGGAGGCGGTGCTGGGGGTCGATCGTCACGGCCTCGCCGGGGCTGATCCCGAAGAAGTCGGCGTCGAAGTCGGCGGCGTCGTACAGGAATCCGGCGTGCCGGGTGACGCTGGTGCCGATGTGGTCGGGGTCCGGGTCGTGGGCGACGGTCCAGCCGCGGTCGCGGGGGAACTCGGAGATCGCGTCGGTCTCCGAGCGCACCAGGCGCCACAGGTCGTCCGGCGAGCGCACGTCGCCGGGAAGCCGGCAGCCCATGCCGACGATCGCGACGGGCTCGTCCACGGCCCCGTCGCCCGGAGCGGTGGCGTCGGCGGCGGGCTCGCCGAGCACCAGGGAGCACAGGTGGGCGGCGAGCCCCTCCGGCGTCGGGTAGTCGAAGAGGGCGGTCGCGGACAGGGTGATGCCCGTCGCCTCGCCGAGGCGCTCGCGCAGCCGCGCGGCGGCCCGTCCGCGCACGCCCTGCGCGCCGAAGGCCCGGGCGGCGTCGAGCGGCGCCGCATCGCTCCGGTCGAGGGCGGCCGCCGCGTGCGTGCGGATCAGGTCGAGCAGCAGCCGGTGCCGCTCGACGTCCCCGGCGTCCGCGAGCCGCCGGCGCAGTGCCCGGTCGTGGTCGCGGGCGCGGTCGTGGTCGTAGTCGCGGTCGTGTCCCTCGTTGGGCTCCATCGTCGCTTCCTTGGTCATCGGCTCACCATCGCGTGGTCGGCGACCGGCTCCATCGGGTCCGCGCTGTGCAGGATCCGGCCGGTCCGCGCCACCAGGGCGCCGAACTCCTCCGGTGTGATCGCCTGTTTGCCGTCGCACAGGGCGGTGTGGCCCGCCTCGTTGACGTCGACCATGACGCCGTCCGCGCCGGCGACGGCGGCGGCCGCGGCCAGCGGGGCCACCAGGTCACCGTGCCCGCAGGCGTGGCTGGGGTCGACGATCACCGGCAGATGGCTGAGCCGCTTCACCAGCGGCACGGCGGTGATGTCCAGGGTGAAGCGGCTCGCGTCCTCGAAGGTGCGCACGCCGCGCTCGCACAGCAGCACTTGGCCGTTGCCCGCCGCGAGCAGGTACTCGGCGCTGTGCAGCCACTCCTGGACGGTGCAGCCGAAGCCCCGCTTGAGCAGGACGGGGCGGCCGGTCAGCGCAGCCTCGCGCAGCAGCGGGTAGTTCTGGGCGTTGCGCGTACCGATCTGGAGCACCTCGGCGACCTCCGCCACGGCCTCCACGTGGGCGACGTCGACGACCTCGGTGACGACGCCGAGCCCGGTCGCCGCGGCCGCCTCGCGCAGCAGCGCGAGCCCGTCGGTGCCGAGCCCCTGGAACGCGTAGGGGGACGTACGGGGCTTGAAGGCGCCGCCCCGCAGCAGGTGCGCGCCCCGGGCCCGTACGCCCCGTGCCACGGCCATCAGCTGGTCCGCGCTCTCCACGGCGCACGGCCCGGCTATCCAGGTGAAGGAGCCGCCGCCCACGCTCCAGTCGTCGGCCACGCGGACGGCGCTGGGCTCGCCGGTGGCGGCGTAGCTGCTCAGGGGCGGTGCCTGCGCGCTGTCGACGACGGCCTCGACGGCGGCGGTGGCGCGCAGCAGGGCCACGAACTCCTCGCCGTCGGGCGAGGCGGGGGCGAGGTCGGGGAAGGTGACGAGGGCGTGGCGGCCGGCCCGGCAGTGGAACGACCGGTGTCCGTCGTGCCGCCACGCGGAGGTCAGCCGACTCTGTTCGTCGATCGGCACATGGGGGCGGAGGCGGGCAACGATCATCAGGTCACCTTTCTGCGGCGGTCGGAGGTCGGCCGTGCGAACGGCCGTTGACGGGCCGTGCGGGTCCTGCGGTGTCTTCGGGGCGCGGGAGCGGGAGCGGCCGGGTGCGGGACCCGTCCGCGTCCCGGTGCCGGGGCGCGGCCTCAGCGGGGCGTGGCCGCGCCGGGCGACCACGCGGGCCGCTCGGGGAAGGCGAAGTCGACCTCGCCGGCCAGGCCGAGCTGCTCGACCATCCGCTGCGCGCCGGAGAAGTCGCGGACGAGCCGCCGCCCGGAGGACATCGCCCGCAGGTCGCCGACGATCTCGTCGGCGCCGGGGACGCCCGCGGTGGCCAGTTCGAGCCGCAGCGTGGAGAGGTCCTGCTCGGCGAACGCCTCCAGGGCGAGCGGCAGGCAGCGCACCAGGGTGCGGCGCTGCGCGGCGTTCATGCGCGCGTACAGATTCTTGACGACCTCGGTGACGAGCGAGCCGTGCGCCGTCTCGTCCCGCAGGTGCAGGGTGGTGATCAGGGAGTGCGCGGGCTGGATCGAGTCGTCCCGGGCGAGCAGGGCGAGCAGGGCGTTGATGCAGGTCTCGGCCACCGCGCCCCACACCAGCACGGCGACCTGGCGCTCCCACTCCTCGGACATCGTCGCGAGGACCTGGCACAGCCGCCGGTAGGTGACGAGCGGGGGCTGCTCGGGCCGGCTGCGCACGCCGCGCAGTTCCCGGGTGCGGTCGATGGCGAGCATGTGCATGTAGGTGTGGAAGCTCTCGTCCACGAGGGACTGCTGTATGCCCTGACGGACCAGGGGGTCGTCGCTGCCCGGGAAGACGCCGCACATGACGAGGTCGAAGGCGGGCTCGGCGATGAGGTGCTCGGTGGCGATGACGCGTTCGTTGTAGCCGATCCACAGGCCGGTGAGGACCTGGCGCCGCTGGTCCGGGCTCGCCGCGAGGAACCGCGGGTGCTCGGCGAACGGCACGATCTCCAGCGGGTAGTCCGGCAGGGCCGGATCGTAATCGGCGCTCTCCTCCAGGGCCTCGGGCCTGGTCGTGACCGCGGCCCGGCGCGGCCAGGCCCGCACCAGGCGGCGCAGCGTCGCGCTGCCGATGCCGTTCTCCTCGACCCACCCTCGGGCGGCCCAGGTGGTCAGCACACCCGACACACCCGCCGCACCCTCTTCCTCGTCCCGCATCGTCCCTCCCCGCCTCGGCGCCCGTGGCCCGTGGCGCCGCTGCATCGTCACCGGCCGCTCTTGGCCGTTTCTTGGAGGCGACTTGGCCCCGGCGGGGCGAGGCTTTCTGGATGCGGACCGGGGATGCCAGGATGAGGCCGAGGCGCGGTGACGCGGGCGTGTGGCCCCGGCGCGGACACCGCCCGGAGTGAGCACCACCGCCGTCGGCTCCCGTCGGCGCCGCCCGGCTTCCCGGGCGCCGCACCCCTTTCTTTGCTGTCTCCGGCACCCCACTGTGAGGACGCATCATGCTGGTTCCGCTCACCATGGCCGACTTCCTCGACCGCGCCGAGGCCGCCGCCGCGGGCCGCACGGCACTCGTCGACGAGCCCGCGCAGCCGGCCGCCCCCGTGCCGACGACGACGTACGGCACGCTGCTGCGGCGCGTACGGGCCTGGCAGGCGGGCCTGGACGCGCTGGGGATCGGGGCGGGCGAGCGGGTCGCCGTCGTCAGCCCCAACTCCTCGCGCCTGCTTGAGCTGTTGTACGCCGTCACGGCGAGCGGGCGGATCTGCGTGCCGGTGAACTACCGGCTCACGCCCGAGGAGATCGCGTACATCCTGCGCCAGTGCGACGCCTCGGTCGTGTTCGTCGACCCCGACGTGGAGGCGGTCCTCGGCTCGGTCGACGTGCCGAAGCGGTTCGTCCTCGGGGAGCAGACCGAGACGGAGGTCATGCGCTTCGACGCCGAGCCGCGCCCCTGGGCGCGGCCGGACGAGAACGCGGTGGCGACCCTCAACTACACCTCGGGCACCTCCGCGCGCCCCAAGGGCGTCGCCCTGACGCACCGGAGCATATGGCTCAACGCGATGACGTTCGGCGTCCACGGGCGGATCTGGGAGGGGGACGTCTATCTGCACACCCTGCCCACGTTCCACTGCAACGGCTGGGGCGTGCCGTTCCTACTCGCCGGGCTCGGGGCGCAGCAGGTGCTGCTGCGCCGGATCGACGGTACGGAGATCCTGCGCCGGGTTGAGGAGCACGGCGTGACCCTCGCGTTCGGCGCGCCCGCCGTGTGGGACGCGGTGATCCGGGCGGCCCGCGACTGGCCGGGCGAGGTGCCAGGGCGCGGGCGGACGCGGGTGGTCTGCGCGGGCGCGCCCGTCGACGAGCGGCTCGTCGCCCAGGTGGAGGAGGGCCTCGGCTGGGAGTTCCTCCAGGTGTACGGCCTGACCGAGACGACCCTGCTCACCTTCAACCGGCGGCTTCCGGGGGCGTCAGGCAGCGGCGGCCTGACCCGCGCGGGCGCGCCCGCCCTGGGCGTGCGGATGCGCACCGGTGAGCGCGGCGAGGTCCTGGCGCGCTCGAACATGGTCCTCGACGGCTACTGGCAGGACGAGCGGGCCGACGCGGCGGCGCTGCGGGAGGGCTGGTTCCACACCGGCGACGCGGGGTCCTTCGACGACGAGGGGCATCTCCTGCTCTTCGACCGGCTCAAGGACGTCATCGTCACCGGCGGTGAGAGCGTGTCGTCGGTGGAGGTCGAGGACTGCCTCCTGAGCCATCCGGCCGTCGCGGAGGTGGCCGTCATCGGCGTGCCGGACGAGCGCTGGGGCGAGACCGTCAAGGCCGTCGTGGTGCCCGCGGCGGGGGCCGGCGCGGACGCGGACGGGATCATCGCGTACTGCAAGCGGCACCTGGCCCGGTACAAGGCGCCCACCAGCGTGGACTTCCGGGAGAGCCTGCCGCGCACGAGCAACGGCAAGGTGCGGAAGAGCCGGCTTCGCGAGCCCTACTGGGCCCACGAGGACCGGCGCATCCACTGAGGCCGTGCCCGCCGCGCCGGGGAGGAGCGCCCTCCCGGCGGGACGGGCCCCTCCTCCGGCCGGCCGCCGGCCGTCAGTGCAGCACGCACACGCGCCCGACGAACTCGTCACGGAGGATGCGGCCGAAGAGCGCACGCAACTCGCGCCCCGGGTCCACGCCCAGCTCCTGTGCGAGGGCCCTGCGTATCCGGTGGTAGACGCGGACCGCCTCCGCCTGCCGGCCCACCTCGCACAGCGCGACCATCAGGAGCCAGCCCAGGCGCTCCCGGGTGGGGTAGCGCGCGCTGAGCGCGGCCAGCTCGGCCACCACGCTGCCGTTGTCCCTGCCCCAGGCCAACTCGGCCTCCCACAGGGCCTCCCAGGTCATGAGCCGCAGCTCCTCCAGGCGGGTCGCCTCGCGCACGGCGGGTTCGTAGTCGCCCAGCTCCGCGTAGGGGGCGCCGCGCCACAGGGCCAGGGACGCCTCCAGGGCGCGGCAGGCCTCCGGGTAGCGGCCCGCCCGCAGCAGCCGCCGTCCGGCGCGCAGCTGGTCCTCGAAGCGGCAGGCGTCCACCCGCTCCGACTCCACCGCGAGCAGATAGCCCTGGGACTCCCTGCGCAGCACGCGGTTGCGGCCCCGTGGCGGACCGTCCGGCTCCAACTGGCGGCGCAGATGGGACACGTAACTGTGCAGGCTCGCCACCACGTTGCCGGGCGGGTCCGCGGGCCAGATGGCCTCCGTCAGCCGCTCGGTGCCGATCACCTGGCCGGGTGCCAGCAACAGGGCGGAGAGGACCGCGCGTTGCCGCGCGGGGCCCAGCGGAAGGGGCCCCTCGGCCGACCACACCGCCAAAGGGCCAAGGATGTTGAAGGAAAGATTACTCGGCAGCACCGTCGGAAATTGCGCAACACCTTTCACAGCTTTCACAGTCATCACGTTTTCCCCCTGGTGCCACCCGTTTTCCATGACCACCCGGTTTCCCCCTCGCGAAGATCGATACGGCGTCGGCACGGCGGTCAAGGATCCTGGCCGACCTGCTCCTGTACTTTTCGCTGCGCACTGCATGAGTAAAGAGGGGGAAGCGTTCCCCACCTGACCGCGCGTTACTCTAGGCCAGGTTCCTGAGAGGACACGCCCGGCACTGATGAGCCGCCATGGCGTAAAATTGAGGGTTCTTCAGCAGTTTCGCGCGAGATACATTGGGAAGTTGCGTAATCTCGCCGAAGATCTTGACTTCCCTCCCGTCGCAGCAGGCCCGGGGCGAGAAGAAGTCCGGGGAAACACCGAGGAGCGCGAGCACGTGCCCTGGGGCGATGAGATTGCATTGTTCACCCCTTCCCCAGAGGCGGTGAAACGATCACGCAATTCAAGACAGCCCCGCGCCCGCCGAACCGCGCCGCCGAATAGGCGGCGGCGCCGGGAGAACGCGCGCCCCTTACGGGGAGCAGAGTGGCCGATCCTCCCTGGGAAAGAGGAGATTCCGCCACCCCATTGCCGTGCGCCCACCGCCGCGCCGATGTGCGCCCGGAGGCCCCAGTGGTTGACGGTTCATTTTTGGCGTCAATTTTTCGCTATCGGACGGACGCCGTCGGCGGCCACTCTCCGGACGCCAGAAAACGCCGCACCGACTCCGCCGCGCGCCGCCCTGCCGCCGTCACCACCCGCGCGGGCTCGACGGCGTGGGCCACATTCCCGACCGCGAACACCCCGGGGAGGCCCGTGCGGAAGGCGTCGTCGACGTCGAGGCCGCGCGTGCCCGGGGCGAGCGGTACTCCCCCGCGCCGCGCCAGCTCGTGTTCGGGGACGAAGTCGCCGGTGAACACCACGGTGTCGCAGGAGACCTGGGTGGTCCGTCCGGTGCGGTGGCGCAGGCGCAGGCCCGTCAGGCGCCCCCGGCCGGCGATGTCGACCACGTCCGTGTCCGTCAGGAGCGGAATGCCGTGCCACAGCCGGGCCACGGCGACGCGCGGGGCCGGGACGTCCGGCCCGGCCGAGGGCACCACGTGGGCGGCCACGCGGACCCCCGCGCGCCGCAGCGTGTCCAGGGCCGCGTACGCCACGGCCTCGCCGCCGACCACGACGGCCCGGGTGCCCACGCGCTGCCCGAAGAGGTGCACGGCCTGCTGGAGTTCGCCGGTGGTGTAGACGCCCGCGGGCCTGCTGCCCGGCACCAGGCGCGCGGCGCGGGGCCGTTCGCGGGCCCCGGTGGCGAGCACGACGGCCCGCGCGGTGAGCCGCTCGAGGCCGAGCGGCGATGTGGTGTCGAGGGTGCGGGGGCCCGCCCAGGCCGTGGCCGTGACGCCGGTGCGCACGACGGCGCCCGCGCGCACGGCCGCCGCCACGCACCGCCGCGCGTAACGGGGCCCGCTCAGGCCGGGGACCGCCAGGCCCGCGAGCGTGCGGTCGCCGAAGCCGCCGTGGTGGCAGTGGCGCGGGACGCCGCCCGCCTGCCCCTCCCGCTCCAGGACCTCGACGCGGACCGTGCCCGTGGCCGCGAGCCCCGCCGCGGTGGCGAGGCCGGCCGGACCCGCGCCGACCACAAGGACGTCGACGGCGCGCTCGCGCCGCGCGGCGCTCATCGCCGCGCCGCCCGGTCGTGGCCTTCGAGGAGTGCGCGTACGGCGGCTCCGCAGGCGAATCCCTGGCACCGCCCGCCGCGCGCCCGGGTGCGGCGGCGCAGCCCGTCGACGGTCACCGGCGGGACCGTGCTGCGCAGGGCGTCGCGGATCTCCCCGCGGGTGACGCGTTCGCAGTGGCAGACGAGGGTGCCGTACGCGGGGTCGGCGGCGATCAGCTCGGCGCTCTCATAGGGGCGCGGGAAGGCCTCGCCCAGGTTCGGCATCCGTACGGGCGCGAGATCCCGGGCCGCGCCCAGGCGCAGCCCCGCGTCGGCGAGCAGTTCCGTGACGTGCGCCGCGATGGCCATGGAGGCCGTGAGGCCGGTGGAGCGGATGCCTCCGGCGGTCACGTAGCGCTGCTCCGGCCAGGCGTCCACGCGGTAGTCGTCGTGTCCGGTGGCCGCGCGGAGGCCCGCGTAGACGGCGGTGACCTCCTCGTCGAGGAGCGGCGGCAGGACGCGGGCGCCCTGGCGGCGAAGGCCGGCGAGGCCCTCGGCGGTGGAGCCGGTGGCCCGTTTGTCGTCCAGGTCCTCCGCGGTGGGGCCGAGCAGGACGTTGCCGTACACCGTCGGGGCGACGAGGACGCCCTTGCCGAGCGCCGTGGGCACGGGCAGCAGGATGTGGCGGACCAGGTCGCGGGCGAGCTTGTCGAAGACGATGAGCTGGCCGCGCCGGGGCGTGACGGTGAAGGTGTCGTGGCCCAGCATGCGGTCGACGGTGTCGGCGTACAGGCCCGCGG
Source organism: Streptomyces sp. NPDC045778 (assembly GCF_056431945.1). Taxonomy (NCBI): domain Bacteria; kingdom Bacillati; phylum Actinomycetota; class Actinomycetes; order Kitasatosporales; family Streptomycetaceae; genus Streptomyces; species Streptomyces sp. NPDC045778. The sequence goes on from NZ_JBWKJZ010000010.1 coordinate 183,198, forward strand.
CGTTGACGAGGTAGCGGGTGCGCAGCCGGCCGCGGCCGGTGGTGAGCACGTGCCCGTCCCCGGTGGGGGCGGCCGCCGTCACGCGGCAGCCGAGGTGCAGGTCCACGCCGGAGCGCACGGCCTGCGTCGCGTAGGCGAGCGGTGTCGTCCAGGGGCAGATGACGCTCTCGCCGGGCACGTCGAGGGCGCCGAGCGCGCCGGGGCCGAGGTGCGGCTCGCGGGCCCGCACGGCGGCGGCGTCCAGGAGCCGGGCCTCGCGGTAGCCGTTGCGCCCGGCCTTGTCGAGGAGGCCGGGGAGGGCGGCGAGCTGTTCCTCGTCCCAGGCGACCAGGAGCGCGCCGACCGGCTCCACGGGGATGCCGGTCTCGGCCGCGTAGGCGGCGAGCCGCCGCTGCCCCTCGCGGACGAGCCGGGATTCGAGGGAGCCGGGCACGGCGTCGAAGCCGGTGTGCAGGATCGCCGTGTTGGCCTTGGAGGTGCCCTCGCCCACGTCGTCGGACGACTCGGCGACCGCGATCCGCAGCGGGTGGCGGGCGAGTTCGCGGGCGACGGCCGTGCCGACGACTCCCGCGCCGATGACGGTGACGTCGTACGTCACGTCCGGGAGCGCGCCGCGGCGGGTGACGCGGCCCTGCCGCTCGGGGGTCGTGCGGTCGTGTCGCTCGGTGCTCATGGGGTCCGGCTCTCGTGCGGGTGGTTCCTCGGGCGGGGTGCGCGGGCCGGCCGTCGGTCAGGGGGCGGGGCCTCGGCGCGCGGTGGTCATGACGGGGGCGTGCGCTCAAGGAGGGCCGTCACCTCGGCGCGGAAGGCCGCGCGGCGCGTCGCGGCCTCGTCCGGGCCGATCCGCGGCTCGTAGACGACGGCCGGGCGCCACGCGGGGACGACGTCGGCGACGCCGAGCCCGGGGTCGAGGCCGAGGCGGGCGACGGCGCCCGCGCCGAGGGCCGTGACGTCGGGGAGCGCGGAGACCTCCACGGGCCGCTGGAGCAGGTCGGCCTGCGTCTGCATGAGCAGGGCGGAGCGGGTCAGGCCGCCGTCGACGCGCAGGCTCCGCAGCGGTTCGCCGAGGTCGGCGGCCGCGGCGTCGGCCAGCTCGGCGACCTGCGCGGCGACGCCCTCGCACAGGGCGCGCACCAGGTGCCCTGGGGTGGTGTCGAGGCCGAGTCCGGTCAGGGAGCCGCGCAGGTCGCCGCGCCACCAGGGCGCGGCGAGCCCGGCGAGGGCCGGGACGAAGGTGACGCCGCCGCTGTCAGGGACGGCCGAGCCGACCGGGTCGAGGTCCCGCGCGCCCTTGATCACGCCGAGGTCCGTGAGCCAGCGCACGGCGGACGCGGCCGTGTGGACCTGCCCGTCGAGGCAGTAGCTGGTGCGGCCCGCGAGGCGCCAGGCGACGCAGGCGACCAGGCCGGAGCCGCCGCGCCGTGGCCGCTCCCCGGTCTGGGCGAGCAGGAACGCGCCGGTGCCGTAGGTGCACTTGGCGCTGCCGGGCTCGGTGACGTCCTGGGCGAGCAGCGCGGCCTGCTGGTCGACGAGGAGGCCGGTCAGCGGGAGGTCACCGCCGAAGGCGCGGGTGGTGCCGACGTGTCCTGCGGCGTCGACGACGCGGGGCAGCTCTTCGCCGTCGAGCCCGAAGAGGGCGAGGGCGCGCTCGGACCAGGTGACGGAGTCCAGGTCGAGGAGCTGGGTGCGGCCCGCCGTCGCGGCGTCCGTGACGAAGGCGCCGGTGAGCCGGTGGACCAGCCAGGCGTCGCTGGTGGTGACCACGCCGTCGCGGGTGAGGTGGCGGCGTATCCAGGCCATCTTGGGCGCGGCGAAGTAGGGGTCGAGCGGCAGCCCTGTGAGGTCCTTCAGCTCGGCGGCGTGCGCGGCGAGTTCGGCGCACAGGGGCGCGGCGCGGCGGTCCTGCCACACCAGGGCTTCGGTGAGCGGCTCGCCGGTGGCCGGGTCCCAGGCGAGGACGGTCTCGCCCTGGTTGGCGAGGCCCACGGCGGTGACCGGCTCGCCCGCGCGGTCAAGGGCTTCGCGCCCGGCGGCGAGCACGGAGGCGAGCAGTTCGCCGGGGCCGACCTCGACGAGGCCGCCGGGGAGGGGGCGGGGGCGCACGGGCGCGCTGCCGGAGGCGATCACTCCGCGCTCGGGGCAGATGACGAGGGCCTTGGTGCCGGACGTGCCCTGGTCGACGGCAAGGACCGGGCCGCCGCCCGTCATCCGCGGCCTCGTCCCCGACCGGGTGCGGACGCCCCGCAGTAAGTCGTGATCACGGCGGCAGCCTGCTACAGGCGGCCGGGGACCGTCAAGGGAAGCGGACCGCCCAAAGCAGGCCATAAGGACCGCCGTTGGCCGCGGGAGACACCACGGGAGAAACCAAAGCCCCCACCGGCGCGCCGTGTTGACACAAGTTGGTCAAGAAAGATCCGAGGACCGTCCAGTAATCGGAAGTCTCCGCTCTACACTGACCGCCGAACAACAACGCCCCCTCGCACAACAGTTCAGCTCTCAAAGAACCCGCAGACCACAGCCTCTCTCCCCAGAGCCCAGAGGACCCAGCCGATGCCCTTAGCCCGCCCGGTGTATCACCCGGCCGGTCACGACGCGCCGCTGCGTGCCGTGCTCCAGGACCTCAAGGCAGGCCGCTGGGTGTCGACGAGGAACCTGCTGACCGAGACCCCCGACTGGGGCCTGTGGACCCAGCGCACCCAGGTCCTGGCGGCGGCCGTCGCCGGCTCCGACGTGGTGCGCGCCTGGCTCGCCGAGGAGCCGCGCAGCGTGGCCGCCACGGTCCTGCACACCCGCGTCACGGTGGAGCGCGCCCTGCGCGCGCACCGGGCGGGCCACCGCCACACCAACGACCTGTGGCGCGAGGCGAACAGCGCCTGCCGCATCGCCTCGCAGACCTCCCCCGAGGACCCCGTCCCGTGGATCTGCCTGCTGGCCCTCGCGCAGCTCGACGAGGGCCAGCGCTGGGACGAGCACCGGGTCGCGGCGCCGGAGCCGATGCTGTTCCCCGGCCCCTGGCAGATCCTCGCCGAGGCCGACAAGCGCGACCCCGGCAACCGCGAGGCGTACCACCGCATGCTCCAGTTCGCCTACCACCGCAGGCCGGGCGCGCCGCTGACGGAGGCGGTCAACTTCGTGCACTGGGCGTCCGCGGCGGCACCCGCGGGATCGCCCCTGCATCTGCTCCCGCTGTACGTACGGGTGGAGCGCTACCGCCGCGAGGGCGGCGGCGAGCGCGCCCTTGACCTGCACTGGATCGCGGAGGACGCCACCCGCGGCGCCCTGCGGGCGCTCCAGCTGTGGTTCGACCACGCGCAGCCCGAAGCGGCCTCGCTGCTCGACCTCAACTACCTGGCGCACGCGCTGTGGGGCGCGCACCACTTCCACGACGCGGTGCGGGTGTTCGAGGCCCTCGACCCCTTCTACGCCGTCGTGCCGTGGACGTACCGCACCACGTCGCCCGGTGACGCGGACGCCGCCGCCGAGGCCTTCGTGCAGGCCCGGGCGCGCTGCTTCCACGCCGCGCGCGGCCCGGGGCCGCGCGGCTGACCCGCCTCTTCCCCCGTCCACCCGGCAGCACCCTGTGTCCCGTCCCTTGACACACCCCTCACGCCCCCGCACCCCCGCTCTCCCCGGAGGTTGTTCCGTGTCCCGCACCACCGTGTCGAGTTCCGCCGCGATACCACCGCTCCCCGATGAGGAGCAGCGGCTCAGGGAACTCGGCTACCAGCCCGTCCTGGCCCGCCGCATGGGCGGCTTCGGCAACTTCGCCATCAGCTTCTCCGTCATCTCCATCCTGTCCGGCTGCATGACGCTGTACGGCTTCGGCCTCGGCACCGGCGGGCCCGCGGTGATGATGTGGGGCTGGGCCGGAGTCGGCCTGATGGTCCTGTTCGTGGGCCTGGCCCTGGCCGAGGTCACCAGCGCCTATCCCACGTCGGGCGCCCTCTACTACATGGCGGACCGGCTCGGCGGCAGGCGCTGGGGCTGGTACACGGGCTGGCTCAACCTCCTGGGCCTGCTCGGCGCGATCGCGGGCATCGACTACGGAGCGGCCCTGTTCAGCGGCGCCCTGCTGAGCATGCACACCGACTTCCACCCGACGGCCGGGTCCACCTTCGTGATCTTCCTGTGCATCCTGTTGCTGCACGCCCTTTTGAACCTGTTCAACGTCCGGCTCGTCAGCCTCCTCAACTCCATCTCCGTGTGGTGGCATCTGGCCGGTGTCGCGGTGATCGTCGGCGTCCTCGCGATCGTCCCGGACTCGCACCAGTCGCCGTCGTTCGTGTTCGGCGAGTTCGTCAACGACACCGGCTGGTCGAGCCCGGTCTACGTGTGCATGATCGGCCTGCTGCTCGCCCAGTACACGTTCTCCGGCTACGACGCCTCCGCGCACCTCTCCGAGGAGACGTCCAACGCGTCCGTGACCGCCGCGCGCGGCATCGTGCGCGCCATCTGGGTGTCCTGGGTCGCCGGGTTCGTGCTGCTCGCCGGGCTCACCTTCGCCATCCAGGACTACGTGGGCACCCAGGAGAGCGGGACCGGCGTGCCGCCCGCGCAGATCTTCATCGACGGGCTCGGCACATCGGGGGCCACCGCGCTGCTGCTCGTCGTGATCGTGGCGCAGCTGTTCTGCGGCAACGCCGAGACGGCAGCGGCCAGCCGCATGGTCTTCGCCTTCAGCCGTGACAACGCCCTCCCGGGGTCCGCGCTGTGGCGCAAGGTGAGCCCCACGACGCAGGTGCCGGTGCCCGCCGTGTGGCTCTCGGTCGGCCTCGCGGGCGTCATCGCGCTGCCGTCCCTGTACTCCGAGACCGCCTACGGCGCCGTCACCGCCATCAACGTCATCGGCATCACGCCCGCGTACGCCATCCCGATCCTGCTGCGCCTGAAGGCGGGCGACCGGTTCCAGCCGGGGCCGTGGAGTCTGGGCCGGTGGAGCAAGCCCGTGGGCTGGATCGCGGTGTGCTGGGTCGCCTTCGTGACGGTCCTGTTCTGCCTGCCGCAGTCGTCGCCGGTGAACGTCGACACCATGAACTACGCGTCCATCGCGCTCGCCGTGGTCCTCGTCCTCGCCACGATCTGGTGGTTCGTGGCCCGCCGCTCCTACAACACCCCGGCCGCGTACGGCACGGACAAGGAGCAGGCGGAGATCGCCGAGGGCATCGTCTGACGCCCGCGGCGGGGGGGGGGGGGGGCGGGCCCCCCCCCCCCCCCCCCCCCCCCCCCCCCCCCGCCGCCCGCCCCGCCCCTGCCCTCGCTCCAGTCAACTGCCGTCCCCCGGCGCGGAGTGAGGAATTCGACGACGTTCGAATCGGCCGGGTTCCGCCTCGCGCGGGCCGCTCGGCGCCGCCTAGCATCCGGTGGCGTGATCCACGCGCATCTGGACCCGGAGTCCGTCGGCAGGATCCGGTTCGCCCCGTCCCCCGCGAACGAGGCCGTCTGGTGGCTGCGGTACGCCGTGACCGGCCGGCGGCACCCGGTGTTCGGCGACCCGGGGGCCGCGGCCCGCTGGGCGCTGCGCCGCCCGGACGTCCGCCTGGTCGCGCAGTGCCTCTCCGTGCCGGGCGGGCCCACGTACATGCCGGACCTCCTGACGCCCCGACCCGCGGTGGGGCCCGCGGGCCGGACGTTCGCCGAACAGCTTCAGGCCGTCGCCGGCACCGCGCCGGAGGAGGCGGCGTACCAGGTGTGCGAGATGCGCTTCCTGAACGGCCCGGTGCCCGGGGACGTCCTGGACGCGGTGGAGTCGGGGACGTTCGCCGCGCGGGCGGCAGCCGGTCTGCGCGCGTTCTGGCAGGACGCGGTCGCCGACGGCTGGGGCGGCCTGAAGGCGGTGCTCGACGCCGATGTGGCCGCCCGCTCCGCGGAGTTGGCCACGTACGGCGTCGGGCACGTGCTGAGGTCGCTGCACTCCGACGTCACCTGGGCCGACGGACGCCTGAGCGTCCGCAAGGACTACGAGGAGACCGTCCACTTCCACGGCGCCGACGTGGTCCTCTCCCCCATGGCGGCGTCCTGGCCGCAGGTCAGCGCGCAGCTGGGCGAGCCGGGCAACGCGGTGCTCGGCTACCCGGCCACCGGCATCGGCGCGGCCGCCGACCGGCCCCGGCGCCCGGCCGTGGCCCGGCTCCTCGGCAGGAGCCGGGCCGCGCTGCTCGGTGACCTGGCCGCGCCCCGCACCACCGGTGAACTCGCCGCGCGGCACCGGCTCGCGCCCGCCACGGTCTCCTACCACCTGGGCGTGCTGCACCGCTCGGGCCTCGTCCTGCGCGAGCGCGACCGGAACGTGGTGCTCTACCGCAGGAGCGCGGAGGGCGACGCGCTGCTCGGCGGCTGAGGCAGGCGGCAGGGCTCTCAGGCGGCCCTCTCGGGCGGGACCGCGCCCGCCGCGAGGAGGACGTCGGCCGTCTCGGAGTGGCCTCCCGCGCGCGCCCACGCCAGCGGTGACAAGCCCGTGCCGTGCTCCTCGCGGAGGTTCGGGTCGGCGCCGTACGCCAGCAGTTCGCGCACCGTCGCGGTGCGCCCCCAACAGGCGGCCGCGCACAGCGGTGTGCCCTCCGAGCCGAGCCCGGCGCTCTCGGTGTCCGGTGCGGCGCCCGCCTTCAACAGCAGCCGGGCGACACCCGTCCTGCCGCTCACGCAGGCCTCGTACAGCGGCGTCGTGCCCTCGCTGTCAGGGAGTTCCGGGTCGGCCCCGGCCCGCAGCAGCGCCCTGACCCTGGCGCGGTCGCCGCCCCAGATCGCTTCGAACAGGTGGCGGGAGTATTTCTTGCGCTTGCGCTGGTTCACGGGCCGAGGTTACGGCCCAGGTAGGTGGTGTGGCCAACGAATTCAGGCGTCGAAGCGTTCCGTGTACGCCTCGGTCGGCGGGTAGGGGGCCGACCTGGTCATCCCGCACGACCAGAAGCCCGAGGTGCCCGGGGTGCGGGCGAGGTCGTTGACGTAGGGCGCGGGGGCGGGGCCCGCGGGTCCGCGCACCGTGGTCCAGGTGCCGGCGTCGTACCGCAAGTACGTGCTGCGGGTCTGGTCCTGGTAGTTCCAGGCCGAGATCCAGGCGGGACGGCCCTGGGCGTCGCCCGCGATCGAGGACAGCGAGCCGAGGGTGAAGCCCGGGTCCACGGTGTTCCAGGCGGTGCCGTCCCAGTGCCGCAGGATGGGGTTGCCGGGGCGTCCGGGAGGGCCGCCGACGCCGAACTCGTTGCCCACCGCCCAGACGTCGTCCGCGGCGACCGCGTGGACGTCGGCGATGGTCTGTCTGAGGCCCAGGAACGACGGCAGCACCGTCCACGAGCCGTTCCAGCGGGCCACGAACCCGACCCAGCCGCCACCGGACGCCTGGTCGCCGCACACCCAGACCTCGTCCGGCGTGCGCAGCACCACCCGGTACAGGTTCACGCCCGGCGTGGGCAGCGGGTCGAGCCATCGCCACTTCTGCCCGTCCCGGTGCAGCAGGCGGGTGGAGCCGCCCCGGGTGCCGCAGACCCACACCCGGCGGTCGGCCCCGACGGCCACCGCGCTCAGGCGCACGTCCGGCTCGCCCCGGCCGGGGAAGGCAGCCTCGCGCCAGCTGGTTCCGTCCCAGCGGAGCAGCGGGCTCGCGCTGCCGGTGGGCCAGCCCACGCTCCACGCCGCGTCGGCGCAGACCCCGGCGACGTCGATGAGACGCCCTTCGTAGGCGGGCGAGGACACGTCGGCCTTCGACCAGGCGGTGCCGTTCCAGACCATGGCGAGCGCCCGCGAGGGCTGCGAGCCGCCGACGGCCTCCTCGCCCACGGCCCAGGCGAGGCGGGGCCCGGCGGCGGCGATCCGGCGCAGCTGGGCGGGCGGCGTGCTGCCGGGCGCGGGTACCGCCTGCCAGCCCTGCGTCCGCGGCGTCGCGGCGGTGGCGCGGGCGGCGGCCGGGCCGAGCGCGGCCGCCGCCAGCGCTCCGAGCGTCCCTGACACAAATCGTCTTCGTCTCACGGCTGGTCCCCTCCACACGGTCGGGCGGGCAGGAGGGCCACAGTGGGCCGTCGGGGCACGCGGGTCTAGGTACCGGGGTGACAAAACCCGGGCGCCCCCGAACCGCCTTACGGCTCACGGTCGTTGAGGGGCCGGACGGCGCGGAGTTCCGTGACCTCCCCCCACCCGTCCCGTCAGATGCCGCCCGCGACGCGCAGCACCGCGCCCGTCGTGTACGAGGCGTCGTCCGACAGGAGCCACGAGACGGCGCCGGTGATCTCCTCGGGGCGGCCGGAGCGGCCCATGGGGATGGCGTCGGCGAGCTTCGCCGGGCGCTGGGGGTCCTCGTGGAACTCGGTCCAGATGATGCCGGGGGCCACGCAGTTGACGCGGATGCCGAGACCCGCGACCTCCTTGGCCAGGCCGACCGTCATCGCGTCCGTGGCGGCCTTGGTCGCCGCGTAGTGGACGTACTGGCCGGGGCTGCCGAGGGTGGCGGCGGCCGAGGAGATGTTCACGATCGCGCCCCCGCCGGTGCGGGTCATGTCGCGCACGGCGCGGCGGGCGCAGAGCAGATAGCCGAGGACGTTCACGTCGATGGCGCGGCGCATGCCCTCGGCGTCGGCCTCGGCGAGGGGGCCGTTCGGGCCGCTCACGCCCGCGTTGTTCACCAGGCCCGTGACCGGGCCGAGTTCGGCGGCCGCGGTGTCGAAGAGCCGGTCCACGTCCCGCTCGTCCGCCGTGTCGAGGGCGACGGTGACGCAGCGGCGGCCGGTGGCGCGGACGGCGTCAGCAGCCCGCCGGGCGGCCTCGGCGTCCGAGCGGTAGCCGATGGCTATGTCCTGGCCGTCCTGCGCGAGCCGCAGGGCGACGGCGGCGCCGATGCCACGGCTGCCGCCGGTGATGACCGTCACGTGCACGGGTGCCTCCGACCGTTCGGGATCTTGTGGCCGCAGTGTAGGCACAGCCGCGCGGTCCCGGGCCGGGAGCGGACGAGCGGGAGAAGGGGCCCGCTCGCCCGCCGCTCAGGTCACGGGGCGAGGCATCCCGTGGCCGGCACCTCGGTCGGGACACCGGGGTTGGCGAGGTCCACGAGACCCGTCACTTCCTGGACGGCGCAGTCGACGGTGGCCACGGGGTCCGGGATGGCACTCGCGGGCGCGGCGACCGCCCCGAGGAGAGCGAGCGTTCCGACGGCGAGGGCAGCGATACGGCGCATGAACAGCCTTTCTGCGTACGAGGTGGGTGATTCTCCGCAGAGCTGCCCTCCGCGATGTCCCGATATCCGCCCCGTCACCCGGAAGAGGCCGCTGAATCGATCCGGCACGGCGCCCGGCGCGCGCTACACCTTCTCGGGCGCCTCGGGCGCTGCCTGCTCGGCCGGGAGGCTGTCCATGAAGGAGCTGACCGAGAACACCGCGTTGCCGGGGCCCGCGGGGCCGTAGCCGGGCGGCGAGGAGAGCCCGAACTCCTCCATCGTCGCGCGGTACTCCTGGAGCAGCCGCACGTGGTACTCCAGGGGCGCGCCCAGCGGGTTGGCCTTGCCGAGCGGCGTCGTGGGCTCGGGGCACCAGGTGGTGAAGCGCGGCGTGATGCCGTGGCCCATGAAGTAGCGCAGGCCCTCGACGGTGGAGTCGATGGCCTCGTCGACGGTCTTGAAGCCGAACGGCTCGGCCATCTCGACGCCCGCGACGAAGTTCGGGATCACGTTGCGCGGGCCGAAGACCTCGGCGGAGTCGAGGATCCGGCGGTGCCACTCGTCCCGGCCGACGTAGCGCTCCTTGCCGGGGCAGTACAGCTCGAAGAGGCGGCGGTCCCAGACCTCGTAGTTCGGGTGGTAGATGCGCACGCCGTAGTCGTGGAAGCGCTGGACGTCCTCCTTGGGCAGCGCCTGGGCGACGACCTTGCCGATCCAGCGGCCCGGGAAGCGCTCCTCGATGGCCTTCGCGTACTGGCCGTAGAAGTCGGCCTCGTCCTTGCCGCCGATCTGCGAGGTGACGGCGCCGCCGGTGAGCGTGTAGGCCGTGGACGCCTTCGCGGTGTCGTACTTGTCGATGATCTCCAGCGCCTCCAGGACCTCCTCGACGGGCTTGACGCCCGTGTAGGGGCGGCCCGCCGCCTTGTGCTGGCGCCAGTTGTGGTTGATGTCGCAGTACTGGCACTCCTCCTTGGCGCCGAAGTACTGGCAGACCCGGAAGACCGTGAGGTAGATCAGGTAGCCCCACTGGATGGTGGGCGCGACCTCCATGACCGACTTGCCGTTCGCGAGCTTGTGCCGGTAGTACTCCGGCATCGGCGGCACGCCGACGTCGGAGATGCGCCGGCCGTCCAGGTAGAGGCCGAGCACGCCGTCGGCGTCGGCGGCCACCCGGTAGGGGGACGACGGGTTGACGCGCACCGACACCACGGTGCGGCGCAGGTCGTAGGGGCCGCCGGTGAGCACGATCTCCTCCGGCGGGCGGCGCAGGGCGGCGGCGCCCAGCTCGGGCAGCGTGCCGTGGTCGAAGGAGAAGATGAAGTACGACTTCGGCTTGACGTCGCCTGAGGCCTCGTTGGCGCTGTCGCTGAGCGCCGACTCGTCGAAGGCCACGCCACCGCGCAGCAGGTCTTCCTTGATCACGGCCTCACGCGGCACGAGAGGGTGCCGCTGCATGAGTCCTTCGATCAACTCCGTACGCCTGGGCATGGGGCGGGCACCTCGGATCCTGTCGGGGTTTAACTTTTTTGTCTGGTTTTGCCAGCTTTGCCGGTGCGGGTGGGCTCGTCCCGCACGAGGTCCACGCTAATACCGGCGCGCGCCGCACCGAATCCGGCTCCGGTCGCAGGCGCGCGCAGGCGCTCCCCCGCCGCGCGCGGGGGCGGGGCAGGCCCTGGGCATGACCCCGCGCTCCCGGTGACGCCCGCGGGCCGGGAACCCCGGCGGCCCGCTCGCGCGTTCTCCCGTCAGCGCCCGGCCGAGACGGGCACCACCGACCCGACTCACAGGCGGCGCCCATGATCGAGCTGGTCCCGGGAGGCAATACGCCCCTGCCCGACGGCACCCTGACGCTGCGCGTGCCCGGCCCCTTCGACCTGTCCGCCCTGATCACCGGCGACAGCGGCAAGGTGGCGGGCGACGCCGACTTCGTGTTCTACAACCAGCCCGCGGCGCCGGGCGCCCGCATCGCCGGGGACGCGCTGACGGTCGAGGCGCACCGCCTGCGCCCCGGCGCGAGCCGCGTCACCCTGGTGGTCAGCCCGGCCGAGCCGGACACGCCCCTGGGCCGGCTGCCCTCGATCGTGTTGCGGGTCGAGGGCCCGCGCGGGGAGACGGTCGCGCGGTTCGCCCCGCCGCGCCCGGGCCAGGAGACCGTGCTCCTGCTCGCCGAGATCTACCGCCGCGGCACCGCCTGGAAGCTGCGCGCCATCGGCCAGGGGTACGCGGAAGGGCTCGCGGGGGTGGCGCGGGACTTCGGCCTGGACGTGACGGAGGAGCCCGCTGCGGCGGGCGGGGCGGGCCCGGCGGCGGGCGGGGCGGGCCCGGCGGCGGGCGGGGCGGGCCCGGTGGCGGGCGGGCGCGGGGCCGCCAGTGAGGCCGTCACCGTCGTCATGCCCCGGCCCCGCGCCGCGGCGGCGCCCGCCGCCCCGCCACCTCCGGCGTACGCGCCCGCCGCGCGGGGGCCGGGCGGACCGGTGCCGCCGGGCCCGCTCCAGGACTTCCTCGCCCGGGTGAACGCGGCGCGTACGGCCGCCGGAGCCCCGCCCGTCCAGTGGGACCCCCGTCTCGCCGAGGCCGCCCGCGCGCACGCGGCCGGCATGGCGACGCGCGGGGCGCTCGGCTCCGAGAGCGCGGACGGCACCTCGCTGTACCAGCGCGTGGCCGCGGGGGGTTACGCGTATCTGGCGATCGGCGAGCACCTCGTGTCCGGGCCTCCCGCCCCGGGCGACTTCCTCGACTACTGCCTGGGGGACGGCCGCTCCCGGGGCACGGTCCTGGACCGGGCGTACTCCCACGTCGGCCTGGGGCAGGCGACGGACAGCCGCTCCGGTGACGTGTTCTGGACGGCGCTGTGGGCCGAGCCGCTCACCCCGCAGGGGTTCGCCCGGTGCGCGAGCGAGGTGCTCACGCTCACCAACGGCCACCGTGCCGCGGCCGGGCTTCGGCCCCTCGCGCCGGACCCCCGCCTCACGGCGGCGGCGCAGGCCCACAGCGCGGACATGATCGCCCGCGCGTTCTACGCCCACACCGCGCCGGACGGCAGCGAGCCCTGGCACCGCGCCGCGGCGGCGGGCAGCCCCCACCGCGCGGTCGGGGAGAACATCGCCTGCGGCCAGCGCTCCCCCGCCGAGGTCGTCGAGGGCTGGATGAACAGCCCGGGGCACCGGGCGAACATCCTCAAGCCCTCGTTCACACACCTCGGCGTCGGCTTCGCGGGCGGGGGCGCGGCGGGCACGTACTGGACGCAGCTGTTCGGGGGCTGACCCCGCCGCCCGACCGCGCTCGCGTTCCGTACGCGCCGGGCGCACCCTGGAGGTACGGGGGTGACCCCGGGAGGTGACCCGTCATGACCACACCAGTCGGGTGGCACATAGAACTCGCATTCCAGGAGGACGGCCACCGCACCAGCGCGGCGGCCCTGCTGCGGCTCGCGGACGGCACGGAGCTGCGGGCGCGCGGCTATGCCATGCGCCACCCCTCCGACCCCGAGCAGCTCAGGGTCGGAGAGGAGATCGCGGGCGCGCGGGCCCTGATGGACTGCGCCTCGCAGTTGCTCGGCAAGGCCCACACGGAGATCGACGAGGCCACGGGGCTGCACTCGCATCCGCTGGTCCAGTAGCCGTTCGCCCTTGATCGCTCGCGCCGCTCCCCGCAGGGGCCTCAGAGCGGTACCGGTGCCCCCCGCCGCGCCGAGGCGTAGCCCGCCTCGACGATCCGCAGGGTGCGCAGACCGCCCTCGCCGTCGGCGACGTCCGTGCCGTCCTCACCCGGGCCGAAGAGGAAGGCGCGGAGCATCCGCTCGTCCAGGTCCACGCCGAAGGGCAGCTCGACGCCGCGGCCACGGCGTTCGCTGAAGCCGTGCACCTTCTGGTCGAAGGCGTCCATCTCCAGGGTCGCGCGCTCGCCGACGACGGTCAGTTCCAGGCCGCCCCAGGAGTGGTGGGAGCGCGGATGGGACCAGCTGCAGTCGATGGTGGCGACGGCGCCGTCGGCGTAGGTGAGGGTGACCAGGCCACTGGTCTCGACCGGGACCTCGCCCGCGTACAGGAGGTTGTTGATCTGCGCGTACACCTCCACGGCGGGCGCCGCGAACAGGTCGTCGAGCAGGTCGGCGATGTGGACGGTGTGGTCCATCAGGGCGCCGCCGCCCGCGAGTGCGGGGTCGGCGAACCAGCGGCGCGCGCGGGTGGGCAGGTGGCCGTTGTTGGCGCCGGACACGGCGAGCACCCGGCCCGTGTCGCCCGCGGTCACGGCCCGTTTGACGGCCGCGTAGGCCGGGCTGAAGCGCACCGGGTACGCGACCGCGAGGCGCACCCCGGCGGCGCGGCACGCGGCGACCATCGCCTCGCCGTCCGCCACGGTGGCCGCGAGCGGCTTCTCGCACAGCACGTCGACGCGGTGTGCGGCGGCGAGTTCGACGAGCGGGCGGTGGCGGGCGTTCTCCGAGCAGACCACCACGGCGTCGGGCCGCCAGGCGAAGGCCTCCGCGTACGTGTCGGCGTACGGCACGTCGAGGGACTCGGCGAACGCGCGGCCGCGCACCTCGCCGGGCGCGGCGGACGCGGTGTCCGGGTCGGCGCCGAGCACCTCCACGCCCGGCATGTCCCGCAGGAGCCGCAGATAGGCGGCCGCGTGGACGTGGGCGAAGGACAGGACGGCGACTTTCATCAGGTGTACTCCTCAAGTTCCACGGCCCGGCCGGTGCGGCTCGACTCGATGGCGGCCCGCGCGAGGCGCACCGCGGCGACACCGTCATCGGCGCGCACCCGGGGCACGAGTCCGGGGTCGTCCCAGGACGCGGCGAACTCGCGCAGCTGGGTGAGGTAGGGGCTCTCGTTCATGGGCGTCGACGGGATGCCCTCGTTCGGGGCGCGCACGCCCTGCGCGGTGATGCGGAAGCCGGGCACGGCGGCCGAGTCGTGGTGCAGCAGGCCGTCGGACCCGGCGACCCGGAACGTCGTGCGGAAGGGCTGGTCCGGCAGCCCCCACAGGCCGTTCACCTGGGTGATCGCGCCGGAGGCGTGGGTGAGGACCGCGGTGGCGGTGACGACCTCGGCGGGGGTGCCGGTGGCCAGCTCGGAGCCGCGCGTGCGGGCGTACACGCGCACCACGTCGCCCGCGATCCAGCGGGCGATGTCGAGGTCGTGGACCATCAGGTCCATGAGCACCCCGCCGGACTGGGCGGGGTCCCCGAACCACGGCGCCCACTGCGGGCGCGCGCTGGCGCGGGTGAGGCGCAGGACGGCGAGCCGGCCGAGGTCGCCGCGCACGACGGCATCGCGCAGGGCCGCGTACGCCGGGAAGTACCGCACGACGTGCGCGGGGTGCAGCCGGACGCCCGCGGTGGCGGCGGCAGCGGCCATCTCGGCGGCGTCCTCGGCCGTCAGGGCGAGCGGCTTCTCGCAGACGACGTGCCGCCGCGCGGCGATCGCGGCGAGCACCAGGTCCTTGTGGGTGGGCGTGGGGGTGCAGACGTCGACGGCGCGGGAGCGCTCCAGCAGCGCGTCGAGAGTGGGCACGGCGGTGACGGGGTGGCCGCGCCCGGCGTACTCGGCGGCGAGCTTCTCGCCCGAGCCGTCCTGGGTGTGGACGACGACGGCGGCGCCGAGCGCCAGCCAGCCGGGCAGATGGGCGCGGGCGATGCCGCCCGCGCCGAGCAGGCCGATGGGAAGCGGTGGCATAAGGGAGGTGGCCCCTCTCTGCTATGCGTCGGAGGTGTGGGTGCCGTGTCTGTGCGTCGGGGGTGGGGCCCCGTGTCTGTGGGCGTCGGGGGTGTGGGTCCCGTGCGGCGGCGGGGTTCCCTCACGTCAACTCCGGTACGCCGTCATCCCTTCACTCCGGAGGCGGCGACGCTCTGGACGAAGTGCCGCTGGAGGAAGACGTAGACGAGCAGCATCGGCAGGCTGGCGATCAGGGAACCGGCCATCATCACGGGGTAGTTGGTCTCGTACTGGCCCTCCAGGGAGGTCAGGCCCGCGCTGATCGGCATGGCATCGGGGTCGGTGTTGACGATCAGTGGCCACAGCAGGTCGTTCCAGCCCGCCATCGCGGTGATGACGGCGAGCGCGGCGAGGGCGGGCCGGATCAGCGGCAGCATGACGGACCAGAAGATCCGGAAGGAGCCCGCGCCGTCGATGCGGGCGGCCTCCTCCAGCTCCCTGGGCAGCGCGAGGAAGGCCTGGCGCAGCAGGAAGGTGCCGAACGCGCTGAACATGCCGGGCAGGAAGAGCGCGGGCGTGGAGTTCAGGAGCCCGAAGCTCTGGACGATGTCGTACTGCGGCAGGACGAGCAGGGAGCTGGGCACCATCAGGACGGAGAGGAAGAGCCCGAACAGCAGGTCGCGGCCCCGGAAGCGCATCCGCGCGAACGCGTAGGCGGCCAGGGAGCAGAACACCAGCTGGCCCGCCGTGCGGCCCAGGGTGCTGAGGACGCTGTTGGTGAGCATCTCGCGGAACGGCAGGGCCGTGAACACCTCGTCGAAGCTCGCCCCGTTCCAGTCCTCGGGCAGGAACGTCGGCGGGACGCGGGAGACCTCGGCGAGCGACTTCAGGGCGGTCAGGAGCTGCCAGAAGAACGGGAAGACCATCACGAGCGCGCCGGCGCAGAGCACCACGTGGGTCCCGACCGAGCCCGCGTTCCACCGGGGGCGGCGGATGCGGTCACCCATAGTGCACCCACCTCCTCTGGAGCCGGAACTGGAGGTACGTGAGGGCCGCGATGAGCAGCATCAGGAGGAAGGCGAGGGCGGCCGCGGCGCCCTGGGCGTTCTCGACGAACGCCCACTTGTAGAAGAGGCCCACGACGGACTGGGTGTCACCGACCGCCGGGTTCTTCTCGCCCATCATGATGTAGATGAGGTCGAACACCTGGAGCGACTGGATCATGCAGATCACGGAGGCGAAGAAGATCGTGGGGCTGAGCAGCGGCAGCGTGATGGTGAAGAAGCGCCGCACCGCGCCCGCCCCGTCCAGCTCCGCGGCCTCGTAGTAGTCCCGCGGGATGCCCTTGATGCCCGCCATGAAGATGATCAAGTAGTAGCCGGTGGTCGACCAGATCATGACGGCGCCGATGGCGAAGACGGCCGTCGAGGGGTCGGAGACCCAGTAGCGGCGGTCCACGCCGAACCAGCCGAGGACCTCGTTGAGGAGGCCGAAGTCGCCGTTGTAGAGCCAGTTCCAGACCAGGCCGACGGCGACCGGCAGGGTCACGAAGGGCACGAAGTACAGGGCGCGGTAGAGCGGGACGGCGCGCAGTCCGCGGCGGTTGAGCAGGGAGGCGATGACGAGGGCGAGGGGCAGCGCGGTCAGGCCGATGCCGCAGTAGACGAGGGTGTTGCCGAGCGCCTGCCAGACGGTGACGTCCTTGACGACGCGGGCGTAGTTGTCGCCGCCGATCCAGGTGTGGCCCCCGAAGGGGCCGAACTCGGTGAAGCTGAAGTACAGGGTCTGGAGCATCGGCCAGAAGTAGAAGAGCGCGAAGCCGAGGCCGAGCGGCGCGATGAACAGGTACGCCGTGCGCTGGTCACGGCTCGCGGGGCCGGGGCCCGCGGCCTTCGCGGCGCGCCGGTCGGCCGCCTCGGCCGCGGCGGTGGCGGGGAAGACACTCATCGGTCGCGCTCCTCCTTCAGGGCCCGGTCCATCTGCTCGCCGAGGGTGCGCGCGGCCCCTTCGATCCCGCCCTTGCCGCTGAACGCGGCGCCGAGGAGCGGGTATTGGAGGTTCTCCCAGACGGCGGTGTTCTTGGAGCTGGGGTAGGGGACGGCGTACTCCTTCATGGCGATGAAGGACTTGAGGTCGAACTCGGGCATCGACTTCAGCCAGGCGTCCTGCGTACCGGCGTAACTGGAGATCGTCACGCCCAGCTCGGCCTGGATCTCGGCGGCCTCGCGGCCCGCCATGAAGTGCACGAACTTCCAGGCGGCGGCCTTCTTGTCGCTCTTGGCGGAGATCACGTTGGCGAGGCCGTGGATGACGGTGGCCCTGCGGCGGCCCTTGGGCAGGACGGTGACGCCCCCGTGGTCCTTGAGCGCGGGCACGGCGTACATCTGCCCGGACATCGCCGACACGTCGTAGACCATGGCCACCTTCTCCGACCAGTAGCGCACCCGGGCGATGTTCTCCACCATCGCGCTCTGCGGCGGCGACCAGCCGCGGTCGATCATGTCGGTGAGGAACCGCAGGCCTTCGATCGTCCGCTCGTCGCCGAATCCGGAGCGGCCGTCGCGAAGGACGTAGCCGTCCGCGCCGAAGACGGTCGGGTAGATGACGAACTGGCGGTGCATCTCGGCCGCGAAGCCGTGCACGCGCTCGCGCGGGTCGGTCAGCTCGGCGGCCGCGTCGCGCAGGTCGTCCCACGTCCAGGTGGGGTCGGGGTAGGGGACGCGCGCCTTGTCGAAGAGGGCCTTGTTGTACCAGAGCCCGATGGTGTCGAAGTCCTTCGGGATGCCGTACTGGACGCCGTCGTAGGCGTAGAGCCGTACGAGCTGCGCCGGGTGGCGGTCCAGCGGCGTCGCGTCGCGCGCGGCGCGCTCGGAGAGGGGCTCCAGGACGCCGTTGGCCGCGTACAGCTGGAAGTTGACGGCGTTCATCCAGAACACGTCGGGGGCGGTGCCGCCGCGCATCGAGGTCTTCAGGGTGGTCCAGTAGCTGGCCCACGGGGTCAGCTCGATGCGCACGGATATCCCGGGGTTGCGCGCCTTGAAGGCCGCGATGATCCGCTGCATGCCCGGCACCTGCGCCGGGTCCCACATGCCGTACGAGAGCGTGGTGCGGCCGCCGCCTTCGCTGCCGCCGCCCTGGTCCGCGCAGGCGGCGAGCGCGGGTGCCGACGCCGCCGCAAGGCCAGAGCAGAGGAGGGTCCTCCTGCGCATACGCGCCTCCGCTTCGGGTGGGGATGGGGTGGGGCCGACCGGGGCCTCCTAGTCGGCCGTGTCCGCGAGCAGTTCCTCCTCCACGAGGTCGAGTGCCTTGCGCACCGCGCCGAGAGCCACCCCGCGCTCGCCGAGCGAGCTGACGGCGATCCTCGGCACGTGCAGAGTCAGCGGGCGCAGCCGCGCCTGAAGGAGCGGCACGAGGTGCGGGCCGAGCGGTGCCGCGCCTCCGGTGAGCACGATCAGCTCGGGGTCGACGGCGAGGGCGAGGGCCGCGACGCCGGGCGTGAGCCGCTCGGCGAAGTCCCCGATGGCGGCGAGTGCGCGCGGCTCCGCGGCGTCCGCCGCGCGCGCGAGCGCGGCCACCTCGGACTCGCCGGGGCGACGCGGCCCCGGCCAGGCCAGGGCCTCCTGCGCGGTGTCGAGGCCGAGCAGCGGCAGCAGGCCAAGCTCCCCCGCGCCGCCGCGGCCGCCGCGGTGCAGCCGCCCGCCGATGGTCAGGGCGCAGGAGACGCGGTGCCCGGTGAGGACGCACACGACGTCGCCCGCGAGGGTCGCGGCGCCCTGCCAGCGCTCGGCGAGGACGGCGAGGTTCACGTCGTTCTCGACGAGCGTGTGGCCGGGCTCGCCGTCGGAGAGCAGCCGTCGCAGGTCGACGCCCGACCACTCGGGCACGACGACGGACGTGAGGTAGCCGCCCGCGTCGACGACACCGGGCACGCCGACGCACCGCGCGAGGACGGTGTCGCGGCGCACGGCGTGCGCGTCGAGGAAGGCGTCCATCGCGCGCTGGAGCAGGTCGAGCCGGGGGCCGCCGCCCAGCAGCGGGTCGATGTCGGCGCGTTCGGCCGCGAGGACGGTGCCGCCGAGGTCGGCGAGGAGCAGCACCACCTTGTGCAACCCTATGTCGGCGCCGAGCACGTGCCCGGCCTCGCTCCGGAAGCGGAACCGCCGCGCGGGACGGCCCCGCGCGCGCTCCCCCGCCGCCGCCTCCGTGACCCAGGCCCGTGCGACGAGGTCCTCGAGGACGGCCTCGACGGTGGGCCGGGACAGGCCGGTGCCCGCGGCGAGTTCGGCGAGGGTCTGGGGGCTGCGGCGGTGCAGGGCGCGGAGGATGACGGTGGTGTTCAGGCGGCGCAGACCGGCCAGGTCGTGGCCGCGCGTCCGTTTTCGCATCACTTCTGCACCCCGGAAGTCATGGTGGAGCAGCCCCCGTTGGCGGGTGGGAGCCCGCTGTCGCCGCGATTTGGTAGGAGAGTTGCATAAAGCGGGGGCGACGGGAAGACCCCGCGCAGGGACTTTCCCGCGCGGCGCGTGGGGGCTCCCCGACCGGAGCGCGTACGGAAGCGCGCGCTTCACGCCCCCCCCAACACCCCCTCACTCACAAGGAGTTACCCCATGGCAGCACCAATCTTCGACAGCGGCGCCGACAGGCCGCACCCCGCTCGCGTCTACGACTGGTTCCTCGGCGGCACCCACCACGGCCCGGTGGACGCCGAGTTCGGTGCGCGGATCGAGGCGCTCGACCCGACCGCCCGGTACGGCGCGCGGCACAACCGCTGGTTCATGCAGCGCGCCACGCGTTACCTCGCCGGGCCCGCCGGAGTACGCCAGTTCCTCGACGTCGGCAGCGGCATCCCGACGGAGCCGAACCTCCACCGCGTCGCGCAGGACATCGCGCCCGACGCGCGGGTGGTGTACGTGGACCACGACCCGCTGGTCCGCGAGCACGCACAGGGGCTCCTCGGCGGCACCG
Organism: Streptomyces sp. NPDC045778; assembly: GCF_056431945.1. Taxonomy (NCBI): domain Bacteria; kingdom Bacillati; phylum Actinomycetota; class Actinomycetes; order Kitasatosporales; family Streptomycetaceae; genus Streptomyces; species Streptomyces sp. NPDC045778. The sequence continues at coordinate 202,962 of NZ_JBWKJZ010000010.1, forward strand.
GGGCCGGGGCCACGGCCTTCGTCGACGCGGACGCGCGCGATCCGGAGCCGATCCTCGAACGCGCCGCGGAGGTCCTGGACTTCACCCGGCCCGTCGCGCTCTCGCTCGTCGCCGTGACGCACTTCCTCACCGCCGAAGACGACGCCCACGCCGTCGTCGCCCGCCTCCTCGACGCGCTGGCGCCCGGCAGCCATCTGGTGCTCTCGCAGCTCGCGGGCGACGAGGAGACCGCGTGGGTGGGTGAGGCCGTGGACCAGTACACGACGGGCGGAGTCGCGCTCGTGCCGCGCACGCGGGCGGAGACGGAGCGATTCTTCACCGGCTGCGCGCTCCTCGCGCCGGGCCTGGTGCAGCCGCCGGACTGGCGGCCCGAACTCGGCGTCGGGGAGGTACGGGACGGGACGCGGGTGCCGCTGTACGCGGGGGTGGGACGGAAGGAGTGAGCGGCGGGCCGCTCCGCCCTCCGCGGCGGGACCGCTTGGCCTGCGGCGGCGGGGCCGCTTGACCCACGGCGGCGGGGCTGCGTGCCCGGCCCACGGCGGCGGGCCTGCGCCCGGCCCTCGGAGGAGGGATCACCGGCCCACGGCTGAGGCCAGCCCGGCACACGGCGACAGGTCCGCCACGACCGGGCGGCGAGCCCACTCCGGCCCTGGCCCGCCCCGGCCCCGGCGGCGGACCCGCCCCGGCGGTTTGGGTCAGCTTGACGATAAGTGGGCGGGCTCATATCGTCTAGGTGACGACAACGGGGAGGTCCACCATGGCCGACATCACCCGGCGCCTCGGCCTGCGCCATCTGCGCTCCGCGCCCACCGCCCACATCCGCCACCACCAGGGCGGCCGGCTCCGGCACGACGGGCCGGGGGTCAGCTTCTGGTTCCGGCCGCTGAGCGCCGCCCTGTCCGAAGTCCCGGTCGACGACCGGGAGTTGGCCGTTCTCTTTCACGCCCGCACCGCCGACTTCCAGGACGTCACCGTGCAGGCCACCGTGACGTACCGGATCAGCGACCCGGCGCTCGCTGCGGCCCGCCTGGACTTCTCCGTGGACCCGGACACCGGCGCCTGGCGGTCCGCTCCCCTGGAGCAACTGGCCACGCTGCTCACCGAGTCGGCGCAGCAGCACGCCCTGGACCTGCTCGCGCGCACGCCGCTCGCGACCGCGCTCGCCGACGGGGTCACGGCGGTCCGCGAGCGCGTCGCCGAGGGCCTCGCGGCCGAGCCGCGGCTGCCCGCGACGGGCCTCGACGTCGTCGCCGTACGCGTCGTCGCGATCCGGCCCGAGCCCGAGGTGGAGCGGGCCCTGCGCACCCCGGCGCGCGAACGTGTGCAGCAGGACGCGGACCGGGCCACGTACGAACGCCGGGCCGTGGCCGTCGAGCGCGAGCGCGCCATCGCCGAGAACGAGCTGGCGAGCCGCATCGAACTCGCCCGCCAGGAGGAGCACCTGGTCGAGCGGCGCGGCACCAACGCGCGCCGCGAGGCCGAGGAGGACGCCGCCGCCGACGCCGTGCGCGCCGAGGCGGAGGCCGCCCGCACGGTGCGCCTCGCGCGGGCCGAGGCGGAGGCGGCCCGCGTGGTCGGCGAGGCCCGCGCGGCGGCGCAGGCCGCCTGGCTCGCCGCGCACGCGAGCGCCGACACGCGCACCCTGCACGCCCTCGCCGCCACTCGCCTCGCCGAGAACGTGCCGCGCGTCGAGAGCCTCACGCTGTCGCCGGACCTCGTCACAGGGCTGCTCGCGAAGCTGGGCCGGGGCTCCGGGGCGGGCGAAGGCGCCGGGTCATGAGCCTCGCGCCGCGCGCCGTGCTCGTCCACCGGCGCACCGAGTACGAGGAGTTGCTCGCCCGGCACGGCACGCACGGCCAGGCCGCGTTCTTCCTGTCCTCGCGCGGGCGCGACATCGAGGAGGTGGCCGAGCGGCACCGGCGCACCCGGCGCGCCCTCGCCGACGTGGCGGCGGCGGTGCCGCTGCGCTGGCGGCACACCCGGGTGGAGCGCGCGGACCTCGACCGGTTCCTGTTCGCGCCCGAGGACGTGGTGGTCGTGGTCGGCCAGGACGGGCTCGTCGCCAACGCGGCCAAGTATCTGACCGGCCAGCCCGTCATCGGCGTCGACGCCGAGCCGGGGCGCAACCCGGGCGTCCTGGTGCGGCACCGGGCCCGTGACACCGCGAAGCTGCTCCCGCACGCGGCGGCGGGTGCCGCCGGGGCCGCGGAGCTGACCATGGCCGAGGCCGTGACCGACGACGGCCGGCGCCTTCGCGCCCTCAACGAGGTCTACGTCGGCGCCGCGGGGCACCAGACCGCCCGCTACCGCATCGGCTCCGCGGCGAGCCCGGCGGACCCGGAGGCCCAGGCCTCGTCCGGCGTGGTCATCGGCACCGGCACCGGCGCCACCGGCTGGCTGCGCTCGCTGTGGCGGCAGTCGGGGGACGGCCCCCGCCTCCCCGGCGCGACCGACGCCCGCCTGCTGTGGGTCGTCCGCGAGGCCTGGCCGTCGCCCACCACCGGCACCACGCTGACCCACGGCGAGCTGACGGCCGGCCAACGCCTCTGGCTCACCGCCGAGTCGGACCGCCTCGTCGCCTTCGGCGACGGCATGGAGCGGGACGCGCTGGACCTTGGCTGGGGGCAGAGCGTGCGGGTGGGGGTGGCGGATGGGGCGCTGCGGCTCGTCGTCTGAGCTGCCGGGAGGAGGGTGAAGATCGCAGGTGGGCCCGGTGCGAGGGGGGTGTGCGGGTAGGGCAGGATGGGCGGCCGTGTCAGCGCGCGCAGACGTGCGCGTCCCCGGACACGGAGCGAAACGGCCGACCACGGGAGCCCATTGATGGACCGAGCCCTCACCCTGCACGACCTGATGTTCGCCGGGATCGCCGTGGTCTGCGGCATCGCGGCCGCGCTGCTCTCGCGGACGACGCTGCGCTGGCTCGGGGTGCGCGCGACCCGCACCCGGTGGAGCGGCGACGACGTGCTGGTCGACGCCGCCCGCGCCATCGTGCCGTGCGCCGCGGTCGTCGCGGGCCTGGCCGCGGCGGCCGCGGCGCTGCCGCTGACGCCGCGTACGGGACGCAACGTCACGCTCGTCCTGACGGCGCTGCTGATCCTCGCGGCCACGGTCACCGCGGCGCGGATCGTGGCGGGGCTCGTGAAGTCCCTGGCCCAGTCCCGCTCCGGGGTGGCGGGCTCGGCGACCATATTCGTCAACATCACGCGCGTCGTGGTGCTCGCGATCGGCTTCCTCGTCGTCCTGCAAACCCTCGGCGTGTCCATCGCGCCGCTGCTCACCGCCCTCGGTGTGGGCGGCCTCGCGGTGGCGCTCGCACTCCAGGACACCCTCGCGAACCTCTTCGCCGGCGTGCACATCCTCGCCGCGAAGACCGTGCAGCCCGGCGACTACATCCGGCTGACCAGCGGTGAGGAGGGTTACGTCGTCGACATCAACTGGCGCAACACGGTGGTGCGGAACCTCTCCAACAACCTCGTCATCATCCCGAACGGCAAGCTCGCCGGCACCAACATGACCAACTACAGCCAGCCGGAGCAGGAGCTGTCGATCCTCGTGCAGGCGGGCGTCGGCTACGAGAGCGACCTGGACCAGGTGGAGCGCGTGACCATCGAGGTCGTCGACGAGGTGATGAAGGAGATCACCGGCGCCCTGCCGCACCACGAGGCCGCGATCCGCTTCCACACCTTCGGCGACTCCCGGATCGGCTTCACGGTGATCCTGGGCGTGGGCGAGTTCAGCGACCAGTACCGGATCAAGCACGAGTTCATCAAGCGGCTGCACCGGCGCTACCGGGCCGAGGGCATCCCGGTCCCCGCCCCGACGCGGACGGTGACCGTCCGGCAGGGCGAGCTGCCGCTGTCCATCCCGCAGCAGCGGAGCTGATCAGAACCTGGCAAGCCCTTGCATAAGCGGTGCTTTAGGGGTCGCGAAACGCTAGCAAGGGGGCAAATTCGGCCGCATATGCCGAGTGAAGGTGTCCGGCCGGGCGAGCGGGGCAGGGGTTCGCCGCCGCACCGCGCCGGACTCCCCTCCCATTGGTTCCCAAGTTCGGTTTTTTCCGGCCGAACACCAAAAGTATTTGAAAAGTCACACCTTGTGGTCACGGGATTGCGAGAAGACGATCGGCCCTGCCCGACTTCGCTCACTTCGTCTCCAGCGTTCTTCGCGTTCTTCGCGTTCTTCGCGTTCTTCGCGTTCTTCGCGTTCTTCGCGCTCCCCTCGTTCCCCTTCTGGGAGGTTCCCGTGAACGACCGCCTTTCCCTCGCACCCGATGCCGCACGGCAGCTCGCGACCGCGACCAAGACAGCACCCCAGATGCTCGGCACCACCCCGCGCTACCTGCTGCGCGCGCTGCCGTGGGTGGACCTCAAGTCCGGCGTGTACCGCGTCAACCGCCGTCGCACCTTCGTGCTCGGCGACGACCGCATATCCACCCACACCGACGGCGGCTCACCCCGCGTCGTCCCCGGCGACCTGCGCGAACTGCCCTACCTGCGCGACGCCGAGGAGTCCTGCCTCACCGAACTCGCCGACGCCTTCACCGAGGTACGCTTCGAGCCGGGCCAGGTCCTCGCCCAGGAGGGCGACCCGGCCGAGCGCCTGTGGATCATCGTGCAGGGCCGCGCCGAGAAGCGCGTGACCGGGCGCTACGGCGAGGAGCAGCTCATCGAGGTGATCGGTGACGGCCAGTTCTTCGACCTCGGCGCCTGGACGCGGGAGGAGCCCACGCCCTACCGCGTGCAGGCCCTCACCCCCGGCCTCGCGCTGTGCGCCGAGCGCCGCGCGCTCGCGGCGCTCGCCGACCGCGACGAGAACGTCCGTACCTCCATGGCCGCCTACACCGCTGGCAACGGCTTCCGGCCCGGCTCCGAAGTGCCGGTGGACCTCACGTCGGGCCACGTCGGCGAGCCCGACCTGCCCGCCACGTACGTCGACTACGAGGACACCCCGCGCGAGTACCACATGACGCTCGCGCAGACGATCCTGCGCGTGCACACCCGCGTCCACGACGTGTACAGCGGCGACTTCGACCAGACGCGGCAGCAGGCTCTGCTCACCATCGAGGCGCTGCGCGAGCGGCAGGAGGCGGCGCTGCTCAACCACCCCGAGTTCGGCCTGTTCCACAACGTGGCGCCCGGCCAGCGCGTGCAGACCCGCACCGGGTCGCCCACGCCCGACGACCTCGACGAGCTGCTCGCCCGGGTGTGGAAGCAGCCCAGCTACTTCCTCGCGCACCCCAAGGCCATCGCCGCGTTCGGGCGCGAGTGTACGCGGCGGGGCGTGCCCCCGGTCACCGACAGCAGGTTCGGCAGCCCCCTGCTCACCTGGCGCGGGGTGCCGCTGGTGCCGTCCGACAAGGTGCCGTTCGGGGGCGGCGTACGGGCGAACGGCTCCGGCGCGTCGACGGCGGCCGTCGGCACCACGGAGATCCTCCTGATGCGCATGGGCGAGGCCGACCGCGGCGTCGTGGGCCTGCGTCCCGGCGAGGTCTCCGACGAGGTCGAGCCCGGTCTGTCCATGCGGAACATGGGCACCGACCAGAAGGGCATCACCTCGTACCTGATGACGGCGTACTTCAACACGGCGGTCCTGGTCGAGGACGCCATCGCCGTGCTCCAGAACGTCGAGGTGAACAACTACCATGACTACTCCTGACGTTCCCGATCTCAGGGCACTGCTGCGGTCCCCCGCGCAGGCCGCCCAGGCGCCGGCGCCCGTGCCCGCCGCCGCGCCGCCCACAGCGCCCGCCTCACCGGGGAGCGAGGTACCCGCCGCCCCGGCCCTCCAGGACGCGCTCTCAGCCCTGCCCACCACCACGCCCGGCGCCTTCTCCCCCGAACAGGCCCGCGAGGACGTCCCGATCCTGCACCGGACGGTGAACGGGCACCCCCTGGTCTGGCTCGACAACGGGGCCACCACGCAGAAGCCCCGCCAGGTCATCGAGGCACTCTCCGCGTACTACAGCGCGGCCAACTCCAACATCCACCGGGGCGCGCACACCATGGCGCGCGAGGCCACCGAGCTGTACGAGGCGGGCCGCAGGGCGGTCGCGGAGTTCCTCGGCGCGGCCTCGCCGGAGGACATCGCCTTCGTACGGGGCACCACCGAGGCCATCAACCTGGTGGCGCAGAGCTGGGGCCGCTCCGTGATGCAGCCGGGCGACGAGATCCTCGTCCCGGTCCTTGAGCACCACTCCAACATCGTGCCGTGGCAGCTCCTCGCGAAGGAGACCCACGCGCGCGTGGTCCCGGTGCCGCTCACGCCCAAGGGCGAGATCGACCAGGAGGCGTACTCCGACCTGCTCTCGGCGCGCACCCAGCTGGTGGTGATCAGCCAGGCGTCGAACGTGCTCGGCACCGTGCCGCCGGTGGCGGAGATGACCGCGCTCGCGCACCGCTACGGCGCGCGGGTCCTGGTGGACGGCGCGCAGGCGGTGGCTCACATGCCGGTGGACGTACGGCAGTTGGGCGCGGACTTCTACGCGTTCTCCGGGCACAAGCTGTTCGCCCCGACGGGCATCGGCGCGCTGTACATGACGCCGGAGATGGGTGAGCGGATGCGCCCGTGGCAGGGCGGCGGCAACATGATCGAGTCGGTGAGCTTCGAGCGGACGGCGTTCGCGCCGGTGCCGCACCTCCTGGAGGCGGGCACGGGCCATATCTCCGGCGTGGTCGGGCTGCTCGCGGCGATCGACTGGCTGCGGTCGTTCGACCGGGAGGCCGTCGCCGCGTACGAGCACTCGCTCATGACGTACGCGACGCAGGCCATGGCGGCGGTCCCCGGTCTTGAGGTGATCGGCTCCGCGGCCGAGCGGATCGCGGTGCTCACCTTCACGCTCGCGGGCCACGACCCGGGCTCCGTCGCGGACTGGCTGGACCGGGACGGGATCGCCGTCCGCGCGGGCCACCACTGCGCGCAGCCCGCGCTCGCGCACTACGGCCTGGAGTCCGCGGCCCGCGCGTCGTTCGCGCTCTACAACACCTCCGACGAGGTGGATCAGCTGGTGGCGTCCCTGCGCCGGATGCAGACCGGCGCCTGAGCGGCGCCTGAGCGGCGCGGGGACGTCCGGGACCCGGGCCGCCGTCAGCGCGTGGGGCGGCGGCTCCGGGTCCTGAAGTGGAACACGATCAGGCCGACGACGGCGAAGAACGCCGCCCAGGCCAGGCCGAGGCCGAGGTAGCGCCACAGGACGGTGTCCCCGAGGGAGCCGCCGGCGGAGAACTGCATCGGGCCGAACGACGGGAAGTACTGGAGGACCGGCTTGTTGGCCGCCGGGTTGCCGAGCGGGTTCTGGAGGAACGTGTCGGTGAGCCCGCCCATGATGATGAGGAAGAAACCCTCCAGGTCGTTCTTCACCAGGACGCCGAGCAACAGGCCGAGGCAGCCGTAGGTGAGGGTCATGGCCAGGAACCCGAGGAGGATGGTGGCCCAGCCGGTGAGGCCGGGGCGCCAGTAGAGCAGCAGGGCGAGCGCGGTGTAGAGCGCGATCGTGCCCGCGACGATGCCGATGGCCAGCATCTTGGCGCCGATCAGGGTGGACTGCCGGTACCCGGCGAAGGCGAGGCGCTTGTCGAAGGCGAGGGCCTTGCGGACCGCGTCGAAGACGACGAAGCCGGAGATCATCGTGAGCGAGTTGAGGCCCGCGGTGATCAGCGTGATGTGCTTGCCGTCGACGTGCAGCATCTCGCCCGTCGCGTACAGCTTGAAGTCCAGGGCCTTGTCCCCGGCGATGGAGGTCATCAGCAGGTACCAGACCGGCACGAAGAGCACGAGGAGCAGGGCGGCGAGGCGGTTGCGGCTCTGCTCGCGCACCGAGAACCTGAGCGCGGTGGGGAACTGCCCGAACGGCGGCCGGTCCGTGAAGACGTCAAACTGCGGCATGGCGGCGCTCCTGCTCCTCCTCGGACGTGCGCGGTGAGAGACGGCCGTCGACGAGGTCGGCGAGGACGTCGAACCGCTCCTGCTCGAAGACGAGATGGGTGATCACGACGACGGCCTTGTCCCGCTCGTGCAGCTTGTCGACCAGGTCCCAGAAGCGCAGGTACGTCTCCCAGTCGAAGCCCTGGTACGGCTCGTCCAGGAGCAGGACGTCCGGGTCGTGCAGCAGGGCCAGGGTGAGGTTGAGCTTCTGCCGGGTGCCGCCGGACAGGGCGCCGGCCGCCGTGGCGCGGTACTTCCCGAAGCCGAGCAGCTCCACCAGCTCGTCGGCGCGGTCCAGGCTGGTCAGCCGGTGGGCGGCGGCGAAGTAGCGCAGGTGCTGGTCGACGGTGAGGTTGGCGTTGAGCACGGGGTCCTGCGGGCAGTAGCCCAGCTCGCCGCTGAGGCGCACCTCGCCGCGGTCCACGGCGAGGGTGCCCGCGATGGCCTTGAGCAGGGTCGATTTGCCCGAGCCGTTCTCCCCGACCACGGCGACCAGCTGGCCCCGTTCCACCGTGAGGTCGGCGCCGCGCAGGACCTGGTGCTTGCCGAACGCCTTGTGGATGTTCCGGGCGGTGAGTGCGGGCTGCGGCCTTGTGGTCATGCCTGGCCTCCTTCTGCTTGCGGTGCTGCTTTCGGTGCTGCTTTCTGTGCTGTTGGGGCTGTCGCTGCTGTTATCGGTGCTTGCTGTGCTCGCGCTGCTGTGTCCGCGTTCAGTCCGCCCGCGTAGATGCTCAGCAGCTCCGGGCCCCAGCGGGCCAGGCCCATCGCCGACAGCGGGTCGACGCCGAGGACCGCCGTGAGCTGCTCGCGCAGCAGGAACACCGAGAGGTCGTTGACGAGCAGCAGGGCGGCGCGCACCTGCGGGTCCTTGCCCCGCGACGCGACACCGGCCTCGGCGAGGCCGTCGAGGGTCTCCCTGCTCATCGCGTACAGCCTGCGGAACAGGCCGCGGCCCGCCTCCGAGTCCGAGAGCAGGAGCCTGCGCAGATAGTCGGGCAGCGGTGAGCCGACGGGCAGGTGGCGCAGGAAGACCTCACCGAGCGAGCCGGCCGTCGCGGACATCGGCTCCCCGTGCAGATCCGGGGCGTCGTCCCCCGTCAGCTCGCCGAGCAGGCGCTCGAAGACGGTCAGGACGTGCTGGTCGACCTCCTGGCGCAGGCCGTCCTTGGAGCGGAAGTGGTGCACCACGAGCCCCGGGGACACCCCCGCGGCCGTGGCGATCTGGCGGACGGTGACCACGTCGGGGCCGTGGGCGGCGAAGAGCCTCAGGGCCTCGTCTCGGATGACCGCCCGGGTCGTGCGGTCGTCGGGCATTGAACGCATGTACAGCAGACTAAACGCTCGTTCAATCGCTTGTCCAGACAGGCGGAGCCCCTGCCTCCGACGGTCATCCGTTGAGGCGCCGCCGACGCGCCTCAACGGATGACCGATGTCTTACTCCGGAAATCGATGCGGTATCCGTCCGGGAAACCCGTCAGGGGGTTGATGTCACCGCACCCCCGTTCCTGGGAAACTCGTACGCAGCCGAAAAGGAGGGGGGCTCGCGGTGTTCCTGGGGCTTCTGTATTGACGTATTCCGCCACCCGTAAATGCCTTTCGCAGTCCATCGGGGGAGGAACGACATGCACATCACCATCCTGGGGCCTGTTTCCGTGGCCACGGAAGGAAAGTTCCACGAGATCCAGGCCGCCAAGGTGCGGGCGATGCTCGCCGCCCTCGCCCTCGACGCGGGCCGGGCCGTCTCGCACGCGGACCTCGCGGACGAGCTGTGGGCGGGCCGGCCCCTCGGCAACGCCCGCAACGCGCTCCAGGCGCACGCCACCCGGCTGCGCAAGGTCCTCGACGGGCACGGGGCGCGGCCACGGGGCACGACGCTGCTGCGCGCGGTGCGGGGCGGCTATCTGCTCGACGTGCCCGCGGACCGCGTCGACGGCAACACGTTCCTCGACCTGGCCACGCGCGGTGCCGCGGCGCTCGACACGCGCCCGGAGCGGGCCATCGAGCTGCTCCAGGCCGGGCTCGACCTGTGGCAGGGGCCCGCGCTCCTTGACGCGGGCGACGGGCTGCGCTGCCGGGGCGCGGCCGCGCTCTTCGACGAGCGGCGGCTGACGGTCCGGGAGGACCTGATCCGCGCGCGGCTCGCCGTCGGCGACGCCTCGCGGGCGGTGGCCGAGCTGCGCCGCCTGGTCGCCCAGCACCCGCTGCGCGAGCGCTTCTGCGAGCTGCTCATGCTCGCCCTCTACCGCACCGGGCGGCAGGCGGAGGCCCTGGAGCTGTTCCACGCGACGCGCAGACGGCTCGACGAGGAGCTGGGCGTGCGGCCCGGAGTCGTGCTCCAGCGGCGCCACACGGAAATCCTGTCGCAGGACCCGGCTCTTTCCCTGACGACCGTCCCCGCCGCCTCATAAACACGCCGCGCCCATATTCCCGCCCTTTTCTCTGGTGCCTCATCCGTCACATCGAGGCCTTTCCGCTACGGCACGCGCCGCGCGCCCGTACATCCGCGTATCTGCGTATCTGCGTATCTGCGCGTCTGCGTATCCGCGTATTCGCACATCCGCTCGCAGTAACCGGCCGCGATTCCCTTCCCGCTCTCCGGCGGGACTCCGACGACCGCAGGAGCAGCCGCGACATGACGTCCGAATGGCAAGCCCGCCGGGCCACTCCCGCGCGGCCCGGGGAGCCCCTCGCGATCGTGGGGATCGCCGACCTTGACCCGGGCGGGCTCGACGACGTCGTGGTCGACGTCGCCCGGTTCGGCATTCCCCCCATGCAGGCCAAGTCCATGAACCGGATGCAGCTCCTGATGCTGGAGGCCGCCCGCCGCTGCCTCGCGGACGCGGGCCACCCCGAACGGCCGCTGCCCGCCGAGCGCACCGACGTCGTCACGGGCCTCTGCTTCGCCCTCGACCGCCAGCACGCCAACGCCGTACGCGTCGAACTCCCCCGGTACGCGCGGGAGCTGGAGCGCGCCGCCCGCGCGGCGGGAGCGGCGCGGGACCGGGCCGCGCGGGCCGCGGCGGAGCTGCGCGAGCTGCTCGCGCCGCGCCTCGGCGGCTCGCCGCACGACCGCGTGGGCGAGATGGCGAGCACGATCCCGGCGCGTATCGCCTCGGCCTTCAAACTGCGGGGCCGCACGCTCGCGGTGGAGTCCGCCGAGGCGACGTCGTTCGTGGCGCTCGCGCACGCGGTGGACCAGCTGCGCGCCGAGGCGTCGGACGCGGTGCTCGTCGTGGCGGGGCAGCGGCGCGAGAGCCCGTTCGTCGCCGGGGCGCTCGGGGCGAAGGGGGTGTACGCCCCCGGCGGGGCGGAGGCCGACGGGCCACGGGGCGCGCCGGTCGACGTCGGCGAGGGCGTGGGGGCGGTGCTCCTCAAACGGCTCTCCACGGCCGTGCGGGACGGGGACCGCGTCTACGCCACCGTCCTCGACTGCACGCTCCGCCACGAGCCGCGTCCGGGCTGCTTCCGGCACTCGCACTCCGTCGAGCTGCGGCAGGACGCCGCCGCCGACTCGCTGCGCGCCGCGGGGGCCGGCCTGGAGAGCGTCCAGTACGTCGCGTGCGCGGGCTCGTCGGTCGCCCAGGAGGCCGCCGCTGAGCGGGAAGCCCTGGCGCGGCTGCACGCCGGGCGGGCGCCGGGGTCCGTGGTGCTCGGCACGGGCGACGGGCGGGCATTCGCCCACGCGGGGCTCGCGTCGGTGAGCAACGTGGCCCGGGCGTTGCGCGAGCGTCGCTATCCGGAGCCGCCGCCGGACGGTGAGGGGCCGGTGGGGGCACCCGAGGGGGCGGCTGCGGGGACACCTACGGGGACGCCCTTCCGGCGGGCCCGCGTAGGCGAGGCGTGGGAGGCGCTCCCGGAGACGCCACGCCGGGCCGTCGTGCACGGGTCGTCCCTGACCGGCACGTTCTGCCATCTCGTCCTTGAGGAGCACCGCCGCCGCGCCCCGGCCGGTCCGCGTGCCCGTGCCCGGGGCGGGCCGCGCGCCGTGCCGGTCGCGGTGGTCGGGCTGGGCGGGCGGTTCGCGGGGGCGCCCGACGCCGCCGCGTTCTGGCGGGTCGTCAGCTCGGGCCGGACCCGCATCGGCCCGGTGCCCGACCACGTCCTCGACCGGGACCTCCACCACTGCCCCGGCTCGCTCAGCCTGACCCACTCGTACACCGACCAGGGCGGTCACGTGCCGGTGCCCGAGGAGCCGCCGGACGACCTCGCGGTCCTTCCGCTGCGGTACGCGGCGATGGACGGCGCGCAGCGGCTGGCCCTTGACGTGGCGGCGGAGCTGTTCGCCGGGTTCCCCCGGCGGGGGGTGCCCCTCACCGGGCACGGTGTGGTCGCCGTCGGCACCACGCTGGGCCTGACGCGCGAGCGGCGCGCCCACACCGAGCTGGTCCTGGAGGGCCTGGAGGACGCCGTCGCGGCGCTGCCCGCCCTCGACGGGCTCTCCGCGCTGCGGAAGAAGAAGCTCCTGGAGCGGCTGCGCGAGCGGACCGCGCGGGGCCTGGCCGAGCCGTCACCCGCCCTGCTCGACGGCTGCCTGGCCAGCGGCGTGGCCGCGCTGCTCGCCAACGAGTACGGCCTGGGCGCGGTGCCGCTCGCGGTGGAGGCGGCCTGCGCGTCCTCCCTCGCCGCCCTTGACGTCGCCGTGGGCGCGCTGCGCTCGGGCGCCGCCGACTTCGCCGTCGCGGGCGGCGTCGAACTTGCCTGCACCACCCGGGACATGGTCCTCTGCTCCGCCCTCGGACTGCTCTCGCACAGCAGGAACGCGCCGTTCGACGCCGCCGCCGACGGGTTCACCCCGGGTGACGGCTGCGGGCTCTTCCTGCTCAAGCGGTACGAGGACGCGCGGCGCGACGGCGACACCGTGCACGGCGTGATCCGTGCCGTCGGCGCGTCGAACGACGCCAAGTCCCTGATCGCCCCGGACGTCGCGGGCCAGGTACGCGCCATGCAGCGCGCCTTCGCCCAGGTGGACTTCGAGCCCTGCACCGTGGACTATCTGGAGGCGCACGGCACCGGCACGAAGGTGGGCGACCGGGTCGAGATCGCCGCCGCGGCCCGCCTGTACGCGGGCGGCCCGCGCGCGGGCGCGCTGCGCATCGGCTCGGCGAAGTCGTTCTTCGGGCACACCTTCGCGGCGGCGGGCAGCGCGGGCCTGCTGCGCACCCTGCTCGCGCTGCGGGCGGGCACGCTGCCGCCCAACACGCTGCTGCGCACACTGAATCCGGCGCTCGGCCTCGCCGCCATCCCTGCCGAGATCGCGACCAGGCCCGAGCCGTGGCCGCGCCCGCCCGGCAGGCCGCGGCGCGCGGCCGTCAGCTCCTTCGGCACCGGCGGCATCAACTACCACGTCCTCGTGGAAGAGGACCCGGCGAACCACACCGCCCAGGGGATCCAGCGGAACCACGAGAAGGGCTACGGGCCGCGATGAACTTCGCCTTCGACGACGACACCGAGGACATGCGCGAGGCCGTCGAGCGGTTCGCGCGCCGCGACCTCGGCGACCCGCCGCCCGCGGACGGGCTCCTTGACCCGGCGGAGTTCCGGCGCCGCTGGCTGCTCGCGGGCAAGCAGGGCCTGGTCGGCAGCGTCGTACCGGAGCGGTACGGCGGCAGCGGGCTCGACGCGGTGGCGGCGGCCGCGGTGATGGAGGCGCTCGGCCACGGCTGCCCGGACACCGGCTTCGCCTTCTCGGTGGCGGCGCACCTGTTCGCCGCGGTGATGCCGGTCGCCGAGTTCGGCACCGAGGAGCAGAAGCGGCGCTGGCTGCCCGCGCTGTGCTCGGGCGAGCGGATCGCCGCGCACGCCATCACCGAGCCGGAGGCCGGTTCGGACACCCTGGGGCTGCGCACCCGCGCGGTGCGCGACGGTGACACGTACGTACTCGACGGCGTGAAGGCCTTCACGACGAACGCGCCGGTCGCCGACGTCTTCGTGGTGCAGGCGGCGACGGCGCCGGGCGGCGGCTTCTTCGGCCTCACCGCGTTCGTCGTGGAGGCGGACACGCCGGGCCTCACGGTGGGGCCGCCGTACGACAAGGTGGGCCTTCGCGGTTCGCCGACGGCCGATGTCCGCCTCGACGGCTGCGTGGTGCCCGCGAACGCCGTGCTCGGCGCGGAGGGAGCGGGCGCGAGCGTGTTCGCGTCCTCCATGAAGTGGGAGCGCACGTGCCTGTTCGCGGCCTACCTCGGCGCGATGCGGCGGGTCCTGGACTCCACCGTCGCGTACGCGGGCCGGCGCGAGCAGTTCGGGGTGCCGATCGGCGGCTTCCAGGCGGTGAGCCACCGCGTCGTCGACATGACGCTCGCGGTGGAGTCGGCGCGGCTCCTGCTGTACAAGGCGGCGTGGGGGCTCGCGCGGGGCAGCGAGGACGAGGTGGCGCCCGCGCTCGCGAAGCTCGCGGTGAGCGAGGCGGCGGTGCGGGTCGGCCTGGACGCCGTGCAACTGCGGGGCGCGCTGGGGGTGTTGAGCGGGGAGGCGGAGACATTGCTGCGGGACGCGCTGCCCTCGCGCATCTTCTCCGGTACGAACGAGATCCAGCGGAACAACATCGCGCGGGCGCTCGGCCTGGGCGGCAGCCGCCGCGCGGGCGGTGGCCGCTGAGCCGCCGGGGGCCGGTATCCCAGGCCGCCGAGGGACCCGGCGCACCTCAGAGACGCGGGACACGAGAAGGGACACCTCACCATGGCGGTCATCGTTCACCGCATCCGGCTGCACCACGGCGTGGCGCCGGAGCGCTTCGAGTCCTGGGTGCGGGAGGTGGACTACGCGACCTGTCCGGAACTGCCCGCCGTCCGCGCGTTCGGCGTGCAGCGCCGCGCGGCCGCCGAGGGCGAAGGACCGGCCGAGTACTTCGAGATCATCGAAGTGACCAGCCCGGCCGAGTTCGAGCGGGATATGCGGTCGGAACCATTCCGCAGGCTCGTCGCCGATTTCGAGAAGATGGCCGCCGTGGTCGACGAGTGGTCCGGTGAACGGGTGGGTGCCGGATACCGGGCCGAATGATTTGTGGGGCCCACGGTGGCGGGCCGGGTGGCGGGGGAAATGAGCTGTGGTGAATAGCGCTCGGCGCCCGGATGCGGGCACCCGCCCCGTTCACCCTTCTTGGCCACGGAATTCAGTGGTCCGTCCAATTGCCGCCATCAATCCGGTCTCATAAGCAATAGCAACGGCCTGGGCGCGTGTGCCGACGCCCAGCTTTCGGAGCACATGGTGAACATGGGACCTGACGGTCGCCATGGACACCGAGAGTTTCTCGGCGACTTCGGCGTTCGACTTGCCCTGGGCGAGCAGCAGTATCACCTCGGACTCGCGGGGGGTCAGCTCCGCCGCCATGCGCGCGGAGCGCCGGGAGACCCCCTGCTGCGGCAGGTGCTGCAAGGTGCGCCGGGCGGCGGCGGGCATCACCATGGTGGCGCCCGCGCTCACCGTCCGCAGGACGTGGATCAGGTCGTCCGCCGAGGAGTCGGGGGCCAGGACCGCGCGGACGCCGATGCACAGTGCCTCGACGGAGCGGTGCGCGGACTCGGCCTTGGCGATCAGGATGATCTTTGTCTGGGCGGCTAGCTCCGCCAGCTCACCCTTGTCCTCGAAGCCGAGCGCGGGGGCCACCACGATCATGACGTGCGGCGCCAGCTCGGCGACGGCCGCGGCGGACTCGCGGCCGGTGGTGAAGCCCATGACCTCGATGTCGGGCTGCTGGTCGAGCAGCGCGCGCAACGCGGCGGACATGATCGACTCGTCACAGCACACCAGGACGCGGATCTTCATGCCTCGCCGCCTCACCGCAGCTCGTCCGGGCGGAGACCGCGGCGCCGGGCGGGCCGGGCCGCGTCACTCGTCACGGCATCAGGCGTCACGGCATCACGCCCGTGCGGGCCGGCCGCGCCGGCCTCGTGGATGCGTCCGGCAGTGGCTCCTTGCAGCAGTGCCCCATCTCGCCGCCCCCTTGTGAATGACACGACCATGCGCCTTCGGGTACCCCTCGTCGCCGCCGCGCGCTATCGAACCCGCCCGCTGTCCGACAGTGCACTTCACCCCCGGCCGCCGCGTCTCCTCTCCGGTCCTCTCCTGAATCGACGCGGGCACGTGGGCGTGGAATATTCCGTACGCACTGCAACAGTATGTGCGCGCAACTGGCGTCTGGGCGAGCTTTATTGGAAGAAGCATGAAAATGGCTCGAAACCTCGTGGGGTAAATGTCAGATCGTCCACAGGGGCGCGTGCGCGGGGCGGCGGTGGGAGCGCGGGAACGCCGATACTCCCCTTCCCCCGGCCGTGTCCGCGACGGGGTGGCCCAGCCTGCTGAGGAATATCGCACGCCCTGGAATGCGGAATCGATCCTCCAGGGTACGCCGGAGGTCGTCGTGCTGAAGGACGGCGCTGACGGGGTGCAGGACGAGCCCGGCGGTGGTGGCGCCCAGCCAGTAATCGGCCATTCGCGCCCCGCCCTTGACGGCGTCCGCGAGCGTGGGTGGTCGCGTACCGGTCAGGCTCAGGACGGTGAGGGCGGGTGTGGGGCGCACGACGCGGGCGAGCTGCCGGGCGAGCAGGGCGGGGTAGCCGACGTGCCGCAGCAGGCGCATCGTCGTGGGCGCGAGCGCGAGACGCCGTGCCCACGCGTGCGGCCGGGACAGCGGCCCGAACAGTTCCTCCAGCGTGAAGCCGTCCCCGCGCGCCACCGCGTCGGCCTCGCTGAACCGCAGGTACGCGTGTGTTTCGCGCCAGGCGGGGCCGTGGCTGAAATCCCGTCCGGCGTGCCGCGCGACGAAGGCGGCGAGCGCGGCGCGGTCGGCGTCCGACGTCAGGTGGCGCACGCCGACCTCGGCGTCCCGGGCGAGGGCGGTGCCGGACCGCGCCGCCAGGCGCTCCAGGACGTCCGGCGCGACGGGCCGCGGGTGGTAGGGGGCGCGGTGGGTGCGGCGGGCCCGCGCGGCGGCCCGGAGCGCGTGCGGGTCCTCGGCCGCGCCCCCGGGCACGTGGCGCAGCCGGGCCACGCACAGCGGCGCCCAGATCCGGGGGAGGCCGCTGGGGCCCGGCGCCTCCCACGGCCAGTCGGCGGCCAGGGGCCCGTCCAGGCCGCCGGGCGCGAACCGCAGGCCGTCCAGGGCCCACCCCCGCGCGCCGAGGGCCCGCAGCAGGAGCTGCGCGTACGCGCCGCAGCTGACGAGCATCTCCACGTGGAGGGCGGGCAGCGCGCGCAGCCGGCGCTCGCGGTCCAGGGCGATGACGAGGTACTGGTCGCCGGCCGCCGCCGTGTTCCCGCCCGGGTACGCCGGGACGGACGCGGCCCGCGCGGCGGCGCGGGCCCCCTCGCTCCGGGCCCAGGCCACGCCCCAGGGCTGGCAGTTGTGGGACGAGGGGCTGAGCGCGGCGAGGCGCACGGCCGCGCCGAGCGCGGCCTCGAAGTCCAGGTCCGTGGGCGCGGCGTGCGCGGGCGTACCGTGCGCTGCTGTCCAGTCGGCTGTCATGGGTGTCGCTCTCCTCTAACTCCACACGAGGGAAAGGCAGTAGCCGTCGACTTCGCGTGCCCAGCCGGCCAGGCGCAGCGCGTCCACGGCCGGGACGTGGCGCCGCAGGCCCGGTCCCGCGCGCCAGGTGAAGCGGCCGTCGGGGTGCCAGCCGGTGAGTTCGACCTCGCGCATGTCGACCCGCAGGCCGAAGCCGAAGTGTTTGAGTACGGCCTCCTTGCACGCCCAGCGCAGCGACAGCGGCATGGCGTCGAGGGCCGGGCAGCCCGGGTGCGCGGTCGCGAGCAACTCGGCCAAGGGACGCGGAAGTTGGCGGGTGCGTTCGAGGTCGATGCCGACCGCGCGCGGGCCGCAGGCGGCCACGGCAAGGTCGCCCGAGTGGGTCAGGCCCACTTCCACGGGCGCGTCGACGGTGGGCTTGCCCGCGCGGATGCCGGCCGCCACCGCGCCGACACGTACCTCGCGCGTGCGCACGCACAGGCCGCTGTGCCGCCGCAGATAGGCGCTGACGCCGTGTTTGACGGCCAGCCGCCCGGCCAGCCACTCCACGCGCCGCTTGGGCACGGCCAGTTCGGCGGCGCGCTCCCGTTCCTCGTCGGTGAGGTGCCGGGCCTGGAGCGCGGCGCGGCCCGCGGCGTCCCGCGCGCGTACCCAGGCGAGCGAGACGACGGCGAGGGTCAGCGGTCCGCGCGCGTGCGTGACGCGCAGGGGGCGCGCGGGGTCAAGGCGCACGCTCTCGTCCAGGCCTGGCGCCGGGGTGCGCGCGAGGAGGGCCATCGGGTCAGCGGTCCACGGGCGGCGGCAGCAGGAACGGGTACGTGCGCCGCCTGACCTTGCGCTGCCAGAACCGGTCGGCGGCGCGCAGCCGCTGGATCAGCTCCCACATGCGGGCGTCGTCGCGGTAGTAGGCGGCGACCTCCTCGGCGGTGAGGGGCGTGGCCAGGCGGGCGTTGGCCTCCTCCAGGAAGGCGGGGACGAGCGCGCCCAGGCGTTCCTTGTGGAGGTTGCCGAGGAAGTCCAGGAGCACGCCGCGGGTCGCGTAGAACTTGTCGAAGATCGACTTGGCCATGGCCACGCGGACGGCGTCGCGCAGGAGCCACGGCAGCGAGGTGAAGAACAGGCGTACGTCGAGCTGTTCGCGCCCCCGCGCGTCGCGCATGAGGGGCGTGGTGACGTCCAGGTACGTCAGCTCGCCTTCGGTGTCGATCCAGTTGGAGGCCTGCGCGTCCAGGCCGGTGGTGGGGCCGACGGCGGCGTCCACGCGGTCGAGGAAGCGGACGAAGAAGTTCTTCGCCCAGGCCTCGTCCTCGGTGTGCAGGAGGCGGGAGCACAGCCGCTCGGGCGGCAGTTCCCGCTGGACGCAGTACGCGACGATCCGCCCGCCGGGTCCGGGGGTGTGCCACACCTCGGTGGGCGCGACGGTGAGCCCGCGGTCGGTGAGGCGGCGCAGATACGCGTCGAGCCCTTCCCGGTAGCGGTCGAAGCGGACCCGGTCGGGGAAGGCGGGCAGGCGCTTGCAGGCGTAGGAGCCCTCGGTGGTGCGCAGCCGCAGGACGAGGGTGATCTCGCCGTAGCCGAGCACGTCGAGCGCGCTGTCGTCGGCGGTGCGCAGCGCGTGCCGCACCCGCCGCTCCAGGTCCTCGAGGGCGGCGTGCGGCAGCGGGAAGGCCGTGGGGTGCCGGAAGGTCATGCCGCCGTCACCACCAGGACCGCGTTCTGGCCGCCGAAGCCGAAGGAGTTGGAGACGGCGACGTCCAGCGGGCGCTCGCGCGGGCCGCCGGTGACGACGTCCAGGTCGATGTCGGGGTCCTGGTGGCGGAGGTTGGCGGTCGGCGGCACCGTGCCGCGCTGTACGGCGAGGACGGTGAGCGCGGCCTCGATCGCCCCGGCCGCGCCGAGGGTGTGGCCGAGGACGCCCTTGGTGGAGGTGACGGCGGGGCCCGTGCCGAGGAACTTGCGCAGCACGGCGGCCTCCGCTGCGTCGTTCAGGGGCGTGGACGTGCCGTGCGCGTTGACGTGGTCGACCTCGTCGGGCATCACGTCCGCGCGCGCCAGGGCGGTGCGCAGGGCGAGCAGGACGCCGGTGCCCCGCGGGTCGGGGGCGGTCAGGTGGTGCGCGTCGGCCGACGCCCCGTACCCGGCCACGCGGGCCCGGACGGCGGCGCCGCGCGCCCGGGCGTCGGCGGCGCGCTCCAGGACGAGCATGCCGCTGCCCTCGCCGATGACGAAGCCGTCGCGGTCCCGGTCGAACGGCCGGGACGCGGCGGCGGGTTCGCCGACGCGCCGGGACAGGGCGCCCATCTGCGCGAAGCCCGTCACCATCAGCGGGGTCACCCCGGCCTCGCCGCCCCCGGCGACCACCACGTCGCAGCTGTCGTCGCGCAGCAGCTGGAGCGCGGTGCCGATGGCGGTGGCCCCGGACGCGCAGGCCGTCGCGGTGACGAGGTTGGGCCCGGTGGCCCGCAGGTCCATCGCCAGGTGCCCGGCCACCATGTTCGGTACGAGCATGGGGATGAGCAGCGCCGAGACGGCCTTGGGCCCGTCGTCGAGGAGGCGCCGGTGCTGGGTCTCCCAGGTGGCGACGCCGCCGAGGCCGCAGCCGACGACGACGCCCACGCGGGCGCCGTCCCAGGTCGCCGGGTCGAGCCCGCTGTCCGCGACGGCCTCGCGCGCCGCCGCGACGGACAGCTGGATGAACCGGTCCTGCGTCAGGGCGCTGCGCCGGCCCACGTGCCGCCGGGGCGAGAAGCCGGGCACGGTGCAGGAGATGTCCACGGGAAGCCCCGCGAGCGCGGGGTCGCTCGCCGCCGCGGACTCGCCCCGGCACACCCCCGCCCAGGTGGCCTGCGCCCCGATCCCGGCGGCGGTGACGAGCCCCACCCCGGTCACCGCCACGGCGTCGCGCTCGGGGGACGCGGCGCCGGTGGCGAGACACGGGGTGGGGTGCTCGACGGGGGCGCCGTCCCCGGGCACGGCCGCCGTCACCGCGGCACTCCGTCGGCACCGCCGTGTCCGCCGTGTGCGTCGTGCCCGCCGTGTGCGTCGTGCCCGCCGTGTGCGTCGTGTGCGTCGTGCCGGATGGCCGGTCCTGCGTACGTGGTGCCCATCGGATGCGCCCCACCTCTCGGTCGCTTGGGGTCGAGTCTGCGGGCCGCGGCTGACCGGGCACCGCGTACGGCGCTGACGGACGGCTGACCGCGCGGGCACGCGGCCGCGGCGCCGCGCCCCGGGCGGGGGCGATCAGCGAGCGGTCAGCGAGCCGTCAGCACGGGTGGCCCGCTCCCGTCAGCCCGCCCCGCGAGACTCGACGTCAGCTTCAGCGTCCTGCCGTCGGCGTACCAGTCGAGCCAGTTGAGCCAGTTGAGCCAGTCGAGATCGAGGAGCACGTGTGAGCGCACCGCCACCGAGCCACCCGCCGCCGCACCGGGCCGCGGTCCTCGCCGGGGTCGGCGGCTGTCTGCCGCCGACCGCCGTCACCAACGACGAACTCGCCGCGCGCCTCGACAGCTCGGACGCGTGGATCCGCTCGCGCACGGGCATCCGGCAGCGCTACTTCGCCCCGCCCGGCACGGCCACATCCGATCTGGCGGTCGGCGCGGGCGCCAGGGCCCTCAAGTCGTCGGGCTCCCCCGACGCGGACGCCGTCCTGCTCGCCACCACGACCCCGGACCGCCCGTGCCCGGCGACGGCGCCGGTCGTGGCGGCGCGGCTCGGCCTGACCGGGGCCGCCGCGTACGACGTGTCCGCGGTCTGCACGGGGTTCGTGTACGCCCTGGCGAGCGCGGCGGGTCTGATCGCGGCGGGCGCGGCCGACCGGGTCCTGGTGATCGGCGCGGAGACGTTCTCCACGCTCCTCGACCCGGACGACCGGTCCACGGCCGTCATCTTCGGGGACGGCGCGGGCGCGGTGCTCCTGCGCGCGGGCGAGGCCGCGGAGCCGGGCGCGCTCGGCCCGTTCGACCTGGGCAGCGACGGCGGCCGCGAGGACCTGATCACGGTGCCCGCGGGCGGCTCGCGCCAGCGCCTGTCCGGGGTGGAGCCCGCCGACGGCGACCGCTATTTCGCGATGGACGGCAAGGAGGTCTTCCGGCACGCGGTGCGGCGGATGTCCGCGTCGGCGCGGGCCGTGCTCGGCCGGGCCGGCCTCCGGCCCGGCGACGTGGACCACCTGGTCGGCCACCAGGCCAACCTGCGCATCACCAACCACGTGGCCGACGAGGTCGGCATCCCCCGGCAGCGCTGCTTCAGCAACATCGCCGAGGTCGGCAACACGGCGGCCGCCTCCATACCGCTCGCCCTCGACCAGGCGCACGCGGACGGCGTCCTGACGGCGGGCGGGCGCGTCCTGCTCACCGCCTTCGGCGGCGGGCTCACCTGGGGATCGACGGTACTGACCTGGCCGCGGCTCGACCGCGCCTGAAGGGAGAACCGCATGAGCGCGATGTACGACAGGCTGGTCGACCTCCTGGTCGACCGTTTCGAGGTGGACCGCTCGGAGATCGGCCCCGACACCAGGTTCGAGGACCTCGACATGGACTCGCTGTTCCTGGTCGAGCTGCTCCTGGTGATCCAGTCGGAGTTCAAGGTCGACGTCGCGGAGGACGCGGCGTCGCCGGGCGACACCATCGCGGCGGTCGCGGAGCTGATCGCGCGCGGCTGCGCCCCCGCGGCGTCGGCGACCACCTCCGAGCGAGCCTAGGACGGCCATGAGCACCCAGCAGTCGATCATCAACTACATCGCCGACGTCTGGCTCGACGGCGACACCGAGGGACTCGACGCCCAACTCCCCATCGCCGAGCTGAACATCATCGACTCGGCCGGGATCTTCGACCTCGTGCACTACTTGCAGTCCGACTTCCGCATCACCGTGCCGCTGCGGGAGATCTCCCCGGCGAACTTCCGGACCGTCGACTCGATCGCGGCGCTCGTCGACCGGCTGCGTGCCGTGGGCAGGACCGAAGGGGAGGCCGTGCGATGACCAGTGTGCACCGGCAGATCGTGGACATCGTGGCCTCGCGGACGCTGTACGACGAGTCGTACCTGTTGCCCGAGAGCGACTTCGAGGCCGAACTCGGCATCGACTCCGTCATCTTCGAGTCGATCCTGGCGACGGTCCGGGAGCGCTTCGCCCTGGACGCGGAGCTGCCCCCCGGGCTCGCGACCATTCGGGAGCTGGTGGAGGCCGTCGAGGAGGCGCTGGCGGGCCCGGTGGCGGCGGGCGACGAACACAACGGCGACTGTAACGAACGTTCTATCCAGTGGGATGGACGGTCCCTGAAGGACTTCGTGGAGGAGCGCGACCCGGACCTGTTCGCCAAGGCCCGCAGCTTCCGCGGCCATCTGCGTGGGCGCGAGGCCGAGCAGCTCTACTGGTACGGCATGCCGCTGCACTCGCGCTGCGGCAACCGGGCGCTCATCCTGGACGAACTCACCGGGCAGAAGCGCGAGTTCCTGATGTTCGCCTCCAACAACTACCTGGGGCTCGCCAACCATCCGAAGGTCGTCGACGCGGTGTGCGACGCCACCCGCACCTTCGGCGCGACCCACACCGGCTCGCGCTTCATCGGCGGCACGAACATGCTCCACAAGGAGCTGGAGCGGCGCCTGGCCGCGTTCAAGGGCCGCCCGGCGTGCATCGTCTTCCCCGGCGGGTACGCCGCGAACCTCGGCACCATCTCGGCGCTCGTGAAGAGCTACGACACGCTGGTCGTCGACAAGCTCAACCACATGAGCATCGTCGACGGCGCCCGGCTCTCCGGCGCCGTCCGCAAGATCTACCAGCACAACGACATGGCGGACCTGGAGCGCATCCTCAAGCGGCAGGGCGACCGCCCGGGCGGCGCGCTCATCGTCGCCGACGGCGTGTTCAGCATGCACGGCGACCTCTGCGACCTGCCGTCGATCGTGCGTCTCGGCAAGGAGTACGGCGCCCGCGTCCTGGTCGACGACGCGCACGCGACGGGCGTGCTCGGCGAGCGCGGCACCGGCACCACCGAGCACTTCGGCCTCAAGGGCGAGGTCGACCTGGAGCTGGGCACGATGAGCAAGGCCCTCGCGGGCATGGGCGGCTTCGTCGTCGGCGACCACGACGTCATCGAGTACCTGCGGTTCTACGCCCATTCCTATGTGTTCGCCGCCAACATCCCCGCGGGCGTCGCCGCCGGGCTCATCGCCTCGCTCGACGTCATCGAGGCCGAGCCGCAGCGCGTCGCCCTGCTGTGGTCCAACATCCGCTTCCTGCGCCGGCTGCTCGTGGAGGCGGGCTTCGACCTGGAGAACACCGCGAGCGCGATCCTGCCGCTGGTCATCGGCGACGAGCGCAGGGCCCTGGAGATGGGCCGCGCCGTGCGGGCGCGCGGCCTGTTCTGCCAGACGGTGGTGTTCCCCGGGGTGCCGCTCGGCGACGCGCGGCTGCGGATCAGCGTCACCTGCGAGCACACGCGCGAGGACCTCCAGACCGCGGCGGACATCTTCGTGGCGGCCGCCCGCGAGGTCGGCGTCCTGCCCTCGGCGGGGTGAGCGCGATGACGACCGGGACCCGGGCCGCGCACACCGCGAGGCCGCCGCTGCCGGGCGACCGCGTGCTCTCCGACGTCGCCCTGATCCGCAAGCCGTGGCCGCTGGACGCCGAGTGGGCCGCGCGGCCCGCCTTCGTGGGCCCCCGGCCGCGTACGTACGGCGTGTTCGCGGCGCACGTCGCGGCCGTCGCCTCCGGCCTGCTCGGCCTGGGCACGGCGGTCGGCGACCGGGTGGCGATCTGGCTGGACAAGCAGCCGCGCTACGCGGAGGCGATCCTCGGCGCGCTGCACGCGGGCTGCGCCTACGTGCCGCTCGACGGCGGACAGCCGGCGGCCCGCGTGGCGACGATCCTCGCGGACGCCGAACCGGTGGCGCTGTTCACCGACCGCCGCCGCCTGGCCGCCCTGAGCGGTGGCCACCTTCCTCCCTCCGTACGGGTGATCGTGCTCGCCGACGAGGAGGAGGACACCCTGACGGAAGGGCCCGGCGAGGACTCCGCGCACACCTGGGCCGCCTTCACCTCGTCCGCCGCCGGGCACGTCGTGCTCCTGCCGCCCCTGGAACGCGACGACCTCGCCGCGATCCTCTACACCTCCGGCTCGACCGGTACGCCCAAGGGGGTGCGGATCAGCTACCGGAACCTCGCGGCGTTCATCCGCTGGGCCCGCCAGGAGCTGGCCGTCGGCCCCGGGGACGTCTTCGCGGGCCACGCCTCGTTCAACTTCGACCTGTCCACGTTCGACCTGTTCACGGCCCTGTCGGTGGGCGCGGCCGTGTGGATCGTGCCGGACGAGCAGGCCCGTGACGTGGGCGCGCTCGCGACGGGAATCCGCGAGCACGGCGTCACCGTGTGGTACTCGGTGCCGTCGGTCCTGCACCTCCTCACCGTGTCGGGTGCGCTCACTGCCGAGACCGTACGGAGCCTGCGGTACGTCCTGTTCGCGGGCGAGGTGTTCCCCATCGCCCAACTGCGGGCCCTGGCCGCGCTGTTGCCCGGCGACGCGGTGCTCTACAACCTGTACGGGCCGACGGAGACGAACGTCTGCACGTACCACCGCGTACGCCCTCAAGACCTGTCCCGGCAGGAGCCCGTGCCCATCGGCACCCCGCTGCCGGGCGCCGAGGTGTCCGTCGTCGACGCCGAGGGCCGCGCCGTGACCGGCCCGGACGCGTTCGGCGAACTCGTCGTCGCGGGCGACTGCGTCACGCCCGGCTACTGGCGCCGCGATGCCGGGCCCGCCGCCGCGGGGCACCGCGAGGGCCGCCACGCCACCGGCGACCTGGTGAGCTACGAGGGCGAGAGCCTCGTCTACCGCGGCCGCAAGGACCGCATGGTCAAGCTCGCGGGGCACCGCGTGGAGCTGGGCGAGATCGAGGCCGCGGCGCTGCGCCACCCCGGCATCGCCCAGGCCGCCGCCGTCGTCGAGACCCGCGGCGGCGAGCCCGCTGTCGCCCTGTACTTCACGCTCGACGGCCGCACCCCGCGGCCCGGCCTCATCGAGCTGAAGCGGCACTGCGCCGAGCACCTGCCCCGCTACATGCTGCCGCGCACCGCCACCTGCCTCGACGAACTGCCGCACAACGCCAACGGCAAGACCGACTACCACCGCCTGGGCGGCGCCACGCCCGCGCCAGCCCGCGCCCCGCGGGCCGAGCCCGGCACCTGACGGCACCCCGACGGCATCCGACGGCATCCGACGGAGACGTACATGACCCAAGGCCCGACCGAGATCCCCCGGCACGGCCGCGCGTCGCGGGCCCCCCGGCACCTGGTGGAGCTGGTGCGCGAGCACGCCGCCCAGCGGCCGGACGCGCTCGCCTACCGCTTCGTCGGGGGCGCCGACGCCACCGGCGCCGCGCCGGCGTGGACGTACCGCGAACTCGACCTGCACGCCCGGCGCGTCGCCGCCCTGCTCCAGGCCGAGGGCCTCACGGGCGCGCCGGTGCTGCTGCTCCACCCGCCCGGCCTCGGCTACCTCGCGGGGTTCCTCGGCTGTCTGTACGCGGGGGCCCTCGCCGTGCCCGCCTACCCCCCCGACACGCGCCGCTTCGCCCCGACCACGGCGCGGCTCACCGCCATCGCCCGGGACGCGCGGGCGACACACGCGCTGACCACGGACGATCTCGCGCGCCTCGCGGACGAGCGCAAGGCCGACCTGGCCGCGCTCGGGCTCGGCGGCCTGCGCTGGCTGGCCACGGGCGGGCCGCAGGCGCTCCCGGGTCAGGCGCCCGGCGCCGACGACTGGCGCGAGCCCGACCTGTACGCCCCCGACGCGCTGGCGTTCCTCCAGTACACCTCCGGGTCGACGTCCGCGCCCAAGGGCGTGATGGTCGGCCACGGCAATCTGCTGCACAACCTCGGCGCCATCCACCGCAGGCTGGAGCACGACGAGTACGCCGACGACGACGATTCGGCCATGGTGTCGTGGCTGCCGCCCTACCACGACATGGGTCTGATCGGCGGCATCCTGTCGCCGCTGTACGGCGGCTTCCCCGCGCACCTGATGGCGCCGATGTCCTTCGTGCGCAAGCCCCTGTTGTGGCTGCGGACGCTCTCCGAGACGCGGGCCTCCACCAGCGTGGCGCCCAACTTCGGCTTCGAGGCGTGCGTGCGCAGGATCACCGACGAGGAGCGTGCCGGGCTCGACCTGAGCCACTGGCGCCTGGCCCTGAACGGCGCGGAGCCGGTGCGCGCCGACACCCTCGACCGCTTCGTCGAGCGGTTCGCGCCGTGCGGGTTCCGGCGCGCCGCGCTGCTGCCCTGCTACGGGCTCGCCGAGGCCACCTTGATGGTGACCGGCGTGCGCGCCCACGAGCCGCCCGAGGTCGGCGCGTTCGACGCGACGGCGCTCGGCGCGGGCACCGCCGCCCCGGCGAGCGGTGGCCGCGTCACCCGCGTCGTGGGGTGCGGCCCCGCGGTCGACGGCCTGGACGTGGCGGTCGTGGACGGCGCGACGCGGCGCCGGATCACCACGGAGGGCACCGTCGGCGAGGTGTGGATCGCGGGCGGCAGCGTGGCGCGGGGCTACTGGCGGCGCCCGGACGCGACCGAGGAGACGTTCCGGGCGCGCCTCACAGGGGAGGGCGACACGCCGTACCTGCGCACCGGCGACCTCGGCTTCACGCGCGCGGGGCAGCTGCACGTGGTGGGGCGCTCCAAGGACGTCGTCATCGTGCAGGGCCGCAACCACTACCCGCACGACGTCGAGCGCACCGTGGAGCGGGCCGACCCGGCGATCCGCGCGGGCTGCGGCGCCGCGTTCGGCGTGGAGGTCGACGGCGCCGAGCAGCTCGTGGTCGCGTACGAGATCGAGGGCAGGCGCGCCGAGGACGCTCCGGCACTCCTCGCCCGGCTGCGCGCCGCCGTCGCGGAGGAGCACGAGGTCACGCCGCACGCGGTGCTGCTGCTCAAGCGGTCGACCGTGCCCAAGACCACCAGCGGGAAGATCCAGCGGCAGGCGTGCCGGCGGGACTTCATCGGGCTCGGCCTGAAGGTCGTGGCCGCGAGCGTGGCGCGCGACACGCGCCCGAAGGGGCGCGGGGAACCGCGCGACCAGCCACCACGGACCCGCGGGCGGCAGACGGTCCAGCACATCCTGGAGGTCCTGCACGACCACGTCGAGGACACGTCCAGTGCCCTGGAGCGCGAGTTCGCGGAGATGG
Source organism: Streptomyces sp. NPDC045778 (assembly GCF_056431945.1). Lineage (NCBI taxonomy): Bacteria > Bacillati > Actinomycetota > Actinomycetes > Kitasatosporales > Streptomycetaceae > Streptomyces > Streptomyces sp. NPDC045778. Next base: position 230,528 of record NZ_JBWKJZ010000010.1, read on the forward strand.
GCCTTGACTACGCCGGACTCCACGACGTCGTACGGGCCCTGGAGGCGCGGTACGACACCGTGCTGCCCGTCGGGGAGTTGCTGGCCCGGCCTCGGGTCGGCACGCTCGTCGAGCTGCTCGCGGACGCGGCGCGCCCGGACGAGGCCTGGGCGCCCGACGCGGTCGAGGCGTGGCTGACCGCGCGGGTCGCCGAGCGCCTCGGCCTCGCCGCCACCGCCGTGGACCCCACGAGGCCCCTCGCCTCGCTGGGCCTTGACTCCCGGCAGGCCGTGGCCGTCCTCGCCGACCTCGGCGCGCGCACCGGCCGGGAGATCCCCGCGTCCGTCGTCTTCGACCACCCGACGATCCGCGCGATCGCGGCGCACCTGGCGACCGCCCGGGCCACGGCCACGGGCGACGGGGGCGGGCCCGAGGACCGGGCGGCGCCCGAGCCCGTCGCCGTCGTCGGCATCGGCTGCCGCTTCCCCGGCGCGCCGGACCCGGGCAGCTTCGGGCGGCTCCTGCGCGACGGCAGGGACGCGGTCACCGAGGTGCCGCGGGACCGCTGGGACGCCGAACGGGTCGCCGCGCCGGGCTTCGGCGGGTTCCTGGACGGCGTGGCGGAGTTCGACGCCCGCTTCTTCGGCCTGTCGGCGCGCGAGACGGTCCGCATGGACCCCCAGCAGCGGCTCCTGCTCGAAGTGGCGTGGCAGACCCTGGAGGACGCGGGCCTGGACCCGACATCCCTTGCGGGCAGCTCCACCGGCGTGTTCGCGGGCATCAGCAGCCACGACTACAGCGAACTCCAGATGGGCCGCCTGGACACCGTCGACGTGCACGGCGCCACCGGCAACGCGCACTCCGTCGCCGCCAACCGCCTGTCGTACGTCCTCGATCTGCGCGGCCCGAGCATCGCCCTGGACACCGCGTGCTCGTCGTCCCTGACGGCGGTGCACCTGGCGTGCGACAGCCTGCGCCGGGGCGAGTGCTCCCAGGCGCTCGCGGGCGGCGTGAACCTGATGCTCACGCCCGGCCTCTCGGTGGCGTTCGCGGACGGCGGCATGCTCTCCGCCGACGGCCGCTGCCGCACCTTCGACGACGCGGCGGACGGCTACGTACGCGGCGAGGGCGCGGGCCTGGTGCTGCTCAAGCCGCTGTCCGCCGCGCTCGCCGACGGCGACCGGGTGCACGCGGTGATCAAGGGCTCGGCGACCGGGCACGGCGGCCGCGCCAACGGCCTGACCGCGCCCAAGGGCTCCGCGCAGCGCGCGGTGATCGAACAGGCCCTGGCCCGCGCCGGCCTGAGCGGCAAGGAGGTCGACTACGTCGAGGCGCACGGCACCGGCACGCCGCTCGGCGACCCCGTGGAGTGGGAGGGGCTCGCGGGCGCGTACGGCATGGGCCGCCCGGACGGCGCGCGCTGCCTGGTCGGCTCGGTGAAGACGAACATCGGGCACCTGGAGGCGGCCGCGGGCATCGCGGGCCTGATCAAGGCGGCACTGGTGGTGCGTGACCGCGAGGTGCCGCCGACCCTGCACCTGCGGACCCCCAACCGGCACCTGGACCGGGAGGGCGCGGGGCTGCACGTGCCGACGCGCCGGACGCCGCTCCCGGCGCGGGGGCCGGTGCGGGCCGCGGTCAGCTCCTTCGGCTTCGGCGGCGCGAACGCGCACGTGGTCCTGGAGTCGCCGCCCGAGCCCGCCCCCGCCGCGCGGGAGGCGCCGCCCGAGCGGCCGGTGCACGCCCTGTGCCTGTCCGGCCATACGCCGACCGCGCTCACGGCACTGGCCCGGGAGTGGCGCACGCATCTCGCCGCCCACTCCGGCACGCCGGTGGGCGACCTGTGCCGGGCGGCGCACACCGGCCGCGCGCGGCTCGCGCACCGCGCGGTCGTCATCGGCGGCTCCGCGGCGGACCTCGACTCCGGCCTCGACGCCCTGGCGCGCGGCGAAGCGGCCCGGTCGGTGGTGCGCGGGACGGCCCCGCACGGCCCGGCGCCCAAGGTCGCGTTCCTGTTCACCGGCCAGGGCACACAGTACCCGGGCATGGGCAAGGGCCTGTACGACACGCACGCGTCGTTCGCCCGCGCCATCGACCGCGCGGACCGCGTGCTGCGGCCCGAACTGGGCGTGCCGCTCCAGGAGTTGCTGTTCAGCGCCGCCGAGGGCGCGGCGGGACGGCTGCGGTCAACGCGGTGCTGCCAGCCCGCCCTGGTGGCCCTGGAGGTGGCGCTCGCCGAGCTGTGGATGTCGCTCGGGGTGCGGCCCGCCGCGGTCCTCGGACACAGCGTCGGCGCGTACGCCGCCGCGTGCGTGTCCGGCGCGCTCTCCTTCGACGACGCCCTCACCCTCGCCGCGACGCGCGGACGCCTGATGGCCGAGCAGCCGGGCGACGGCGCGATGATCGCCTGCGTCGGGGACGCCGACACGGTGCGGTCGGTGGCCGAAGGCCTGGACTCCGTGGCGGTGGCCGCCGTCAACTCCCCCACCCATCTCGTCCTGTCCGGCGACCGCGAGCAGATCGAACGGGCGGGCGCCGCGCTGCGCGAGCGGTCGGTCACGGTCAAACCCCTCTCCGTGTCGCACGCCTTCCACTCGCCGCTGATGGCGGGTGCCGCCGAGCCGTTGCGGGCGGCGGCGCGGCCGGTGCGGTTCGCCGAGCCCGTCATCCCCTGGGTGTCGGACGCCACCGGCGAGAGCGTGGGGCGCGTCGACGCCGACGCCCTGGTGGACCACCTCCTGGGCACCGTGCGGTTCGCCGACGGCTGTGGCGCGCTGCGCCGCATCGGCTGCACCGCCTTCGTGGAGGTCGGCCCGCATCCGACGCTCCTGGGCCTGGCCCGCGCGACGGCGCCGCCGGACACCGGGCGCGCGCCACTGTGGCTGCCGTCGCTGCGCCGCCCCGCCTCCGGTGCGGCGGCGGGCGCCGGTGACTGGGAGACCCTGCTCCAGTCCCTGGGCCGGCTGCACTGCGCGGGCGCCGCGGTGGACTGGGCGGCACTCGACGAGGGCTACCGCGGACCCCGGGTGCCGGTGCCGCACGCGGTCCTGGAGCGGGAGCCGTACTGGTTCACGCCGCCCGGGGCCAGGACGCCGACGGCAGCCGAAGCGGAGTCGCGCCCCGTCGCCGTACCCCGCCAAGAGGCGGACACGGCCCCGACGGCCGGGCACGACGTGGTGGCGCAGGTCGCCCGCGTCTGCGGGTACGCCGTCGAGCAGATCCCCCAAGAGGCCCGGCTCACCGCCGACCTGGGCTTCGACTCGCTGATGCGTACGGAGCTGGAGCGCGCGCTGGCGCGGTCCTTCCCCCACCAGCTGAACGGGCACCGTGAACAGCTGCCCGAGGACCCGACGGTGGAGCAACTGGTGCGGTTCGTCGGCGCGGCCGGGCCCGCGCCGGACAGCACGGCGGCCCAGGAGGCCGAGCGGACCGAAGGCCCTGTGCCGGTTGCGGACCCCGTGCCCGTGGAGGGCCCCGCGCCGCGGCTCGCTCCCGGGCCCGTCCCCCAGGAGCGCGTCTTCGAGGAGTGGCCCGAGTACGCCGAGCTGCAAGCCAGGCTGCGGCAGGCGACGGCCGACGGGGCGAACCCGTACGGACGTACGCACGAGGGGTACAACGGCGCCCGGGCGCGCGTGAACGGCGAGTCCGTCCTGAACTTCTCCTCGTTCAACTACCTCGCGCTGTCCTCCCACCCCCGGGTCCGCGACGCCGCCAAGGCCGCCGTCGACCGCTACGGCACGTCGTGCTCGGCGACGCCGCTGCTGTTCGGCGAGACCCCGCTGCACCACGCGCTCGACGCCGAGATCGCCTCGTTCCTCGGCACCGAGGCCGCCGTCGTCTTCGCGGGCGGGCACGCCACGAACGTGGCGACCATCGGGCACCTCCTCGGCCCCGACGACCTGATCCTGCACGACGAGTGGATCCACGACAGCGCGGTGCGCGGCAGCGTCCTGTCCGGCGCGCGCCGCAGGCCCTTCCCGCACAACGACTGGCGGGCCCTGGACCGCGCGCTCACCGCGGCGCGCGGCCGTGCCCGGCGCGCCCTCGTCCTGATCGAAGGCGCCTACAGCCAGGACGGCGACCTGCCCGACCTGCCGAAGTTCATCGACGTCAAGCGGCGGCACGGCGCCCTGCTCATGGTCGACGAGGCCCACTCGATCGGCGTGCTCGGCCGCACCGGCCGGGGCATCGGCGAGTACTTCGGCGTGGACCGCGCCGACGTCGACCTGTGGATGGGCACGCTCAGCAAGGCCATCGGCAGCCTCGGCGGCTATGTGGCGGCGCGGCACCCGCTCGTGGAGTACCTGAAGTTCACGGCCCCGCTGCACATCTTCAGCACCGGCATCACCCCCGCGAGTACGGCCGCCGCCCTGGAGGCGATCCGCGTCATCCGGGCCGAGCCGGAGCGCGTGGCCCGCCTCCGCGACCTCGCCGAGCACTTCCGGGACGCGGCACGCGCCCGCGGCCTCGACATCGGCGTCTCCCGGGCGTCGGCGGTGGTGCCGGTCGTCATCGGCGGCTGGGAGGAGACCATGGCGCTCTCGAACGCGCTGCTCCGCCTGGGTGTGAACGTGATGCCCATCGGCCATCCGGCCGTCCCGCGCGACGCGTGCCGCCTGCGCTTCTTCATCAACGCCGACCACACCCGGGACGACCTCGACCGCGCCCTCGACCTGTTGGGACGAGCCATGGCAGAGCAGCAGCACACCCCGGAGACCTCCCGCCCCGGTGCGGGAGCGGCATCGGGGACGTCGTCCAAGCCGGCCTCTCCGGCGGCGTCCCCCCGTGCCGGGGGCCTGGCCGCACCAGGCCCCGCCGCGCCGCCCGACGTGCTCGTGGCCGGGGCGGGCGGCTTCATCGGCGGGCACCTCACGCGCCGCCTCACCGAGCGCGGCCACCGGGTCCGGGCGCTCGTCCGCGAGGGCAGCGACCGCTCCGGGCTCGCCGGCGTGGACGCCGACGCGATCGAGGTGGTGACCGGCGACCTCACCGACCCGGACAGCCTGCGCCGCGCGGCCGCCGGGGTCCGCCACGTCTACAACTGCACGGGCCTCTCCGCCGACTGGGGGCCCTGGGCACACTTCCAGCAGGTCAACGTCGACGGCAGCCGCGCCCTCGTCGAGGCCGCCGCGCACGCGGGCACCGTCGAGCGGTTCCTGCACGTCAGCACCACCGACGTGTACGGCTACCCGGTCAGGCCCTGCGACGAGAGCACACCGCCGCGCGACATCGGCCTGCCGTACAACCGCAGCAAGCTCCTCGGCGAACAGGCGGTGCGCGAGGCCGCGGCGCGCGCCCTGCTGCCGCTGACCGTGGTGCGGCCGGTCAGCGTGTACGGGCCGCGCAGCAAGGACTTCGTCGTCGAGATCGCCACGCTGCTCCTGAGCCGCCAGATGGTCTACATCCGCGGCGGCGACGTCCCGGCGGGCCTGCTGTACGTGAGCAACGCCGCCGACGCGATGATCGCCGCCTGCGCCGCGGAGGCCGCCGCGGGGCGGACGTACAACCTGCGCGACCCCGACCGCACGACGTGGCGCGCCTACATCGAGGCGCTCGCCCGCGGCCTCGGCGTCAAGCCGCCCGCGCTGAGCCTGCCCGCGCCGGTGGCGCGCGGCGTCGCGGCCCTCTCCGAAGGGGTGTACGGGGCGCTGCGCCTGAAGTCGCGGCCGGTGCTCACCCGGCACGCGGTGCACCTGTTCGACCGCGACCAGTCGTACGCCGTCGACCGTGCCCGCGACGACTTCGGCTTCAAGAGCGAGGTGGGCTTCGAGGAGGGCGTGCGGCGCACGCTCGACTGGCTCGACTCGCCCGAGGGCCGCGCCCACGTCACCCGCTGACCACCGCCCCGCGAGAGGACCCCGTCCCGTGCATCTGACCGAGCGGCAGCGGCCCGCGGCCCGCGCCTGGTTCCCCGGGCCCGGCCCCGCCAAGGGGGCGCCGCGCCTGATCTGCTTCCCGTACGCGGGCGGCACGGCCTCCGTGTACCGCGACTGGCCTGCGCGCCTGGGCGTTCCGGTGGTGCCGGTGCAGCCGCCCGGGCGCGGCCCGCGCCTGGCCGAGCCGCCGTACACGGACCTGGACGCGCTGGTGTCCGCCGTGACGGACGCGCTGCTCGCGGCCGGCCTCGCCGACGACTACGCCCTGTTCGGGCACAGCATGGGCGCCCTCGTCGCCTACGAGGTGGCGTGCGCGCTGCGCGAGCGCGGCGCGCCCGGGCCGCGCCACCTGTTCGTGTCCGGCAGCCGGGCCCCGCACCTGTACGCCGACCGCGCCGACCACACCCTCGGCGACGAGGAGCTGCGCCGCCTCGTCCACGACCTGGGCGCCCTCGCGCCCGGGGACCGGGTCGCGGGCGCCTATCTGGAGCGCAGGCTCCCGGTCCTGCGCGCCGACCTCACGGCCTGCGAGCGCTACCGGTGGCGGCCGCGCCGCCCCCTGGACTGCCCGATGACCGCGTACTCCGCCGCGGGTGACCCCCTCGCGCCCGTCGCGCAGGTCGAGGCGTGGCGCCCGTACACCGGCGCCTCGCTGCTGCGCCGCCACGTGGCGGGCGGCCACTTCTTCCTCAACGGCCCCGCCCGCGAGCCCCTCCTGCGCGACCTGCGCTCCGAACTCACCCGCACCACCGAGGAGAAGGAACCCTCATGGACCCACTGAGCCTGGCCAGGGCCGTCAAGGACCGGGCGCGGGAGCCCTTCACGGACGCGCTCGCGGCGGCGCGGATCATCGCGGACCCGCGCCTGCCGCTGCTGCTCGTGCTCGACCGCACGCTGTTCACACCGCTGTACCGGGCGTCGTTCCTCGCGGCGGCCACGGGCTCGGGCGTGCTCCAGTGCCTGGCCGTGCGCCCCTGCGACCTGGAGAGCCTCGCCGAGCGGATCGGCTGCGGCACCGGGCCCGAGGACCGGCGGCGGCTGCGCGCCTGGCTGGAGATCGGCGTGCGCCTCGGCGAGCTGCGCCACAAGGAGGGCTGCTACCGCCTGCGCAGCCGCACCGCCAAGGCCCTCGCACGGGTCGCCAACGACCCGGTGGCGGCGGCCCTCGAAGAGCTGACGCGCTTCCACGTGCCCGCCCTGCGCGACGCCCCGCGCATGCTCGCCGGCGGCGACCGCTTCACCCTGTCCGACCAGGAAGGGCCGGTCATCGCCCGCTCCTCGCTCGTGGTGCGCGGCTTCGTCGAGGAGGCCATCGACCGCACGCTGCCGCGCACCACGCCGGTGCGCCTGCTGGAGGTCGGCTGCGGCAGCGGCGCGTACGTCCGCCACGCCGCCGGGCTCAACCCGCGCCTGACCGCGCTCGCCGTGGACCTCCAGGGCGAGGTGGCCGAGCGGGCCGCGAAGAACATCGCGCAGTGGGGCCTCGCCGACCGCGTCGAGACCCGCCAGGGCGACGTGCGCACCCTGGACCTCCAGCCGCAGTTCGACGTGGTGACCCTGCACAACAACATCTACTACTTCCCGCCCGAGGAACGCGCCGCTGTCCTCGCCCGGGTCCGCTCCTTCCTCGCCCCGGGCGGCACGCTGCTGCTCACCTCGTCCTGCCGGGGCGGCCGCACGCTCGGCATCGAGGTGCTCAACCTGTGGTTCGAGTACGCGTCGTTCGGCGGGCCGCTGCCGTACGAGGACGAGCTGCTCGGCCAGCTGCGCGCCGCCGGGTTCGCCGACGTGCGGGCCACGGGCCTGCTGCCCGGTCAGCCGTTCCGCCTGTTCACCGGGGTCAACGCGCGTGCCGGGTCCGACGGTTCCCGCCCGGCCTCCCCCGCCCCGCTCCCGCAGACCGCCGAGGAGGCCGCGTCATGACCACGAAGGCCACGAAGGAAGCGACAGAGGCGTCGGCAACGCCGGCCCAGGGCGCGGCCCCCGGCCTCGTCGCCGTCATCGGGGGCCCGCACACCGTGCCCGCCGAGGCCCTCGGCGGCAAGGGCGCCCGGCTCGACGAGCTGACCCGGGCGGGCCTGCCCGTGCCGCCCGCGTTCTGCCTCACCACCGGCCTGTTCGACCTGTTCCTGCGCGAGAGCGGCCTCGGCGCCGAGCTGCGCGCGGCCGAGGCCAGGGGCGAGGCGCCCTCCGCCCTGCGGGAGCTGGTGCTCGGGCGCGACCTCCCGGAGCCCCTCGCGCGCACCGTCGTCGCCGCGTACGAGGACCTGGGCCGCCCGCGCGTCGCGGTGCGCTCGTCGGCGGTGCGCGAGGACTCCGCCACGCGGTCCTTCGCGGGCCAGCACGACACGGTCCTCGACGTGGCGGGCGACGCGGCGCTGCTCGACGCCGTCAAGGTCTGCTGGGCCTCGCTGTGGTCGGACCGCGCGGCGGCCTACCGCTCGGGTCCAGGCCCGGTCGGCTCGATCGCCGTGGTCGTCCAGGAAATGGTGAACGCGGACGTCAGCGGCGTCCTGTTCACCGTCGACCCGATCGGCGGCAGGCCCCACCGCCTGGTGGTGGAGGCCTGTTGCGGGCTCGGCGAGGGCCTGGTGTCCGGGCGGGTCTCCAGCGACTTCTTCGTCGTGGACGACCGCACCCTGGACGTCGTGGAGGAGCGGGTGCGCTACAAGGTCACCAAGTGCGCCCCGCTCGCGCCCGGCCGCATCGGCGTGACGAAGGTGGACGCCGCGGAGCGGGACGCGCCGTGCCTGACCCACGACCAGCTGACCGCGCTCGCCCGGCTCGCCCTGGAGGTGCGCGAGCACTACGGCAGCGAGCAGGACATCGAGTGGGCGCTGCGCGAGGGTACCCTGCACCTGCTCCAGGCCCGGCCCATCACCACCCGGACCCGGCCCGGCTCGGACGCGGGCGCCCGCAGCCCCTATCTACCGCGGCACTGGCAGGAGCAGCCGGACACGGTCCGGCAGGGCACGCTGTGGTCGCGCATGGACATCGGCGAAATCTTCGTGGGCCTGATGTCCCCGCTCGGCCTGAGCTTCGCCCGCTACTACCAGGACCATGTGCACGGCGACTGCGCGCGGGCCCTCGGCGTGCGCGACATCGGCGACGTCGGCCTGCACATGGGCTACTTCCAGGGCCATGTGTACCTGAACATCTCCTACACCGCGTACCTCCTCGGCCAGGCCCTGCCGACGCGCGACCAGCGGCACTTCACCCGCCGCTTCGTCAGCGAGGAGGTCGACCTCGCGACGTACGCCAACCCCTTCGGGACGTTCCCCGGCGGCGTGGAGGACCTCCTGTCGAGCCTGCACTGGCTGCGTGAGACGGCGCGCGAGATGGTGGTGATGAAGGGCCGGGCCCGCACGATGGCCGACACGCGCCTGTACGAGTTCGACCGCGCCCGGCGCCTGGACCTGACCCGCATGTCACGCCGCGAGCTGCACGCCGAACTCACCCGCTGTCTCGACTACTTCCACGACGCCCACGTCGGCTACATGCCGTACTACATCAACGCGTTCGGGTTCTACGGCATCCTCACCGAGCTGTGCGCGAAGTGGCTCGGCGCGGCGGGCGACAACCTCCAGAACCGCATCAAGACCGATATGTCGAGCCTGCGCACGGTGGCGTCGGCGCAGGAGATCTGGGCCGTGGCGCAGGCCGCCAAGGCCAGGCCGCGCGTCATGGAGATCATCGAGGGCGCGCCCTTGGAGGAGGTCGCGGACCGGCTGCGCGCGGACGCCGAGGGGCGGGTGTTCTGGGAGACCCGCATGGAGCCGTTCCTGCGCGCCAACGGCACCCGGGGCCGGCAGGAGATGGAGCTGACCCACCAGCGCTGGATCGACGACCCCTCGTACCTCTTCCAGATGATCCGCCGCTACGCCGCCGACGGCTTCACGGCCGACGACATCATGGGCCGCAGCCGCGCGCGCCAGGAGGGCGACGTCCGCGAGGTGCTCGGCGAGCTGCCGCTGCCGAAGCGCAAGACGCTCGAAGGCCTGATCTCCATGTACGCGCTGTGCAGCGAGCTGCGCGAGACCACCCGCATGTCGATGATCACCTCGATCTGGCTGGTCAGGAACGTGGTGTACGAGGTGGGGCGGCGGCTCGTCGGCGAGGGCGTGCTGCACAGCCTGGACGAGGTCGCCCACCTGGACTTCGAGGACGTACGCCGGTACGTGAGCGGCGAGTTGTCGGTGCACGAGGCCTTCTCGCGAGAGGCCCTGGAGGAGCGGCGGCGCGTGCACGAGTACCACAACCGCCTGCCCGAGCCGCCGCTGACGTTCGTCGGTGAGCACGACAGCACGCGCGCGGTGCGGCCGGTGAAGGACGGGGCGCGCCTGACGGGCCTCGGCTCGTCGCCGGGCCGGATCGTGGGGCGGGCCCGGATCGTGGAGGACCTGGTGTGGCAGGCCGACGAGTTCCAGGCGGGCGAGATCCTCGTGACCCGGCACACCGACGCGTCCTGGACGCCGCTGTTCGCCATCGCGGGCGGCGTGGTCACGGACATCGGGTCGATGCTCTCGCACAGCTCCATCGTGTCCCGCGAGTTCAACGTGCCCTCGGTGGTCAACACCAAGCACGCCACCCAACTGATCAACACCGGCGACATGGTCATGGTCGACGGCGACACCGGGGTCGTCGAGATCGTCGAGGGCTGAGCGGGCCGAGCGCCCGCCGGCACCGCGCGGACGACGAGCCCGCGAGCAACCGGAGAGGACAACGAGAGGCGACCAGATGATCCCGAACCAGTGGTATCCGATCCTGCGGACCGAGGACGTCGAACGCGGCGCTCCGACGGGCGTGAAGCGCCTGGGCGAGGAGCTGGTGCTCTGGCGCGACCTCGACGGCACGCTGGTGTGCCAGTCGGCGCGCTGCCCGCACAAGGGCGCGAACCTGTCCGACGGGCGCCTCGTCGGCAACGCGATCGCCTGCCCCTACCACGGCTTCCGCTACGACACGAGCGGCACCTGCCGGCTCATCCCGGCCCTCGGCGCCGAGGGCCGCATCCCGGCGTCCTTGCGCATCGACACGTACGAGGTGCGCGAGCGGTACGGCCTGGTGTGGCTGTGGTGGGGTGCCAAGCGCGAGAAGCTGCCGGACATCGAGCTGCCGCACGAACTCGCCGAGCACCCCAGGCCGTACGAGACGATCACCTGGAGCAGGCCGGTCCACTACACCCGCTACATCGAGAGCCTGCTCGAGTTCTACCACGTGACGTTCGTGCACCGGGACCACTGGGCGAACATCATCGACTACACGTTCATGTACGGCAGTTGGCGCAAGCTCTGGACCGACGGACGCGAGCGCTACATCGCCGCCAACAAGATCGTGAACCATCGCGTGGACGTGGACGGCACGATCATCCGCTCCACCTTCGACCAGTGCGAGGAGGGCAACCCCTCCAACATCTGGCACTTCGACCTCATCTACCAGGCGCCCTGCATGACCCACGTCCGCCAGGGCCTGTTGGAGGTCACCACCTGGCTCACCCCCATCGACGAGGAGAACACCCAGGCGATCATGCGCTTGTGGGAGTATCCGCTGCTCAAGCGGATGGTGCCGATCAAGCGGCTGCGGCCGTGGATTCTCAGGGCCTCGCTCCAGATGGAGAAGCACGTCCAGGACCAGCAGGACAACGCCATCATGGCGCGCCAGGAGCCGAAGGTCAGCGAGCGCGGCGTCAACAAGCTCATCGCGCCTGATGAGATGAACGCGAAGTACTTGCAGATGCGGGACCGGCTGAAGGCGGAGGCCCGCGCGGAGGCCCGCGCGGAGGCGGAGGCCGACGTGGAGGGCGCGGCGGCGGCCGCACCGGTCAACGGCAACGGCTCGGGCGCGGGGAACGGGTCCCCCGCCGAGCGCGCCGCCGAGCCGAAGCAGGCCGCGGCCCGCCCGGCCGGTGTCGGCGAGAGCGCGTCCTGACGCGGGCCGCCGGCGTCAGGACGTCACGGCGTCACGGCGTCACGGCGTCACCGCGGCCACGCGCAGCGGGGCCACGTCGGCCGGGGCCTGTTCGCCGTCCTCGCCGAGGTCGTCCCACCACTGCGGGCCGTCCTCGATGTGGCGCAGCAGGACGCCCTCGCGCAGCGCCCAGGGGCACACGGCGGCCGACTTGAGGCCCATGAGCTTCATCGCCGTGTGCCCGACCACCGCGCCGGCCAGGCTCTGCCCGGCGCGCGGCGCCGAGATGCCGGGCAGGCGGGCCCGCTCGGCGGCGGGCAGCCGGGCGAGGCGGTCACGCGCCTGGCGCAGGCCCGAGCGGCGCAGCGTCCTGCTCACGAACGGCCCGTGCCGTCCGGGTGCCTCCCCGGTCAGCCGGGCCAGCTGCTGGAACGTCCGCGACGTGGCCACGGCGGTGTGCGGCCCCTCCCAGCGCACCCGGGCCGCCACGTCCCGCAGCTGGTGGCGCACCCGGCGGCGCAGCGCCTTGACGGCCGCCTCGGTCGGCGGTTCGTCGGCGGGGAAGAACTCGTGCGTGAGCCGGAGCGCGCCCAGCGGCACGGACACCGCGAAGTCCGGCAGGCGCCCCCGGCCGAAGGCCACTTCGAGGGAGCCGCCGCCGATGTCGATGAGCACCAGCGGACCGGCCCGCCAGCCCAGCCAGCGCCGGGCGCCGAGGAACGTCAGCTCGGCCTCCAGTTCCCCCGGGAGCGTACGCAGCCACACACCGGTGTGCCGGCCGACGGTCCGCAGCACCTCGCGGCGGTTCGGCGCGTCCCGCACCACGGCGGTCGCGAAGGCCAGGGGGCGGCCCGCGCCCCACCGTTCGGCGGTCGCCGCCGCGGCCGTCACCGCCTTGCCCAGTCTCTCCACGCTCTCCTCGCCGAGCGGGCCGCCGGGCTCCACCTGCTCGCCGAGCCGCAGCTTCCACTTGGCGGTGTGCACGGGCAGCGGCGCCCCGCTGCCCGTGTCCACGACCACGAGCCGCGCGGTGCGCGACCCCACATCCAGCACGCTCACTCGCATGAACGCTCAGTACCCCGTCGGAACTGCCGCACGCCCTCGTTCCGGCCACTCACGGCATATGCTGCCCCCCCCCTCCGCCGGTCAGGGCGAGGAACACGTCGTCCAGGTCGGGGGTGTGCACGGTGAGCGCCTCCGCCTGGATCCCGGAGCCCTCCAGGACGTCGAGTACGGCCCGCAGGACGGGGATCCTGCCGTCGCTCGACACCTGGAGCGTCAGCCCGTCGCCCTCGCGCGTCACGGTGCTGAGCGCCAGCCGGTGCGTGGCGGCGTTCAATTGGTGGATGTCGCTGAAGCGCAGCCGGATGTGGCCGCCCGGGATGCGGCGCTTGAGTTCCTCGGCGGTGCCCTCGGCGACGATCTTCCCGCCGTCGAGCACCGCGATGCGGTCGGCCAGCTGATCGGCCTCCTCCAGGTACTGCGTCGTCAGGAAGACGGTGGTACCACCCGCGACCAGGTCACGGATCAGGCTCCACATCGTGCGGCGCCCGCGCGGATCCAGTCCGGTCGTCGGCTCGTCGAGGAACACCACGCTCGGGCGGCCGACCAGCGCCATCGCCAGGTGCACCTTGCGGCGCGTACGTCCGGAGAGCGACGCCGCGCGCTTCCGCGCGACCTCCGACAACTCGAAGCGCTCCAGGAGTTCGGCGGTACGGCGCCTGCCCTCGGCCCGGCCGATGTGCAGCAGGTCCGCCATGAGGAGCAGGTTCTCCTCCGCCGTCAGGAGCCCGTCGACCGCCGCGTACTGACCCGTTACGCCGATCTCGGCACGCACGGCGCCCGGGGCCCGCCGCAGCGAGTGCCCGGCCACCGTGGCCCGGCCACCGTCGGCGCTGACCAGGGTGGAGAGGATCCGTACCGTGGTCGTCTTGCCCGCGCCGTCCGGGCCGAGCAGCGAGAAGATCGTGCCGGGCATGACCTCCAGGTCGATCCCGTCGAGCACCACCTTCTCGCCGTACGCCTTGCGCAACCCCTGAGCGGAGATCCCCTTGGGCTCCCCGGTCGTTCGGATGGTGGCGGTCATGGTGCCCCTGCTCGTTTCCGTTCGCTGCTTCCAGGCCCCGGCGCGTGCGACGGGCCGCCTCGTGATCCGGCGCGCGCTCCACCCGCCCCGGCCGGTAGCCGAACAGGAACCCGGGGCGCCGGTTGCATTCCGGCATCATGCTACGACCGTGGCGCCACCACGAGCCACCATGGCGCCAGCCCCGCTCCGGCGGAAAACCCCTGAGGCCCGCGCCCCAGTCCGTATCATCCCGCCACCGAGGCCTCCCATGTCCCGCCCACCAGGACAGCCCCTCCCGTCAGACACCTCTCACCCACCCCACAGAACCCTCCCTTCACCATTACCCCACCCTGGCACCACTGTGACGCCACCCCATATGCACCTGGCGCACACACGGAGCCACTTTCGCGCCAACCCCTCCCCCACCCACCCCCGCCCGAGCGCAAATGGGGCGACAAGTACACTCACGGGATACGTCACCACCCCAGGCGGCGCCAAGGCGCCCTGGCCGTGGTGCCGAACCAGCAGACACGACTCCGCCCACCTTGAGGGCCTTCGCCACGAATGAACCGGACCCCAGGGCTCGGATCCGGCCAGCCCTCCTGGGCCCCCGCCAGGGCGCCCCTTGAATGGCGCCACTGGTGTGCCATCATGGCATCATGAACTTCACGCCATACGTCGACGATATTCGGCACAGGTTCGTAGGCGCCTCGGACGCGGGCGGACCGGGAGGGTGGACCCCGGACGGGGGCCGCCGCACCCCTCCGGACCGGCTCGCGCCGAACGCCGAGGACCTCGCCTGGCGCCACCGCCCGTCCGAGCCCCTCCCGGCCGCGCCCGAGCCCGCCGGGCTTCCCCTGAGCCTGCTGAGCGCGGCCCTCACCGGCGGTTACATCCGGCTCCAGCTCACCGCCCCAGGCGACCTCGACGCGGCCACCGCCCTGTTCGACGACGCCGTGCCCGACTACGAGGTGCTCGCCCTCCACGTGCCCGGCAACGGCTCGGTCGCCACGCTCCGTTCCGTCCTGGGCGTGCTCGACGAGGCCGGCATCGAGATCACCGCGATCACGGTGCACACCCCCGGCCTCGACGACATCGCCTCCACCTTCCTCGACCCTGGCGCCCCCGGCCCCTAGAGCGCCATGAGCAGCGGCAGCGTCCGCGGTCCCACCACGTCCGGAGTCGTCTGGAACACCGGCGGACGGTCCGGATCGGTCCGCAGCCGCGGGAACCTCTCCAGCAGGATGTCCAAGGCGATCCGCGCCTCCAACCGGGCCAGGGGCGCCCCCAGGCAGAAGTGGATGCCCCGGCCGAAGCCGAGGTGCGGGTTGGGGTCGCGCTCCGGGTGGAAACCGTGCGGGTCTTCGAAGACGCGCGCGTCCCGGTTCGCCGCACCCAGCCACAGCGCGACGACCTGCCCCGCGGGCAGCCGCCGCCCGCCCAGCTCCACCGCGCGGGTGGTGGCCCGGTAGAAGACCGAGAAGGGCGGCAACAGCCGCAGCGCCTCCTCGATCACCGCGGGAACCAGCGCCCGGTCCGCCCGCACCCGCTCCCACGCCCCGGCGTGGGCGTCCAGGCAGAGCACCGCGTTGCCCAGCAGTATCGTCGTCGTGATGTGCCCGGCGACGAGCAGCAGTTGCGCGAAGTTCCCGATCGCCGCCCCGCTCAGCCGCTCCCCGTCCACCTCGGCCCGTACGAGCGCGGTCAGCAGGTCGTCCTGCGGCCTCCTCCGGCGCTCCTCGGCGTGCACGCCGAAGTACGCGCTCATACGCGCCGACAGGTCCAGGACAGCCGCCACCATCTCCGTGTTGTCCGCTGTGCCACCGACCGCCGCCACCTCCGTCCGCGCGAGCAACTCCTCCGCCCACTGCCAAAACAGCTCCCGGTCCTCACTCGGCACCCCGAGCAACTCGGCGATGACGATCACCGGCAACGGATGCGCCAGGTCCGCGACGAGGTCCATCCCCCCACCGCCCCCGACCCGGTCCAGCAACTCATGCGTGAGCGCATCGATCCTCGGCCCCAGCCCGGCCACGAGCCGGGGCGTGAACGCACGGCTGACGAGCCGGCGCAGCTTGCGGTGCCCGGGCGGGTCCATCTGCGTGAGCATGCCGCAGCGCTCGTACTCCTGTACCTCGGGCGCGAGATGACGTACGACGTCGGACGAGTACCGGCTCGGGTCGGCAAAGACCTCCACGGCCTCCCGGTGGCCGTACACGTTCCACAGCCCCAGTCCCTCATCGAACTCGACCGCCCGCGCGGGTTCCTGCCCCCGCAACCAGAAGTGCGCCGGGTGCGCTCCCCACCCGTCCGCGAGTGCAGCGAGCGGTGAAGGGCATGTGGACTGATACATCATGAAAAATCACCTGTTCAAGGTCGTGCGGAAGTACGCATCACGGTCATGCACCGCGCGGTATGGGGATGACCCACTGATTACCCGCGCACGTGGTCGCCTGGACACGTGGGCACCTGGGCACGTGGCCAAGGATGCCGCAGGCACAGATGCCGCAGGCGCGTGGGGGCCGGGGGGGTCAGACTCGGCGTATGACTATGTCGCCGCGGCTGGTGGCGGCGTGTATCTCCACCGCCTTGCCGGGCTCCTCCGGGGCGTCCGACGCGCCCAGGGAGTTGCGTATGTGGCCGACCTTGGTGTGGATGTCCAGCCAGGCGGCCGTGCCGCTCCTGACCCCTATCTCCAACTGACCCGTCGCGGCCCTGAGTTCGACGCGGCCGCAGGACACCTCGCCGAGACGGACGTCGCCGGTCACGGACCGCGCGGCGACGGCGTCGTGGACGCGGCCGATGGTGATGTCACCGCGGTTCACGGTCACCCGCAGCGGCCCTGTCACTTCCTCGATGTCGGAGTCCCCGCTGGAGTTCCTGAGGGTGAGGGGGCCGTCGATGCGGCCCACGGAGATGTCACCGGAGGCGACGCGGATGTCGGCCTCGCCGGTGGCGCTGCCGATCCTGACGTCGCCGTATCCGGTGTTGAGCTGGAGGCGCCCGGCGCGCTCCAGGTGAATCTTGCCGACCTCCGTCTTGAACGCGCACTCCCCCAGTTCCCCCCGGCCGTACAGGTCGGCCACGATGGCATCACCCGATACGTCGGAGCCCGTGGGCAGTTCGACGGTCACGTCGACGGAGCCGCCGGAGCCGAAGAGGCTGCGCCGCTTGGGCGCCCTGATGAGAAGCCGGCCATGGGCGAACTCGACCCGGGTCTGCTCGGCGGCGTTGCGGTCCGACTGGCTGAAACCGCTGCTCGGACTCACCTCGACGACCGTCCGGGCGCCCGCGCCCGCGGTGAGGCGCAGCACGCCCGCGTTGAGCTGGAGCGAGACCGAGATCGGCTCGGGGGTGTCGAAGGCTGGCATGGCTGCCCCGTCCTCATGGGTTCTGCCGGGCGTCCCCGCGGGTGGGACGGCGAGGGGAGGTGGCGTGACCGACAGGAGGCGCACGCTCCGCGACGCCATGATGGCATCACTCTGGCGCCACTGCAAGCACGGACTGGCACGCACCGTCGCCCGAGCGGCACCTCCCCCGGCCCGACGAACTTCTAACTCCGGACTAGAACGAACGCTCTATTTAGTGCTGAGTTCGTTTCTCCCCTGCCCGAGGGCCGTCCGCCGTGCCTGCTCCAGCACGCCGGGCAGCGTGCGCAGGAACATGGTGACCTCGTCCTCGCCCACGATCAGCGGCGGGGCCAGGCGGATCGTGTCGGCCCCGACGGCGTTCACCAGGAGCCCCGCGTCCTGGGCCGCCTGCTGCACGTCTGCGGCGAGCGGTTCGGTCAGGACGATGCCGAGCAGCAGGCCGGCCCCGCGGACCCGGTCCACCAGCGGGTCGCCGAGGGCCTCGATGCCCTGGCGCAGGGCCTCTCCCTGACGCTTGACGTGGTCGAGCAGGCCGTCGCCGTGGATCGTGTCGAGGACGGCGAGGGCGGCGGCGCACGCGACGGGGTTGCCGCCGAAGGTGGTGCCGTGCGCGCCGGGCGACATCAGGTCCGCGGCCGGGCCGAAGGCGAGCGTCGCGCCGATCGGCAGTCCTCCGCCGAGCCCCTTGGCGAGCGTCAGGACGTCCGGCTCGACGCCCTGCGCCTGGCACTCGAACCAGTGCCCGGTGCGGCCGATGCCGGTCTGCACCTCGTCGAGGACGAGCAGCGCCCCGGCGGCGCGGGTGATCTCGCGGGCGGCCGAAAGATAGCCGGGCGGCGGTACGACCACGCCGTTCTCGCCCTGGATCGGCTCGATGACGACGAGCGCGGTGTCGGCGTCGACGGCGGCGCGCAGCGCTTCGGTGTCACCGAAGGGCACGTGCGTCACCTCGCCGGGAAGCGGCTCGAAGGGAGCGCGCTTCGCGGGCTGGCCGGTCAGCGCGAGCGCGCCCATGGTGCGGCCGTGGAAGCCGCCGTCGGTGGCGACCATCCGGCGTCGGCCGGTGAGCCTGCCGATCTTGAAGGCGGCCTCGTTGGCCTCGGCGCCGGAGTTCGAGAAGAACACCCGGCCGATGCGTCCGGACAGCCTCAGGAGACGCTCGGCGAGGAGAACCGGCGGTTCGGCGATGAAGAGGTTCGACACGTGGCCGAGCCGGGCGATCTGCTCACTGACGGCGCGGACGACGGCCGGGTGCGCGGTGCCCAGGGAGTTCACGGCGATGCCGCCGAGGAAGTCCAGGTATTTCTTGCCGTCCGCGTCCCAGAACGCGGCGCCCTCACCCCGTACCAACGGCACGCGCGGTGTGCCGTAGTTGTCCATCAACGACGCCTGCCAGCGCTCGGTGAGCGCCGCCGCCTGCCCGCCCGTGCCGGTCCCGGCCGTGCGTCCGGCGCCGCCTATGTCCTCGCTCATCGCGTCCTCTCTTCCACGACCGCGCTGGTCGCGGCCCGTTCATCAGTCCCGATCATCGCAAGCCCTCCTCGATGTCCGGCATGACGAGGGTGCCGATCTCTTCACGCGTGAACATCTCAAGGAGCACCGAGTGCTGGACGCGGCCGTCGATCACGCGGGCGCTGCCCACGCCGTTGCGGACCGCGTGCAGGCAGCCGGCCATCTTCGGCACCATGCCGTCGTGCAGCTCGGGCAGGACCTTCTCCAGCTCGCTGGCGCTGAGCCTGCTGATGACCTCGTCGCTCTGCGGCCAGTCCCGGTACAGGCCCTCGACGTCGGTGAGGAAGACCAGCGTGTGGGCGTTGAGGGCGGCGGCGACCCCGGCTGCGGCGGTGTCGGCGTTGACGTTGTAGACGTACTCGTCGTCGACGCTGCGGGCGATGGGGGAGATCACCGGGATGCGGCCGTCGTCGAGCAGCGCCTCGACCGCGCCGGGGTTCACGCCGACGATCTCGCCGACCCGGCCGATGTCGACCCGCTCGCCGTCCTCGTTCTTCGGCCGGTGCTTGGTGGCCGTGATGGTGTCGGCGTCCTCGCCGGTCAGGCCGACGGCGAGCGGCCCGTGCTGGTTGATGAGGCCGACGAGTTCGCGCTGCACCTGTCCGGCGAGGACCATGCGGACGACGTTCATGGCCTCGGGCGAGGTGACGCGCAGGCCCTCCTTGAACTCGCTGGGGATGTCGTGCAGGCGCAGCGCGGCGCTGATCTGGGGGCCGCCGCCGTGCACCACGACGGGCTTGAGCCCGGCGTGCCGAAGGAAGACGACGTCGTGGGCGAAGGCGGCCTTCAGCTCGTCGTCGATCATGGCGTTGCCGCCGAACTTGATGACGCAGATCTTGCCTTGGTGGCGGTTCAGCCAGGGCAGCGCGTCCATGACGGACTGCGCCTTCACCAGTGCGGGGTGCTCGTGGGTGGCGATCCTCATGACGAGTACGCGCTGTTCTCGTGTACGTACTCGGCGGTCAGGTCGTTCGCCCACAGGGTCGCGGTCTCGGCGCCGGCCGCGAGGTCCGCGGTGATGACGACCTCGCGGCCGCTCATGTCCACCGCGTCGCGGTCCGCGCCGATGGAGCCGTCCTTGCAGACCCATACGCCGTTGATGGCGACGTTCAGGCGGCTCGGCTCGAAGGCGGCGCCGGTGGTGCCGATGGCGGAGAGGACCCGGCCCCAGTTGGGGTCCTCGCCGTGGATGGCGCACTTCAGGAGGTTGTTGCGGGCGATGGAACGGCCGGCCTCCACCGCGTCGTCCTCGGTGGCCGCGTTGACCACGTCGATGCGGATGTCCTTGCTGGCGCCCTCCGCGTCGCCGATGAGCTGGCGGGCCAGGTCCTCGCACACGGCACGTACCGCACGGGCGAACGCGGGGTAGTCGGGGGTCTGCCCGGAGGCGCCGGACGCGAGGAGCAGCACGGTGTCGTTGGTGGACATGCAGCCGTCGGAGTCGACGCGGTCGAAGGTGAGCCGGGTGGCCTCGCGCAGCGCCTTGTCCAGGGTCTTGCTCTCCAGGTCGGCGTCCGTGGTGAGGACGACCAGCATGGTGGCGAGGCCGGGGGCGAGCATGCCCGCGCCCTTGGCCATGCCGCCGACGGTCCAGCCCTCGCCGTCGAAGACGGCCGTCTTGTGCACGCTGTCGGTCGTCTTGATGGCGATGGCGGCCTTCTCGCCGCCGTCCTCCGCCAGGGCGGCGACCGCGGTCTCGACGCCGGGCAGGACCCGGTCCATCGGCAGCCGGGTGCCGATGAGCCCGGTGGAGGCCACCGCGACCTCCCCGGCGCGGTGCCCCTCCAGGACCGCGGCCACTTTCTCCGCCGTGGCGCGGGTGTCCTGGAATCCGGGTGCGCCCGTGCAGGCGTTGGCTCCGCCGGAATTGAGGATGACGGCGCTCACGGTGCCGCCCCTGATGACCTGTTCGCTCCACACCACGGGGGCCGCCTTCACCCGGTTCGCGGTGAAGACACCTGCCGCGGCCCGGCGCGGGCCGTTGTTCACGACGAGGGCCAGATCAGGATTTCCATTGCTTTTGATTCCGGCCGCGACGCCCGCGGCCGAAAAACCTCGTGCTGCCGTGACGCTCATGGCTCTGCTTCTCCTCAAGCGGAAGTTCCCGGCTTCCCGGGAAGGCCGAGGGGGGCCGTCGGCAAGGACACCGACGGCGGCCTGGCAATGCCGGGCCGACGCCGCCCCATTCCTCGATTCTGACGACTCTGACGACTGAGCGCCGAAACTCGACAACTCGCTGCCGGGTCCTTTGCGTTGCCCGCCTGCCGGCTGATCGCACAGCGCCCGGTGGGCTTCGGGCCGGCGCGCCGGCCGTCGGGCGGGACCGACCGGCAGCCCGCAACAAACTACCCGCGATTCCGGCGCTCGGCACCGGGGCGTTGTCCTGTCCACAGGACGTGCGTCGGCTGCCCGGCTCCATAGTGACGCCGACCTCGCCCGTCTCCCATAGTGGTGGGAGCGGTGGCGGTCCGGATTCGCACCGGACTTTGTCCCGGCGTCGATACGGATTTCATGTCGGCGCAGTATCGTCCCGGGACGATCCCCGGCAATTCCCCGGAGACGGACGCATCTGGACGCCGGGGCCGCAGCGAACGACAATGGCGGTGCCGGTACCCGGCCCGAGGACCTGCCCGGCCGGTGACCAGACCTTTCGAATTGGAGTGACTATGAGCAGCAACCCGTTCGACGACGCGGACGGCCGGTTCTACATCCTGGTGAACGACGAGGAGCAGCACTCGCTGTGGCCCTCCTTCGCCGAGGTGCCCGCCGGCTGGCGGGTCACGTTCGGTGAGGCGAGCCGCCAGGAGTGCCTGGACTACGTGGAGCAGAACTGGACCGACCTGCGCCCCAAGAGCCTCCGTGACGCCATGGCGGCGGACGCGGCTGCGTGACGCGCTCCGCGTACCGCTGAGGGCCCCGACGCCGGGAACGGCGCCGGGGCCCTCGTCTGTCCCCAGGGGCCCGCCGGGCCCGTGACACCCCGCCCCCGCCCGCGCCTACGGCCCGCCAGCGAGGCTGGCGGGCCGTGGGGCGGAGGTGGTGCGTATAAGAGCGTGGTCGCCGCGCCTAGACCTCGCTGCCGACCCGGGCCGGCTCGGCGCGGCGCGCGACGACGGAGTCGGCGATCTCACCGCTGCGGATGGCGATGTTCGACAGCAGCGACGAGGTCAGACCGTGCGTGTGCTCGGTGCCACCCTGGAGGTAGATGCCGCAGGTCAGACCGGGATCGGTGGTCACGCGGTAGTCGCGCTCCACATGGTGGCGGCCCTCCGCGTCGCGCCGGCAGAACCGGTCGAGGTCGCCGAGCAGGTCGGTGACGTCCATGCCGGTGTAGCCGGTGGCGAAGACGAGCGCGTCGACGTCCATCTCCTGCTGGGCCTCGCCGGAGAGGAGCGAGTGCAGCACGACGCGCGTGTCGCTGCCGGAGCGCTTCACTTCCTTGACCCGGGTCAGGTTCAGGAAGTGCAGGCGCTTGGCGCCCGCGACCTCTTCCTCGTAGGAGCGCCGGAACAGCTCACGGATCACGTCGTCGTCGACGACGGAGTAGTTGGTGTTCTTGTGGTAGCGCCAGAACGCGTCGCGCGTCGTCTCGCTGCCGAAGTAGTAGTGGTCGACCGCGCTCGGGTCGAACACCTGGTTGGCGAAGGGGGTGTCGTCGGCCACGGAGTAGCCGTACGACGGGAGGATCGCCGACACCTGCGCGTGCGGCAGCATGTCGTGCAGGTACTTGGTGATCTCGGCCGCGCTCTGGCCCGCGCCGACGACCGCCACGTTCTGGAGTTCCGAGGGGTCCATCCGGCCGTACTTGGCCAGGAACTCCGAGCTGTGCCAGACGCGTTCGTCGCGCTCCATGCCCTCGGGCATGCGCGGCACGAGGCCCGTCGAGACGGCGACGTTGTGGGCCCGCACGACGCGGGTCGCGCCGCTCACGGTGTCCCGGACCGTGATCTCGAGGTACTGGTCGGGGCCCGTCCCCGCGTCCTCGGGAAGCCGGATGCCGGTGACTTCCGAGTTGTACGTGACGCGGTCGCTGAAGCTCGACTCCGCCCACTCCAGGTACTGGTGGAACTCCTGCCGGGTCGGGAAGAAGTCCTGGTTGTTCACGAACTGCACGAGCCGGTCCGAAGCGTGCAGGTACGACACGAAGCTGTACCGCGACACGGGATTACGGAAAGTGGCCAGGTCCTTCAGGAACGAAATCTGCATCGTCGCCTGGGGAAGCAGCATGTTGCGGTGCCAGCCGAAGGCCGCCTGGCGCTCGAAGAAGGCGGCCGTGACGGGCCGTCCCGTCGCGTTGTTCTGGTGTTCCTCCAGGGCGATGGCCAGGGACAGGTTGGACGGGCCGAACCCGATGCCAACGATGTCGTATATCTCGTGTTCACGAGTACCCATAGATAATCTCCCGCTGGTGTAGCTTCGACAGGGACTTCCGCGTATTCGCTGAGGTTTCAGTGCTGCGGTTGCCCGAGAGGACCTCGGCCGGAAATGCTGTCAACTGTCGTTTCTGAAGTGCGGCTGATGGTCTCGAACATCTCGACCGGTGGTCCGGAAGAACACGCATTGAGTATTGCGCTGGAGAACACCGCCACGCCAACTTAGAGGGGCCGGGCAGACCTTTCAAGAGGACCCGGCAGCCGTAGCTGGCCGGGCCCCGCTGTCCCGTCGACAGGACAGCCGAGCTGCTCGTCCGCAATTCGGGTCGTGCCACGCAAAGCGTGGGTAACGTCGGCGACTTGGCGCGCCGCGCCGTGAGTGATTTCAACGAAAGGGTGAGCTCCGGATGTTTGTTCCGAGCCAGTACCGC
Source organism: Streptomyces sp. NPDC045778 (assembly GCF_056431945.1). Lineage (NCBI taxonomy): Bacteria > Bacillati > Actinomycetota > Actinomycetes > Kitasatosporales > Streptomycetaceae > Streptomyces > Streptomyces sp. NPDC045778. The sequence continues at coordinate 254,039 of NZ_JBWKJZ010000010.1, forward strand.
CAGCCGGACAGTTCATGGATGGTCGACCTGATCCACGGCAATCCCCTGGCGCTGTTCGTGAGCAACGGCAACCCGGAAGCGGGTCCGTTCGCCACGCATCTGCCGGTAATCCGGGATCCGGAGTGGACCGGGGAATGGTCGGATGACCTCTCGGGCGGCCGGCTGCTCGGCCATATGAACCGGGCGAACCCGCACTGGAAGGCGCTCGAGTCGGGCACGGTGAACCTGCTGACCTTCACCGGTCCGCACGGCTATGTGTCGCCGACGGTCTACGACGTGACACCGGCCGCGCCGACGTGGAACTTCACCTCGGTCCATGTGCACGGCGTGGTCGAGAAGATCGAGGGCATAGAGAACACCCTGGACGTCGTGAAGGCGACCGTAGAGGCCTATGAAGGCGCCTTCGGCGACGGCTGGGACATGTCCGAGTCGCTCGAGTACTTCCGGAAGATCGTGCCCGCGGTGGGCGCCTTCCAATTCCGGGTGACCAGCGCCGAGGGCATGTTCAAGCTCAGCCAGGAGCAGCCGGACGAGGTGCAGGAGCGGGTGCGCCGTTCGTTCGGCGGCCGTGAGTGCACCCGGCACCAGGCGACGGCGAGCCTCATGAGCAAGCTGCCCTGACGGCCGCGTCACCGCCCCTTGCCCATGCCTAGGGCCCGCGCCCCGAAGGGGGCGCGGGCCCTAGGCATGTGGTGCGTGGGATCAGGCGCTGATGCCCGCCTTCTCCTGCTCCTCCTCTTCCTCCAGAGCGCGCTCCGCGGCGTTGTCGAGCGTCGCGAGCACCCACTGCTCGAAGTCGATGCCCGACTGCTCGGCGGCCTTGTGCCACCACTGGAGCCGGCTTCCGGGCACCGCGAGGCGCCGCATCGTCTCAGGGGTCGGGGTGCCGTCCCGCACCTCGTCCTCGCGCGCCATGCGGATCGCGCTGCGCAGCTGCTTGGTGGTCCACTGCAACTGCTCCGCGCGGTCGAGCCACAGCTCCTGCTCGTCGACCGGCAGGGACGCCAGCTCGGCGTGGTGCTGGAAGCTCAGCGCCGCGCGCCGGCGGCTGAAGTCGAAGCGCCGCGAAACCCACGCGTAGTTACGCAGCGTCTGGTACTGCAGGCCCGCCGCGCGAATTCCGCGCTGATAGCGGTCGGTGTAGTGGTCCTTGCCGTATACCAGCCAGTCCCCCAGCCACCAGGAGGAGGAGTTCACGATTCCGGATAGCTGGCGCCCGGCCCGCTCCCAGTCCTCGAAGGTCAGTCCGGCGGGCATTTGCAGGCCCACCTTCGTCGTCAGTACCTGGCCACGACGCTCGTCCACCCTGCGCTGCCGAGGGACGGAATTCGCGTTTCTACGGAACAGCACAACCTTCGAGCCCTCGAGGTCGCTGACCTGGTTCGTCATCATGCCTCCATGTGAATGAACTTCGAACGAACGCGGACACGACAGACTGCGTTCGAACGCGAAAAAGCCATGCGGGCTTGGCAGCCGTGTCCAAGATCCCCTGGGGATCGGTCGCCGTCGCGCGTCGCGAGGCACAGGCTTGCCAATCGATCACAGCCGATCGGCCGGATGAAAGCTCGGTGGAGCCACTCGCCGCACAGGGTCGTCAAAGCTCCGTCAACTCACGGATGGACCTGCCGGAGTGGCCACGCGCGCATCCCGCCGTCAGGCAGCCTCAGCCGAGGCGGCCTCCGGCGCTGAGCACGGTCAGGTCCGGCCGTTCGGCGCGCCCTTCAGGGCTGCGCGGAAGGCATTCAGTCGGCATGTGTGCGGATACGTACATCAACTACTCGCCCCGTTCAACTACTCGCCCCGTTCGCCTGGACCACCCCACTCCATGCCGTCGGTACCGACGTGTCCCCCGTCGGTACCGATGACCCGGATTCGCAGTGGTCTCTTCCAAAGGCCTACCCGAGTAGAACCCGGCACCTGTTGGAGATTCAAGGAAGAGGCCGTCGCTCGTCGCGACTTTTCGAAGTTCGAACAAGCTAGCCCAACTTCGCTATCCCTGTCATGGGTGGCGTGGATCTCTCCGCGGCACTCGCGGGATCCGTATTGGCGATTGTCTTCCGCCAGTCAAGGCAAGAATTGAGCCAAATCCACCAGGGGCAAACAGTTGCAGACGAGAAGGGGGCACACAGGCGGAGGGGGCGATTCCTCAAGTTTGCTGGATCGGCCACGGCAAACACCGCCAAACCTTCACCACTCGCGTGCTGTAGCGGAATCCTGAGCTTGTCAGGGAACACTAGCACTATCCATACGGATCCTTAACGCCCCTAACGCGTAACCGCGCGCCGCACGGAGAACACGCCGTGCGGACGACAACCGCCGCAAGGGTTACGCGGAGTCCAAGCTCCCGGCGGCTATGAGGGGAATGAGGGGGAATCGGTTCGCGGCGAAGACGCACAGGCAGTCACGCGATGTCGGAATGATGAATTCCGTCGCGCGCCCTGGAGCGGGCCGCGCGGGCGGAATCGGCATAAGGCGTTCCGCTCGGTTCGTGGCCGAGACGGCCGCCGCGCGCGCGACACCGCGTCCAAGGGCCCGGGCGCGGGCGGTCCGCCCTCGCGCCGAGTGCCCCGAAGAGGCCTCTACGCCCCAATTTGCAGCCGTGGTTGCCACATCTGTCACGCCCGCAGCAAGATGGTGCGCGGCGCTCTCGGATCCTAGACTCAACGCTCGGCAGCCGCCGCTCAGGGATGGTCCGGGAGGGATTGCAGCATGGTTGTGCCCTGCGCATTGCCAATATCGACTCCGGTCAGCGAGGTACCCGACCCTCATCTCGCCTCACCTTTCAGCGATTTCACCGACCAGGTCTTCCAGAACCTGCGCCGGGCGGACCAGCGCCGCTGGGCCGGCGCGTATCTGGCGGGGCTGCTGATCACTCCCGGCAAGAAGTCCGTGCGCCGTCTGGCCGGAGCCGTCTCGGCCTCCCCCACCGCGGTGCAGTCCCTGCGCCAGTTCGTGAGCCTCAGCCCGTGGGACTGGGAGCCGGTCATGCACGAGCTGACCCGCTGGGCCGAGGACCACGGCCCCGCCGCCACCTGGGCCATCGGCCGCGCGGTGCTGCCCAAGCGCGGCGACCGCTCCGTCGGCGTGCACCGCTACTTCGACCCGGTCACCGGCCGCACCCTCAACTGCCAGCTGGGGCTCGGCGCGTTCCTCTGCATCGGGGCGCTCCAGGTCCCGGTCGACTGGCGGCTGCTGCTGCCCGCGCCCTGGACGGAGGACCCGCAGCTGCGCCGCCGCGCGCGCATCCCCGACGAGGTGGACCACCGCCCGCTGTGGGCGCAGGCCCTGGACCTGGTCGACACCCTGGAGGCCAGGACCGAGCCGACGGCCGCGCCGGTCGTGGCCGACATGAGCGACGACCCCGACGCCGGCCTCTTCCTGCGCGGACTCAGCCAGCGCGCCCGTGATTTCGTCGTCGCCGTGCCGCAGCACCTGAAGGTCCTGCCGGTCGGCGAGCGCGTCCCGAACGGGCCGGAGCCGGTCAGCGCCCGGTCCCACGTCGCCCAGGGCAACACCGAGACCGTCCTGGTGACCACGGCGGACGGGCGCCAGCAGGAGCTGCGCGTCCAGTCGCTCCTGGTACGCCTGCCGGGGGCGCGGGCCGGGGCCACGCCGGAGTACCCCTACCGGCTCTTCACCGAAGTTCTCCCCGAGGGCTCTCAAGGTGTCATGTGGCTCACCAGCCTCACGCATCGCCGTCTCGACAACGTTGCCTCACTGGCCACCCGTCGTCACGGCACGACCGCGGCCGTGGCGGGCATGGAGCGGCATTTCGGGCTCCTCGACTTCGAGGGCCGTTCGTTCCCCGGCTGGTATCACCACATGACGCTCGTGTCGGCCGCGTACACCTATCAGCGGCTGACGCACCGGCCCGTCAACCGGCATCTTCCGTGCTGCCCCGCGCCCTTGCCGCGGGGTTCCCGGGAACGGCTGCACCTGGCGGACCGCTAGTCCTGCCTGCGGTTCGCGCGTTGCCCTTGTGTTCCCATTCGTTAACTGTCATTTCCCGGCGGCCGCGTTGACGGCGGCGGCCTGTCCGATACCGTGTCGTGCTCCGCAATGGAGACCTCGTTCACGGCATATGCGCGGGTAAGCCACAGGCGGAACCGAGCGCTAACGGCGGGCATATGACGGCGCATCGATGGATATACCGAAGAGCGGGTTCGGCCGTATGTCCCGCTTTCCCCCAGGAGTACGCTCGCCCGGAATTGGAGCGAGGCGTCAGCGATTCACGCGGAAGCGAGCACGCGGCAGTGCGGGACCGTGTGGCCGATTCCTCAACAGGCGCACCGCGGGGTCCCGTTCACAGGAACAGCGTGCATAATCAGTTCGCCGGCTCGCGCCGGATGGGTGCGGCCCTGGAAACCGCCGGGGGAGGTCGGTCTCCAGGGCCGCTGGATCGGTCCGCCGCGCGGCAGCACAGCGGGCCGAAGCTCTAGGGGCGCGGCCCGCGCCCGGGCCGAAGCCGGCCCACCTCTGCTCGGCGGCAGGTCACCGGGTCAGTTCACCCAGCCCGTGAAGCGCTGGGCGCTCGCTGGAGCGCCGTGCGGGACGCGCTCGGCCCGGCGGCCGCGGTCGTCGTACTCCAGGGTCGCGGAGACGGCCCGGACCAGCCAGGCGTTGACCGAGAGCTGCTCGCGCCCCGCGGCCTCCTCGATCCGGGCCTTGAGGTGCTCCGGCGGCCGGAAGTTGATGCGGGATGTCGCCCCCTCGTCCCCGTTCGTCGTCAGTGGCGCCAGTGACACCAAGGGTGGCGCCACCCCGGCGGGCCCATGGCCGTGATCCCGGACACCCTCGCTGTCGAAGGCGCCGAAGGACCGTTCCTGCGGAGGCAGGGTGACCACGAAGGTCGGGTCGAGACCGCGCAGGCGGATCTCGACGGACCCCGGGGCCATGTCCCGGGTGATCTCGTCCACGGCGGCCGACAAGGCGTCGAGGAGCGTGAGCCGGACCGCGGAACCCAGCGGCGCGACCAGGCGTCCGGCGAGGTCACGCGCTTCCTCGTCGCCCGCCTCGACCGCTGCGGCCAACTCCTGCCGCAGCTGGTCGACGTACCGCGTGAGTTCCATGGCGCCATCGTCGCACCACTGTGGCACCACGCGCAAGCTTTCGATTCATTGCACCCGGGAGGGGGCGCGCCCGGAGCCGGGCGGCGGCCCGCCGCCGCCGTGCGCGCGTGCGGGGGCGCGCCCCGGCCGTTGGCCGGTTGTCACCCCTGCGCCTAGCGTGGGAGGGAGCGCGGGTTTCTGGCGCGGGGGCGCGAGCCCCTGACGCGTGAGCGGCACCTGGCGCCCGGAGCGCGCTGTCCCATCGTCAGGGGGGCGGGAGGTCGGAGCACCATGTCCACGAACCCTGAGGGCGCACCGTGCTGGGCGGACGCCATGTTCCCCGACGTCGGGGCGGCCAAGGACTTCTACGGCGAGCTGTTCGGCTGGACCTTCGCCGAGGGCTCGGCGGAGTTCGGCGGCTATACGCAGGCGTACAAGGACGGCAAGGCCGTGGCGGCGGTCGTTCCGCGGATGCCGGACATGGCCGGGCAGCCGCCCGCCTGGAATCTGTATCTGGCGACGCCTGACATCGCGGCCACGGCGGGCAGGATCCGCGAGCACGGCGGCACGCTGGAGATGGAGCCGATGCCGGTGGGTGACTTCGGCACCATGACCACGGCGCGGGACCCGAGCGGTGTGTATTTCAGCGCGTGGCAGCCGGGCAGTCACCGGGGCTTCGAGCTGAGGGGCGCGTCGGGCGCGTTCTGCTGGGCGGAGGTCACGACGCGGGAGGCGGCGAAGGCGGACGCCTTCTTCACGGCGGTGTTCCCCTACGAGGTCAAGCGCATGGAGGACGAGCACGTCGACTTCCACGTCTGGCAGCTCGACGGCCAGCCGGTCCTGGGGCGTATGAAGATGCCTCCGGAGGCGCCGGCCGACGTGCCGCCGCATGTGAACGTGTACTTCGGTGTCGACGACTGCGACGCCGCCGTGGAGCTGGTGAAGCGGAGCGGCGGCCGGCTGTACTTCGGCCCGATGTCCTCGCCGTTCGGCCGGTTCGCCACGGTGGCGGACCCGCAGGGCGCCGCGTTCTCCGTCATCGACCTGGGGACGACCGAGGGCGAGATGCCGAACCTGGTGTGACGCGGGCCACGCGCGGCGCCCGGCCGGGGCGCGTCACGTCCCTCGCGGCGGGCCTCGGCACGGCACCGCGGGCACGGCACCACGGGCACGGCACCGCGGGCCCGGCACCACGGGCACGGCACCACGGGCACGGCACCACGGGCACGGCACCGCGGGCATGACAAAGAGCGGGCACGACAGCACGGGTACGGCAAAGAGCGAGTACGACAAAGAGCGGCTACGACAAAAGGCCGCTCCCGCATCGCTGCGAAAACGGCCTTCGACCCGCTGTGAAGCTGGTCGGGACGACAGGATTTGAACCTGCGACCCCTTGACCCCCAGTCAAGTGCGCTACCAAGCTGCGCCACGTCCCGTTACCCGCTGACCTGGGCTTTCCCCTGGCCGAACGCGCACCGAAACCATACCGCACTCCGGCCGGTGATCGCTCCCGCCTTTCCCTCTTGACCTCAAGTGGACTTGAGGTTGCAAGCTCGTCGGCATGACGACGACACCGGCACGCACCTTCACGTACGCGGACCTCCCCGGCCTGATGGGGCTGATGACGGGCGACGAGAAGCACGGCCCCGCGGCGACCTCCACCCTGGACGCGCTCTGGGTCCTCTACGACCGTGTGCTGCGGGTCACACCCGAGCGGGTGGACGATCCGGGGCGCGACCGCTTCCTGCTCTCCAAGGGGCACGGCCCCATGGCGTACTACGCGATCCTCGCCGCCAAGGGCTTCCTCCCCGTGGACTGGCTGGAGGGCTTCGGGTCGTACGACTCCCCGCTCGGGCACCACCCGGACCGGGTGCTCGTACCGGGCGCCGAGATCGGCAGCGGCTCGCTGGGGCACGGTCTGCCCCTCGCGGTCGGCACCGTCCACGGCCTCAAGGCGCGCGGGCTCACCGACCCGAGCGTATGGGTGCTCGTGGGGGACGCCGAGCTGGACGAGGGAAGCAACCACGAGGCCATCGCCTACGCCGGGCCCGCGGGTCTGGAGCGGCTGCACACCCTCGTGATCGACAACGCCTCCGCCTCGTACGCGCGGCCCGGGGGCATCGCCGCCCGCTTCGAGGCCGCGGGCTGGTCGGCCCTGACCGTCGACGGCCGGGACCACGAGGCCCTGTACGCGGCCTTCACCGCGCCGCACCCGGGGCGCCCGCACGTGGTCGTGGCCCGCGTCGAGCCCAAGGAGTTCGACGGCGAGCCCGAGTCCGCCTGACCCCGCGCCACCGCCCCGCACCCGCCTCCCTCCGGAAGGACCTCTCCCCCATGGACACCATGCGAGACCGTTTCGCCCCCGTCATGTCCCGGCTGCTCGACGAGGACCCGCGCGTCGCCGTCGTCCTCGCCGAGATCGGCAGGGACGCCTTCGAGGACGCGATGCGCGCGCACCCGGACCGGGTGATCAACGTCGGCATCCGCGAGCAGCTGCTCGTGGGCGCCGGGGCAGGCCTGGCGCTCGCGGGCCTCAGGCCCGTCGTGCACACCTTCGCGAGCTTCCTCGTGGAGCGGCCCTTCGAGCAGATCAAGCTGGACTTCGGGCACCAGGGCCTGGGCGGGGTGCTCGTCAGCGCGGCGGCGTCGTTCGACTGGCCCGAGGGCGGCTTCACGCACATGGCGCCGGGCGACGTCGGGGTCCTGGACACCCTGGACGGCTGGGCCGTGCACGTCCCGGGCCACCCGGACGAGGCCGAGGTGCTCCTGCGGCACGCCGTGGGCACGGGCGCCGAGGCGCCGCCCGTGGACGACAAGGCGTACGTACGCCTGTCCACGCAGTCCAACGCGGCGCCGATGCCGGTGGACGGCAAGCGCTTCCTCACCGTGCGGGAGGGGCGCGGGGGCGTCGTCGTCGCGGTCGGCCCGCTGCTCGACCAGGTCCTCGCGGCGACGGAGGGCCTCGACGTCACCGTCCTGTACGCGACGACGGTGCGGCCCTTCGACGCGGACGCGCTGCGGCGGGCCGTCGGGGCGGGCACGGCCGATGTGGTGCTCGTGGAGCCGTACCTCGCCGGGACGTCCACGGCCGCCGCGAACGACGCGCTCGTCGACGTGCCGCACCGGATCCTCGGGCTCGGCGTCGGGCGCGCGGAACTGCGCCGCTACGGCCGCCAGGACGAGCACCTCCGCGCCCATGGCCTGGATGCGGCTTCCCTGCGCGCCCGCATCACCGGCTTCCTCCCCGCGGGGTCCCCGGCCTGACCTGCCCTCAGGAGGAGCGCGCCTGCGAGGGGCTACTCGGCCGGCACGCCCAGGCCCGGATGGGCTTCCAGCAGGCGCGTAGGCGCGGCCTGGCGCCAGGAGTCGGCGAGGATGTCCGCCAGCTCCCGCGCGTCGAGCGCGGCGAGCCGCACCCGCACCCATGCGAAGGACACTTCGTGGTCGGCGATCCAGAACTTGCCGGGCTCGGCGAGCACCAGCTCGTCCCGCTCCAGCTTCGGGCAGCGCACGGCGATGGACGTCTCGTCCTCGGGGAGCGTGGCGAACATCTTGCCCGCGACCCGGAAGGTCGGCATGCTCCAGGCGATCTTCTCCGTCGTGTCCGGCAGAGCGAGGGCGGTGCGGCGTACGTCGTCGGCGTTGACCATGGAACGAACGGTAGCCAACGCCTCTGACAACCACCCGCCCCAGGCCGCCCGCACGCCCTCACCCCACGCGCGCGTCGAGCCAGTCCGTCAGGTCCTGGTGCACCTCGTCCCGGTTCGTCTCGTTCAGGATCTCGTGCCGCGCGCCCTCGTACCCCTTCAAGGCGAGGTCGCGCACGCCCGCGTAGCGGAGGTCCTCGAGGAGTTCGTACACGAGCGTCATGCCCTGGTTGCAGGGGTCCTGTGTGCCCACGGCGATGTGGACGGGCAGGTCGGCGGGGAGGCGGGCCAGCTGCCGCGGGTCGTTGATCTTGCGGACGGCGCGGACCCAGTCGAGGGAGAGGCCCGCCGAGAAGGGGAAGCCGCAGCGCTCGTCGGCGACGTACGCGTCGACCTCGGCCTCGTCGCGCGAGAGCCACTCGAAGCCGGTGCGGTGCGGGTGGGCGTCGTTGAACGCGGCGAACAGCTCGGGGACGAAGGACGAGCGGGCCGCGCGGCCGCCGGCGGCGACCTCGGCCCGCAGCCGCGCGAGCGCCGTCTCGGTCTCCGCGCCGGGCAGCGAGCGGAACGTGCCGGAGAGGACGAGGCCCGCGAGTCCGTCCGCGTACTCCTGGGCGTAGTCGCGGGCGAGCATCGAGCCGAGGCTGTGCCCGAACAGCACCACGGGGGTGCCGGGGTACAGGGCGCGGACCTGGTCGCCGACGGCCTTGAGGTCGTCCACGACGGCCCGCCACGCGTCGGGCCCGTCGCCCGCCCCCTCCGGGTCCACGACGCCGTAGCCGCCCGTGGCCTGGGCCGTCGCCCCGTGCCCTCGGTGGTCGGAGGCCACCACGCCGTAGCCGTGCGCGGTGAGGTGACGGGCGAACCGGTCGTAGCGCAGGGCGTGCTCGGCCGCGCCGTGGGCGATCTGGACGAAGGCTCGGGGCCTGCCGTCGCGTGGCTGCCAGGTGTACGTGGCGACGGGTACGCCGTCCGCCGCGGTGAGCAGCCCCGCGGTGTACGTCACGGGTGTCACGCGCGCGTGGTCGTGGTCCGGCATCGAGAAGCCCCCTGTCAGGCTGCGGCTGCGTCCTGCCCACGCCTCCCCCGGCACCCGGGGCGCCAACCCTCCACGGGCGCCGTCTAGTCCTCGGCCGCCGCGTCCTTCAGGGCGCCGAGCACCGGGGCGATCAGCGGGTGCTCCTCCGCGCCGCAGCGCACGGCGGCGAACACCCGTCGTGTGGGCGCGATCCCGTCCACCGGGCGGATCGCCACGTCCGTCACGTCCATGCCCCGCAGGGCGGAACGGGGGACGAGAGCCACTCCCGCGCCCGCCGACGCCAGGGCGACGACCGCGCGGAAGTCGTCGGACGTGTGCTCCAGGACCGGCTGGAACCCGGCCTGCTCGCAGGCGAGGACGACCACGTCGTGGCAGGGGTTGCCGGGGAAGGGGCCGATCCAGGCGTCCTTGGCGAGGTCGGCGAGCGGCACGCGGCCGCCGTCGGCGAGCGGGTGCGTCACGGGGAGCACCGCGTCGAAGGGCTCGGCGTACAGCGGTACGCGCGTCAGGCGCGGGTCGTCGGCGCCGGGCGCGCCGCGGTACTCCACGGCCACCGCCACGTCGACCTGCCGGTCGAGCACCATCGGCAGGCTGGCGTCGCCCTCGGCGTCCTGGACGCGCACGCGGATGCCGGGCGCACTCTCGGCGAGCCGGGTCAGGGCGGGGCCCACGACCAGGCCGATGCCCGTCGCGAACGCCGCGAGCGTCACCGTCCCGGCCGCGCCCGAGCTGTACGCGGCCAGCTCGGCCTCGGCGCGCTCCAGCTGAGCGAGCACGGCGTTGGTGTGCGTGAGCAGGATCTCGCCCGCGGCCGTGAGCCGGACCCCCCGGGCCGAGCGGTCCACGAGCCGGTGCCCCGTCTCCTGCTCCAGCGCGGTGAGCTGCTGGGACACGGCGGACGGGGTGAGGTAGAGGGCGGCGGCCGCGGCGGTGACGGTGCCGTGGTCGGCCACCGCACGCAGGATGTGCAACCGCCGGGCTTCGATCATGCCCCCGATTCTCCCACCCACCGCCCGCGTGCCGCCCCGCACCACATCCGTCCCGTGACGACGTACGCACGTGCGCAACCAGCAAGCCCGTCCGGCGTTTGAGGACGAGCGCGCAGCGCGACGGAGGGGCGGGCGGGAGTACAACCCCACCCGCCCGGGCCCCGGGGTCGCTAGACCCCGGCCGACTCCAGTTCAGCGCGCGCAGCGACGAACGCGTCGACGGCCCGGTCCACGTCGGCCGTCGAGTGCGCCGCGGACAGCTGCACCCGGATCCGGGCCTGGCCCTGCGGCACCACCGGGTAGGAGAAGCCGATGACGTACACGCCGCGCTCCAGGAGCAGCTCGGCCATGCGCCCCGCCTTCGCCGCGTCGCCGATCATGACGGGCGCGATGGCGTGGTCGCCGGGCAGCACGTCGAAGCCCTCGGCGGTCATCCGCGAGCGGAAGAGCTGTGTGTTCGCCGCCAGGCGTTCGCGCAGGTCACCGGCTGCCTCAAGGAGGTCGAGGACCTTCAGCGAGGCCGCGGCGATCACCGGCGCGAGCGTGTTGGAGAACAGGTAGGGGCGCGAGCGCTGGCGCAGCAGCGCGACGATCTCGGTGCGGGCTGCGACGTAGCCGCCGGAGGCGCCGCCGAGGGCCTTGCCGAGGGTGCCCGTGATGATGTCGACGCGGTCCATGACGCCGTGCAGCTCGGGGGTGCCCCGGCCGCCGGGGCCCACGAAGCCGACGGCGTGCGAGTCGTCGACCATGACCATGGCGTCGTACCGCTCGGCGAGGTCGCAGATGTCCGCGAGCGGGGCGACGTAGCCGTCCATGGAGAAGACGCCGTCGGTGACGATCAGCTTGCGCCGGGCGCCGCCCTCCGTGGCCTCCTTGAGCTGCTTCTCCAGGTCGGCCATGTCGCGGTTGGCGTAGCGGAAGCGGCGGGCCTTGGAGAGCCGGATGCCGTCGATGATCGAGGCGTGGTTGAGGGCGTCGGAGATCACCGCGTCCTCAGCCCCGAGGAGGGTCTCGAAGACACCGCCGTTGGCGTCGAAGCAGGAGGAGTACAGGATCGTGTCCTCCTGGCCGAGGAACGCGGACAGGCGTGCCTCCAGCTCCTTGTGGACCTCCTGGGTGCCGCAGATGAAGCGTACGGACGCCATGCCGTAGCCCCAGCGGTCGAGCGCCTCGTGGGCGGCGGCGATCACCTCGGGGTGGTCGGCGAGGCCGAGGTAGTTATTCGCACAGAAGTTCAGCACCTCTCCGGGGCGACCCCCGGCGGTGACGGCGACGGTCGCCGACTGCGGGGAGCCGATGACCCGCTCGGGCTTGTGCAGGCCTGCGGCGCGGATCTCGTCGAGGGTGGCGGCGAGGTCGTCGCGTACGGAGTCGAACATCGAGGAGTCCTTCGGGAGTTCGGAGGAAGGAGGGCGGAGGGCAGGGCCCGGGGCGGGCGGTCGCCGCGGGCGGAGGGTCGCCCGGGTCAGGAGGTCCAGTCGAGGATGACCTTGCCGCCGCGGCCGCTCGCCGCGTCGTCGAAGGCCTCCTGGAAGTCGCGGTGGCCGTACCGGCCGGTGATGACGGGCGTGAGGTCGAGGCCCCCTTCGAGGAGCACGGACATCGCGTACCACGTCTCGAACATCTCGCGGCCGTAGATGCCCTTGATCGTGATCATGGAGGTGACGATCCGCGCCCAGTCGACCGCGAACTCCTCGGCCGGCAGGCCCAGCATGGCGATCTTGCCGCCGTGGGTCATGTTGGCGACCATGTCGCGCATCGCGCGCGGGTTGCCCGACATCTCCAGGCCCACGTCGAAGCCCTCGCGCAGGCCCAGCTCGCGCTGGCCGTCGGCGATGGTCGCGTCGGCGACGTTGAGGGCGAGGCTGACGCCGACCTTGCGGGCGAGGACCAGGCGCTCCTCGCTGACGTCGGTCACGACGACGTTGCGGGCGCCCGCGTGGCGGGCGACGGCGGCGGCCATCAGGCCGATCGGCCCGGCCCCGGTGATCAGCACGTCCTCGCCGACCAGCGGGAAGGACAGCGCGGTGTGCACGGCGTTGCCGAACGGGTCGAAGATCGCCGCTATGTCGAGGTCGACCGGGACCCGGTGCACCCAGACGTTGCTCGCGGGCAGCGCCACGTACTCCGCGAACGCGCCGTCGCGCCCCACGCCGAGTCCGACCGTGGCCCGGCACAGGTGGCGCCGCCCGGCCAGACAGTTGCGGCACTTGCCGCACACCAGGTGGCCCTCGCCGCTGACCAGGTCGCCGGTCTTGACATCCGCCACGTCCCTGCCGGTCTCGACGACCTCGCCGACGAACTCGTGCCCGACGATCAGCGGAGCCGAGATCGCCTGCTGCGCCCAGCCGTCCCAGGCCCGGATGTGCAGGTCGGTCCCGCAGATGCCGGTGCGCAGCACCTTGATCAGGACGTCACCGGGCCCGATGACCGGCTCCGGTACCTCCATGAGGCGGAGCCCGGGCTCCGCTTTCTCCTTGACCAGCGCCTTCACGCGACGGCTCCTGTCGTGACCTAGGGAAGGTGAGTGACCGGCATCCCACCGGCCACATCCGCACAGCAATCTTCCGTACGTCACGGCGCCGGTCCATCGAGGATTTCTTAACCACCGCCGCAGCTTTCCTTCAGACCCCAGGCGCACCGGGCCCTCGGCCCGTCCGAGGCCCGCGTCCCGGTCAGCGCGTCTGCCCCCGTTCGAAGTACGCGATCAGCTCGTCGTCGAGCGGCGGCACCTCCCGCGGGCCGCCGCCGTCCCGCAGCGACCGCGTCGCCCCGACGCCCGCGGCGACGGCCATGCGCGCGGCGACCGGCGAGGTGTCGGTGCACCCGCCCTCACGGGCGAAGCGCAGGAACTCGTCGACGATCAGCGGGTCGGCGCCGCCGTGCCCGGCCTCGTCGGCGAAGCCCCCGATCGGGTACTCGGCGTCGCCCTCGCCCCGGTGGAGCGAGCGCCCGCCGTTCCACACCCGGACCACGCCGCCGGGGCCGTCGCCGAAGTTCTCCAGGCGGCCCGCGTCGCCGATGACGGTGTAGTTGCGCCAGTAGTCGGGGGTGAAGTGGCACTGCTGGTAGGCGGCGAGCACGCCGTTGTCGAGGCGCAGATTGACCAGGGACACGTCCTCCACGTCGATCACCGGGTTCAGGTCCCGCTGGGCGCGCGGCGGCCAGGGGCCGTCCAGGACGGGCCCGCCGTCGGGCTTGGGCTCGCCGGGCGCGCGGCGGTGCGGGATGTCGCCGTAGACCATGAGGTCGCCGAGCGCCTGTACGTGCCGGGTGAAGCCGCCCGCGATCCAGTGCACGACGTCGAAATCGTGGGCGGCCTTCTGGAGCAACAGGCCGGTGGTGTACCGCCGTTCTGCGTGCCAGTCCTTGAAGTACCAGTCGCCTCCGTAGCCCACGAAGTGCCGGACCCAGACGGTCTTGACGGTCCCGATCTCCCCGCGCGCGACGATGTCCCGCATCAGGCGCACGACCGGCATGTGGCGCATGTTGTGTCCTACGTACAGGCGTGTGCCGGTCTCGTACGCGGTCCGCAGGATCGCGTCGCTCGCCTCGACGCTGACGTCCAGGGGCTTCTCGACGAAGACGGGCTTGCCCGCGTGCAGCGCCGCGCGGGTGAGGGGCTCGTGGGTGTGGTCGGGCGTGAGGACGAGCACGGCGTCCACGTCCGGGTCCGTGACGACCTCACGCGGGTCCGCGGTCGTGCGAAGGCCGGGGAAGTCCTGGTCCGCGCGGGTCCGCGCGGCCGCGTCGGGGTCGGCGAGCGCGGTGACGCGGGCGCCCGCGCCGGGGCGGTGGGCGGCGCGGGCGAGCGAGCCGCGCAGTCCGTAGCCGAGGACGCCGAGGCGGAGGTCGGTCATGCGGTGGGCCTTTCGGTGGGGCCCCGCGTGGGCGGCGGGGCGGGCTCCGTCAGGGGCCTCGCACCGTATGACCATGTCCCTGTATCGTCAACGTACCTTTCTGGAGGGCGACGCGTCGTCAACGCGCCTTCCTGGAGGACGACTTGAGCCGTGCTTGGGGCCTGGCTCCCGGGGGCGTCACAGGAGCGAGCCCGGCTCCCCCTCGGCCTCGCGCAGGTGGATCCGGTCCGTCAGCTCGGCCGCCATCGACTTGATGGTGTCGAGCCCGGTCCGCCCCCAGGGCCGGGGCCGCACGTCCACCACACACACCGTGCCGAGCGCGATCCCGGTCCGGTCGACCAGGGGCGCGCCCAGGTAGGACCGGACCCCGAACTCGTCGACGACCGGGTTGCCCGCGAACCGGGGATAGTCGCGGACGTCCTCCAGGACCAGCGCCTTGCCCCGCACCACCACGTGCGGGCAGTAGCCGCGGTCGCGCGTCAGGTGGCGCTCGGCGAACGGCTGCGCCGTCACCCCGGGCTCCTCCGCCTCCTCGGTGACCCCGAGGCCGAGCGTGCCCGGCTCGGGGGGCGCGCACTCGGCCCGGTGCAGTCCGGCGAAGAACTGCCGTTCCTCGTCGATGAAGTTGACCATGGCGTACGGCGCGTCCATGATCCGCGCGAGCCGGTCGGCGAACGCGTCGAGCCCGGGCTCGGGCCGCTCGCCGAGGTCGAGGTCCCGCAGCCTGCGCACCCGGGCCGGCGCCTCCTTGTCCACCGGGGTCACCAGCAGGCGGCCGGTCGCTTCGTACATCATGTGCGTGCTCCATGGGTCATGTGTGGGCTCCCGACGTGGGCGTGGCGGGGGCGTGGGCGAGCAGGTGGCGGACGAGCGTGAGGAGCGTCTGGATGCCGGAGCTGGAGATCCGCGCGTCACAGCGCACGACCGGCACCTGCGGGTCCAGGTCGATGGCGGTGCGGACCTCTTCGGGCTCGTAGCGGTAGGCGCCGTCGAACTCGTTGACGGCGACGATGAATCCCATGCCGCGCTGCTCGAAGAAGTCGACGGCGGCGAAGCAGTCCTCCAGGCGCCGGGTGTCGGCCAGCACCACCGCGCCGAGCGCGCCTTCGGACAGCTCGTCCCACATGAACCAGAACCGTTCCTGTCCGGGGGTGCCGAACAGGTACAGGACGTGTTCGGGGTCGAGTGTGATCCGGCCGAAGTCCATGGCGACGGTCGTCGTGGTCTTGTTCTCCACGCCCGACAGGTCGTCGGTGGCTTCGCTGACCGTCGTGAGCAGTTCCTCCGTACTCAGCGGCGCGATCTCGCTGACCGCGCCCACGAAGGTCGTCTTGCCGACCCCGAACCCGCCCGCCACGAGGATCTTCAGCGCGGTGGGGAAGGCGTCAGAGCTGTCGTCGTAGTCCATCGAGCACTGCCTCCAACAGGGACCGGTCGGTCGGGTTGTGGTAGAAGTCCGGGGCTCTGGTGGTGATCGCCCCGCAGTCGACGAGGTCGGACAGGAGCACCTTGGTCACCGCCACGGGCAGCTTCAGCTGGGCGGCGATCTCCGCCACCGACGTGGGTGCCTCGCACATGCCGAGGGCGAGGGCGTGCTCCGGGCCCAGGTAGCCGGCGGGGGTGGTGCCGGTCGTCCTCACCTGGGACAGCAGGTCGAGCCGCGTGGTCGGTCTGGTGCGTCCGTTGCTGACCGTGTACGGGCGGATGAGCCGCCCTGCGG
Organism: Streptomyces sp. NPDC045778; assembly: GCF_056431945.1. Taxonomy (NCBI): domain Bacteria; kingdom Bacillati; phylum Actinomycetota; class Actinomycetes; order Kitasatosporales; family Streptomycetaceae; genus Streptomyces; species Streptomyces sp. NPDC045778. Next base: position 270,342 of record NZ_JBWKJZ010000010.1, read on the forward strand.
CGTCGTCGAGCCATGGCCCGTCGTGCGGGGCCCCCACGCTCAGCGCCTCATCGACGCGGGCTCACCGGCGGGCTGCCGCGGCGCTGTGACCAGGTACGGGCGCACGCTCTTGACCAGCATCGCCATCTCGTACCCGAGCACCGCCGCGTCCGCCTCGCGCCCGGCGAGCACGGCGAGACAGGTGCCGGATCCCGCGGTGGACACGAAGAGCAGGGTGGAGTCCAGCTCCACCACCACCTGACGCACATCGCCCCCGTCGCCGAAGCGGACGCCCGCGCTGCGCCCGAGCGAGTAGAGCCCTGAGGCGAGTGCGGCCATGTGGTCGGCGCTGTCCGGGTCGAGGCCATGGACCGACTTCACGAGTCCGTCGCAGGAGAGCAGGACGGCGCTGTGGGTGTGCGGCACGCGCTGGACGAGGCCGCTCATCAGCCAGTCGAGATCGGATACCTGGCCGGTCGGCACATCGCTCGCCATGGTGGATCGACTCCTTGGAAAGTACGGGTCCGAGAGGTTCTCGAAGTCCGCGGGGCAGACGGGGTGGGGGGTGGTGCGGGTCAGCCGCCCTGGTCGCTCCGGCCCGTGGGGCCGGTGCGGCCGGCTCTGTCGCCGTGGCCTTGGGGCACGCTGACTTCGTGGTCGGGCAGGGCGTCGCGCGCCTGGGCCGCCTGGGCGAGGCCGATGCCGCGCTGGAAGGCGGCCATCAGGCCCGGGTCGTGGCTGACGAGCTGGTCGTCCGCCGCGCGCGGGGCGCGGGCGTCGCGCAGCTGCGGCGCGAGGTGCTCCTGGGCGCGGCGGCGGGGCAGCTGGGGCTTGCCGACCCGGCCGCGCACGGCGCCGTTGCGGGGCACGGGCGGGGTCGCGGTGTGCTCGGCGGTGACGCTCCGGTCCTCGGGGCGGATGCCGGGCAGGGCTTCGGCGGGGGTGGGCCGGTCGCCGCGCGGGCCGCGGACAGGCAGCGGGCTGGGCGGGGCGGCCGGGGTGGGGCCGGCCGCGTTCGCGGCGTGGCGTGCGGGGGCCGGGGTGGACTGCGGGCCCTGGGGGGCGGTGGTGCCGTTCCGGTACGGCGGGTGGGCCGGCTGCTCGTGGTACGGGGCGGTCGGGTGCGGGGTGGCCGCGGGGGCCGGTTCGCGCGGGTCCTCGGGGGCGGGGTGGGGGGCCGGCGATGCGGCGGAGGTGGCGCCGCGGGGGGCGGACGGGGCGTCCTGCTCGGCGCCGAGGAGCCCCTGGGGCAGGATGAGGACGGCCTGGACGCCGCCGTAGATGTTGGTCTGGAGGCGCACCGCGATGCCGTGGCGGCGGGCGAGGGCGGCGACCACGAACAGGCCGATGCGGCCGTCCTGGAGGAGGTTCGCGACGTTGACCTGGTCGGGGTCGGCGAGGAGTTGGTTCATCCGGGTCTGCTCGGCGACGGGCATGCCGAGGCCGCGGTCCTCGACCTCGACGGCGAGGCCGGCCGTCACCCGGCCCGCGCGCAGCAGGACTTGGGTGTGCGGCGCGGAGAACACCGTGGCGTTCTCGACGAGTTCGGCGAGCAGGTGGATGACGTCGGCGACGGCGTGGCCGCGCAGGGTGCCGTCGACGGGCGGCACCAGCTTGACCCGCGAGTACTGCTCGACCTCGGCGATGGACGAGCGGAGCACCTCCGTCATGGTCACGGGCCTGCTCCACTGGCGGCGCGAGACGGCGCCGCCGAGCACGGCGAGGTTCTCCGCGTGCCGCCGGATGCGGGTGGCCAGGTGGTCGATGTGGAAGAGGCCCTTGAGCAGCTCGGGGTCCTCGACGGTGTTCTCCAGCTCGTCCAGGAGCGAGATCTCGCGGTGCACGAGCGACTGGAGGCGCCGGGCGAGGTTCACGAAGACCTCGACCTTCTGCTCGTTGCCCGCCCGGCCGGACAGCCTGGACGCCTGTACGACGGCGGTGAGGGCGCCCTCGTGGGCGCGGGCCAGCTCGTCGGCGAGCTGGCCGAACTCGTCCTTGGCCGGTGCCGGACGCGCGCCGGGCTCGCGCACCGCGGGGGTGTCGCCGTGGCGCAGCCGCTCGACGAGTTCGCGCAGGTCGGCCTGGTCGCGCGCGGTGGCGCGGCGCAGCGCGACGACGCGGTCGCGCAGGGACCGCGCGGCCCGGTCGGCGGCCAGCGCGGCGATGACGACGCCGAGGACGCCGAGCCCGGCCGCCGCGCCGAGCAGGGCGAGCAGCGGCGGCTGGGGCCGCGCCCCGGCGGCGCGGATCATGAAGAGCACGGCGGCGCAGCCGCACAGGCCCACGGCGACGGCGGGCAGTACGGCGATGCGCATCAGCTGGAGCCGTATGCGCGTCTCGGGCGGCGGCGGCGCGGCGCGGCTCCCGGAGCGTCCGTGCCGTCCGCCCTCACGGCGGTCTGCGCGTGCTGCCGGTGCGCGAAGGTGAGACATCAGCGTCCTCGGTACGTAGCGACGCGTGCCGCGGCATTCCGCTGCGGCCCCTCGTCGATGGCATCGCGGTGCCGGCCGGCAGGCCGTGATGTCATCCCTGCGTCGCCCGACGGCCACACACGGTAGTCGCCGGGACATCACGTGCGGTGGGCAGTTGACAAAGTCCGGCGAGCAGCGTCCCGCTCTGGTATGACGCGTCGTACGAGAGGACGAAATGTGTCGCACGTCAGCGCGAGCGCGGCTGTGTGCGCCGCACAGGGTGTGCGGCGGACGCCCGTTCCCCAGGGGCGTGCGGGGCCGGGGCGGCGGCTCCCTTGAGCCCCTTCAAGCCCCCCTGAGCCCCCCTTCCGGCCCGCTCGGAGCCTCGCGCCCCGGTGTCAGCCGACGGGCGCGGCCTCGGGGTCCGCCGCGTCGAGCGCGGGGCCCGGCCCGTGGTCGCTCCAGCCGCCGGTCGGCGTGACGGCGACCGCGCGCCACCACGGGGTGTCGGGCATCGTGTCGGTCCCCGGCTCGAACGGCTCGCCGGGGATGGGCAGCGCCACCGGGGCGCCCGCGGCGCGCGCGGCGGCGAGCGTGCCCTCACCGGGCTCCGACCAGGCGTGCGGCGCGAGGTTGAACGTGCCCCAGTGGATCGGGAGCAGCACGCCGTGCGGCCGCCCGCCCTGGAGGTCCAGGTGGGCCCGCACGCCTTCCTCGGGCCGCATGTGGATGTCCGGCCAGAACTCCGAGTACGCCCCGATCTGGATCATCGTGGCGTCGAAGGGGCCGTGGGCGGCGCCGATGTCCGCGAAGCCCGGGAAGTAGCCGGTGTCGCCGCTGTGGAAGACGCGGTGCTCGGGGCCCGCGACGCTCCAGGACGCCCACAGCATGTGCTGCTGGTTGCGCAGGCCACGGCCGCAGAAGTGCCGGGCGGGGGTCGCCGTCAGGGTCAGGCCCGCGACGTCCGTGGACTCGTGCCAGTCCAGCTCGCGGAGCCGGTCCGCGGGCACGCCCCAGTGCTCCAGGTGCGCGCCGACGCCGAGGGGCACCACGAACACCGTGTCGGTGCCCGCGAGGGTCTTGATGCTGGGCAGATCCAGGTGGTCGTAGTGGTCGTGCGAGATGACGACCGCGTCGACCGGGCCGAGCGCCGTCAGCGGCAGCGGCGCCGGGTGCAGGCGCTTGGGCCCGGCGAAGGCGAACGGCGAGCAGCGCTCGCCCCACACGGGGTCGAAGAGCACCCGGCGCCCGTCGATCTCCGCGAGGACGGTGGAGTGCCCCATCCAGGTGAGCCTGAGCCCGCTCGCCGGGGGCCGGGCGAGGTCCGCGAGGGTCGTGGAGTGCACCGGCACATGGCCCGCCGGGGCCCGCCGGGACCGCTCCTCGCGGCGGAAGTAGACCTTGGCGAACTCCAGGGCGGAGCCGGAGGGCCGGGTGCGCGCCCCCACCGGGTTCTGGAACGAGCCGTTCGCGAAATTCGGCGATCTGCGGATGCGCGCGAGCCGGTCGCCGGCCGGATCCGCGCCGAACGCGGGCGTCCGCAGGGAGCGGAGCATGGGGCTCAGGGACCGGGACACGGCGCACCTCCAGAAACAGGGCTGCTCAGGCCTCCCCATTATGTGCGCCCCCACCGACAACGACCGCCGGGGCCGGTCGCACGGGCCGCACGGGTCCGCTCGCCGCCCCGATGTCACATTCCCGCGCCCCCGGTCCGTCGCATCGGCACAACGGCGAAGGACGCCGCGTACGACGTGGAGGTGGCTCCCATGGCCCGCATCTCGCTCACCCCGCCCCGCACCCTCTTCTTCCGGATGGTCGAGTGGTACTCGAAGCGCGCCTACGGCAAGGTCCTGGACCCGGGCAAGGCGATGTCCCACCACCGCCGCGCCCTGTGGTCGTACCTCCGCTTCGAGCAGTCCGTGGCCAAGTGGAACAAGCTGGACGCGGGCCTGAAGGAGCTGGCGGTGATGGCGTCGGCGGCCTCGATCGGCTGCTCCTGGTGCATGGACTTCGGCTACTGGGAGGGCCACAAGCTCGGCATGGACCCGCGCAAGCTGCACGACGTGCCGCTGTGGCGCGAGAGCGACGCGTACACGGACCTGGAGCGCGACGTCATGGCGTACGCGGAGACGATGACGGCGACCCCGCCGGAGGTCGACGACGAGCTGGCCGAGCGGCTGCTGCGGCGGCTCGGCGAGGCCGCGTTCGTCGAGCTGACGATGATCGTGGCCGTGGAGAACCTGCGCTCGCGCTTCAACTCCGCGATGGGGCTCACCAGTCAGGGCTTCAAGGAGTTCTGCGACCTGCGGGAGGCACCCGCGGGCAGGGAGCACGGCACCCTGTGACCCGCGCGGGCGGCCGTGCCGCACCGGGCGCACGGGGGGGCGCCCGCCATGGTGCGCCGAGGGGCCGCCGCGACCCGCTGGGTAGGGTGCGGCACGTGGTGAGAGTACGGCTGAGCGTGGCGGAGCGGCGGGCGGAGCTGCTGGCCGCCACCGTGGAGCAGATCGAGGAGCGCGGCGTGGCGGCCGTGCGCATCGCCGACGTCGCGGCCGCGCTCGGGGTGAGCAACGCGCTCGTGCTGTACCACTTCTCCACCAAGGACGAGCTGGTCGCCGCCGCGTTCGCGCACGCCGCCGAGAGCGACCTCGCCCGCCTCGACAAGCTGCTGCGCCGCCGCACGTCGGCGCTGCGCCGGCTGCGGGCGGCCGTGCGCTGGTACGCGCCGACGGGTCAGGCCAAGGGCTGGCGGCTGTGGATCGAGGGCTGGGCCGCGGCCGGGCGCGAGCCCGTCCTGCGGGAGGTGACGCGCGACCTCGACCAGCGCTGGAAGGCGGCGCTCACCGAGGTCGTCGCGGAGGGCACGGCGGCGGGCGAGTTCCGCTGCCCGGACCCGGCGGGCGCGGCCCTGCGCCTGACGGCGTTCCTCGACGGCCTCGCCGTGCAGCTCACGGCGTACGGCGCGGTCTCCCGGGCCCGTGCCCGCGCCTGGACGGAGGAGGCGCTGGCCCGGGAGCTGGGCCTGTCCGTGGAGACCGTGCGGGGGGCCTAGCCCAGCTCGTACACCGCGACGAGCGTCACCTGGTCCTCGATGTCGCCGGGCGCGACCGGGACGCCCTGGTCCTTGGTGACGGCCTCCACGGGCACCGCGAGGGGCCGCGGGCCGCCGCCGTCGCTCTCGCTGATCGAGACCAGGCGGCCGAGGGGGCGCCCGCTCAGGTGCGCGTACTGCTCCGCCTTGGTGCGCGCGTCCTCGTGGGCGGCCGCGCGGGCCTCGGCCCGCAGCTCCCGCTTGTCGGCGACGTCGAAGGCCACGCCGTGGACACGGCCGGCGTCACCGGCGGCGTCCATCGCGGCCTGGAGGACCCGGCCGGTCGCCGCGAGGTCGCGCACGGTGAGCGAGATCGTCTGGGCGGCCCGGTACCCCGTCAGCTTGGACGCGCCGTCCTCGTCCTTGTACACGCCGGACAGCGACAGGCCTTCCGTCCGGGTGTCGCGCTCGGCGACGCCCTGCGCGCGCACGGCGGTGAGCAGTGCCCGCGCCGCGGTGTTCTGCGCGGCGAGGGCCTTCTTGGCCGTCGGCGCGGTCACCTCGACGCCCAGGGTGACGACGGCCAGGTCCGGCGCCGCGCTGGCGGAGCCGGTGCCGGTCACCGTCACGGTGGCGGGGTTGTGCGCGGCCGCGGCGGCGGGCGTCTCGGCGGACGGCGCGACGGCCCCGGCGGGCACGGCGCCGAGCCCCAGCGCGGCGAGCGCGAGCAGGACGGTGGCGAGCGGACGTACGGACGTGTACGGGCGTGGCGGCATGGGCGGGAGTCCTTACGGTGTGCCGGTCGTCCGCCCCGTGCGGGCGGCCCGCGTCCCGCGCGGGGGACGGCCGGCCGCCATCCCAGCACGCGCGCACGCGCGCGCGAGGACGCCACTCCCGCCCTGTCACCCGCCCGGTCCACCCCCGCGCGGACCGGGCGGGTGCCTAGAGCGGCATCAGGTCGGGCCGCTTCGCCGCCACGTGGTCGCCCGAGGACTCGCCGCGCAGCCGCCTGCCGATCCACGGGACCAGGTGCTCGCGGGCCCAGTGGATGTCGTCGCGGCGCTCCTCCAGGGTGCCGCGCGGCGGCAGCGGCGGCCACGCCTGGTCCGGGTCGGCAGGCACGGGGATGCCGAGCACCTGGGCCGCGCGCAGCGCCACGCGCGTGTGGCCGTCGGGCGACAGGTGCAGGCGGTCGGTGTCCCAGGCCCGTCGGTCCTGCACGGTCTTCAGCGACCACAGGTCGAGCACCGGGCAGCCGTAGCGGTCGGCGACCGCGCGGACGTGGCCGTTGTACGTGGCGATCTTGCCGCGCAGATGCTTGAGGAGGGCCACGCCGCGGGTGTCGAAGCCGGTGGTCACCACGACGGTGCCGACGGCCGACGAGAGGTCGGCGACGGCCCGCTCGAAGCGCTCGGCCACGTCGTCCGGGTCGGTGCCGGGGCGGATGATGTCGTTGCCGCCGGCGGCGAACGTCACCAGGTCCGGGGCCAGCTTTTTGGCCCGCGGTACCTGGTCCGCGACGATCTGGTCGAGCAGCTTGCCGCGCACCGCCAGGTTCGCGTAGCGGAACGTGTGCTCCGGTACCAGGTCGTCGAGCAGGACGGCCAGCCGGTCGGCCCAGCCGACGAAGGTTCCGTCGGGCCCGGGGTCCCCCACGCCCTCGGTGAAGCTGTCGCCGACCGCTGCGTAGGAGGTGATGGTCTCTGTGGGTACGTTCTTGACGAAGGGTGTCGACTCTGCTGTCACATCGCCCCATCTTTCCTTCCGTCAAGTGACCTACGCCACCGTAATATGGGGTTGACGTGGCGTGAGATAAGCCATTGGTCAAGATTGCGCCAACCCGGAATACCCAGGCCTAGGGCCTGTCCGGTGGGTCGGCGTGGAGCAAGGAGCGGCGTCTGGTGCGTGCGATCGCAAGGCGCCGGGATGTCCTCGTAGCGGAGCTACTAGGGCATTTCGGCAACGCGGCGAGCGTGCGTGCCAGGCGTCGCGACGCCGCGCCGACCCATCGGACAGACCCTAGGACACCGGTGTGGCTGCCGGGGCCCGCCGCAGCCGGAAGACCGCCGCGTCCAGGTCCCCGCTGAGGCCGGTGCGCAGGCCGTGGTGCAGCAGGACCGCGCCCCGGTGCACCGCGCCGGTGTCCCGGCACACGTACGCCGCCGCGGGGTCGAGTGCCCGCAGGCGCACCGGGGCGGGCTCCTCGCCGTAGGCCTGCGCCCGCAGCCAGGCGAGCACGACGGCGTCGTCGCCCCGTACGTACTGCACCGCGCTGAGCCCCTCGCCGGGCGCCCGCAGGCGGTGCAGCTCGCCGAGCTGCACGACGGGCCTGATCTCCTTGTACAGCTCCACCCAGCGGCGCGCCTCGGCCAGCTCCGCCTCGCTCCACCGCGCGAGGTCGCCGCCGATGCCGAGCACCCCGGCCATGGCGCTGACGAACCGGAACCGCAGCGGGCTGACCCGCCCGTTGAGCTGGGTGTTGGGGCTGTCGGTGACCCAGGCCGCCATCACGCGCGCGGGGTGCACCTGACTGAACCCGTGCTGGATGGTGAGGCGGTCCGCAGGGTCGGTGTTGTCCGAGGTCCACACCTGGTCCGTACGGGCCAGGATGCCGAGGTCGACCCGGCCGCCGCCGCCCGAGCAGGACTCGAAGGCGACCGACGGGTGCGCGGCCCGGAGCCGGTCGATGAGGCCGTAGAGAGCGTGCACATGAGCGGACCACAGGCGCTCCGGATGAGGCTCGCCGGGCCAGCCGGGGTCCGTGAAGCAGCGGTTGAAGTCCCACTTCACATAGTCGATCGGGGCGCCGGACAGGAGCCCGTCCAGCTGCTCCCACAGGTACTCCCGCACGTCCTCGCGCGCGATGTTGAGGACGAGCTGGTTGCGGAACTCCGTACGGCTGCGGCCCGGGTGGTGCTGCACCCAGTCGGGGTGCGCGCGGTACAGGTCGCTGTCCGCGTTCACCATCTCCGGCTCCACCCAGATCCCGAACCGCATGCCCAGGTCGTGCACATGGTCCGCGAGCGGCTTCAGACCCTCCGGGAACCGCTCCGGGTTCGGCGTCCAGTCGCCGAGCCCGGCCCGGTCGCAGACCCGCCGGCCGAACCAGGCGTCGTCGACGACGAACAGCTCGACGCCCAGCTCCGCGGCCCGCCCGGCGAGGTCGCGCTGCTGCCCTTCGGAGATGTCGAACCCGGTGGCCTCCCAGGAGTTGTAGAGCACGGGCCGCACCGCGCCCGCGTCCGGGACGACGTGCGCGCGCTGGTAGGCGTGCCAGGCGCGGCTCGCCCCGCCGAAGCCGCCGTCGCTCCACAGGCCCGCGAACACGGGCGTGACGAGCGCCGTACCGGGTTCGAGGACCTGCTGCCCGGAGTCGTCGTGGCCACAGCCGCCCGTGATCTGCACCGCGCCGTCCGGGAGCCGGTGCACCGCGACGCGCCACGAGCCGGACCAGGCGAGCGCGCAGCCGTAGACCTCGCCGTGCTCCTCGGTGGCGCCGTCGGCGTCGAGCGCCACCCAGGGCAGGTGCTGGTGGCCGGTGTGCCCGCGGCGGCTGCCGATGACCCGCTCCCCGTACGTGAGGCCCGAGCGCACCAGGCGCGACTCGGCGGCCCAGCGCCCGTGCAGCTGGGACAGGCGCCAGTGCTCGCGGCGCGGCAGCGTCCAGGTGGCGGAGTCGGCGCGCAGCACCTCCACCTCCGGTGACCCGGCGGGGCCTTCGTGCTGGACGATCGCGTACCGCTCGACCACGTCGCCGCGCAGCCGGTAGTCGAGCAGGACCGCCAGGTGGTGCAGCGGGTCGGTGAAGTTCAGTTGCAGCTCGTCCTCGTCGTGCCAGGCGCTCTTGAACCGCCACTCCGTGCCCCGCACGCCGCCGCCGCGCACCGACAGCGCGGGCCGCGCGAAGCGGGGGCCGCCCTCGACGGGATACTCCTCGTGCCCGTCGACGCGGGCCTCGAAGGGCCGCTCGGGCGGCAGCGGCGCGGCGGCCAGGGCCTCGGCGTCGGGCAGGGCGATCCGCGGGCCCCAGTGCAGGTGCAACAGCTCGTCGCGGTCGGTGAGGTGGAGTGCGTAGCTGCTGGTGGGCCCCGAGAGGAGCCACGTACGACCGTCCTCGCCGACCTCGATCATCAAACCCCCACAGGTCCTCTGACAGATCTCAACAGCCGCGCGGGCGTACGCACATCTTCGAGCCCGCACGACCACCGGGGCAACGCCCGTGCGCGCTCCGCCACGACTGATTGCCTCAGGAACCCGTGTCGTATCGTCGAAGGCGCGACCACCGGCCGTCGACGGCACACCGCGGCGAGCCGCGCGGTGCCCCGGTCCCGGCCGGTCCGACCGGCGCCGACAAGGCCCGATCCACCCCGATCCACCCCGACCCAGAGGAGAGCCCGTGACCCAGCAGGTTCCGTCGACCGAACCCGAACTCGCCGGTGTGCGCAACTTCCGTGATGTGGGCGGGCTTCCGACCGTCGACGGCCGCCGGGTCCGCCACGGCGTCCTCTTCCGCAGCGGGCACCTCGCGCACGCCACCGCCGCCGACGCCGTGTTCCTCTCCTCGCTCGGCCTGCACACGGTCTTCGACTTCCGCAACGCCGCGGACCAGCGCCTGGAGGGCCCGGACGTGGAGCTGCCGGGCGTGCGCAACGTGAATCTGCCGCTGACCGACCCCGCCGACGGCGCCGCGTTCTGGAAGATGGTGCGCGACGGCGACCTGGACCAGCTGCGCACGGCCCTGTCGGACGGCAAGGCCGCCGAGCGCATGGCGTCCTCGTACCGCACGATCATCCGGGAGCGCACGGCCGAGCACGGCCGGGTGCTGCACGCGCTCGCCGAGGACAGCGTGCCCGCGCTGATGCACTGCGCGGCGGGCAAGGACCGGGCGGGTCTGTCGATCGCCGTCACGCTGCTCGCCGTCGGCGTGGAGCGCGAGGCGATCGAGGCGGACTACCTGGAGTCGAACGCGTCGCACCGCCGCTACAAGGTGCACCGCAGCGGCAGCTCGCCGGACGCCATGTCGGCCGAGGTCATGGAACTGCTCAGCCCGCTCTTCGACGCCCGCGCCGAGTATCTGGCGGCGGCCTTCGCCACCATCGAGCAGACCTGGGGCGACACCGACACCTACCTCACCGAGGGCCTCGGCCTCGCGCCGGTGACCCGCGAGCGGCTGCGCGAGCGGCTCCTGGACTGAGCGGCGCTACTGGTTCTGCCCGCCGAGGACGAACAGCAGATAGATGAAGCCCGCGAACAGGTGGCCCACGGCGACGTACACGATGAGGCGCACCCACAGGGCGCGCGGGAACTTCTCCTCCATGGACATCCGGCGCGCGGGCCGCTGCGGTTCAGATTCCGTCATGTCGGTCTCCCTTGGTAGGGCCGCCGAGGCAGAGCGCGGCGGCGGGGCTCTGCAACAGGGTGTGGACGAACAGGAGGTCGGCGCCGCCGGGGTCCACGGCGGCGATCCGGTGCGGCGTCAGCGAGTCGAAGTGCGCGCTGTCTCCGGGCGCGAGGGTGTACGAGGTGTCGCCGAGGCGCAGGCGAAGGCGGCCCTGGAGGACGTAGAGCCACTCCTCGCCCGGGTGCACGCGCACGATGTCGCCCTGCGCGCCGTGCGGCACGTGCACGCGCAGCGCCTGCATGCCCCGGCCCGGGGAGCCCGCCTGCCAGTACGTCCAGCCACCGGCGGCGGTGGGCTCCATGTCCGGGGCGCGTACGACGGCGTCCCGGTCGGCGGGGGCCTCGCCGAGCAGCTCGGAGACCGTCGTACCGTAGGTACGGGCGAGGGCGAGCAGCATCGGCAGGGACGGCTGGCGCCGGCCGGTCTCCAGACGGGACAGGTGCGCGGGCGAGAGCCCGGCCGCCCGCGCGGCGGCCTCCAGGGTCAGCGCGGCACGGCGGCGCAGCTCACGCAGTTGCGGGGCGACGGCGGGCAGCTCCTCGGCCGCCTCACCGTCGTCCGGGGTGGCAGGGCTCATACCGTCGATTGAGCCAGAGCCTTACCCAGGAGGCAATTTTGTTGCCTCAGAGGCAAAGACCTCCCAGGCGCAGGCCTCGGAGGTTCAGAGGCACAGGCCTCGGAGGTGAGGCCTCACCGGTTCGCCACCGCCTGCTTCACCAGTGTCTTGCCGAAGTCCCAGATCAGCCCGCCCCCGCCGTGCGCCTCGTCCATGACGTCGGTGAACGCCGCGACGAAGCGGTCGACCTCCTTCTCGCCGATGATCAGCGGCGGGATGAGCTTGATGACCTCCAGGTGGTCGCCGGAGACCTGGGTGAGGATCCGGTGCTTCTGAAGCAGCGGCACGACCACCATCTGCGCGAACAGGCCCTTGCGCGCGGCCTGGAGCATCGTCCAGCGGCTGCGCAGCTTCAGGGACCGCGGCCTGCCGAACTCGACGCCGATCATCAGGCCGCGGCCGCGGACGTCGCTGAGCAGCTCGTACTTGTCGACGAGCGCCGCGAGCCGGGCCTTGAGCAGCTCCCCCGTCTCGCGGGCGTTCGCGACGGTCCCCTCGTCCTCCATGACGGCGAGGACCGCGAGGCCGGCCGCCATGGCCTGCGCGTTGGACCCGAAGCTCGCGGAATGGACCAGGACCCGGTCCATGGACGAGTAGACCTTCTTGAAGATCCAGTCCTTGCCGAGGGTCGCGCCGACCGGGACGTAGCCGCCGGACAGCGCCTTGGCCACGCACACCAGGTCGGGCTCGACGCCCTCCTCGTGCTGGTGGGCGTAGAAGGCGCCGGTCCTGCCGAGCCCGGTCTGGACCTCGTCGGCGATCAGAAGCGCCTTGTGCTGGTGGAGGAGGTCCTGGGCGGCGCGCAGATAGCCGGGCGGGGGCTCGTGCACGCCCTTGCCCTGGACCGGCTCGACGATCAGGGCGGCCACGTCGCCGCGCTTCAGCTCCCGGCGCAGCGCGTCGAGGTCGCCGAGCGGGACGGCCGTGTCGGGCAGCAGCGGGGCGAAGCCGTCGCGGAAGCCGCTCTCGCCGTTCACGGACAGGGAGCCGGTGGTCAGGCCGTGGAAGGCGTGCGCGCAGTACAGGATCCGCGGCTTGCCGGTGGCGTAGCGGGCGAACTTCAGGGCGGTCTCGACGGCCTCGGTGCCGCTGTTGCCGAAGAAGACCCGGTCCAGGTACGGGCTGTGCGCGAGCAGCCGCTCGGCGAGGAGCCCGGGCAGCGGCTGGCAGTCGAAGCGGGTCAGGTCGGCGAGGGACGCGTCGAGCACGTCGTGCAGGGCCTTGCGGACCACGGGGTGGTGCCGGCCGAGGCCCATGACGCCGAACCCTGCGAGCATGTCCAGGTAGTCGTGGCCTTCGGCGTCCCAGAAGTAGGCGCCCTCCGCGCGTTCGTAGACCTTGTCGAAGCCGATGGTGTGCAGCATGCGCGGCAGTTGGTGGTTGAGGTGCCGGGTGTGCAGCTCGTACCGCTCGCCGCCGCGCTCGGCGAGCAGTGTGCCGAGGTCGAACTCCTTGCTGGTGCTTGTCATGCTCGGTTCTCCTCGCCGGGTGTCCCGGCTGTCTCCGGGCCGGGTGCCCCGGCCTCCTGCGGGCCGGGTGTCCCGGCCGTCTCCCGTGCGCCGGACCGCGCCGCGTCCTGGCGGGCGATCGTCGCGCTGAGGCGTCCCGCGACCTCGACCGGGGTGAGGCCGATGTCGGCGAGGACCTCGCCGCGCTTGGCGTGCGCGAGGAACTGCTCCGGAATGCCGAAGCGCCGTACGGGGACGTCCACGTCGGCCTCTTCGAGGGCGAGGGCCACGGCCGAGCCGACGCCGCCCGCGCGGCTGTTGTCCTCCACGACCGCGACGAGCCGGTGCCGCGCGGCCAGCGGCGGCAGGGCCGCGTCGACGGGCTTGACCCAGCGCGGGTCGACCACGGTGCAGCCGATGCCCCGCTCGGCGAGGAGTTCCGCGGCCTGGAGGCACACCGGCGCCATCACGCCGACGGCGACGAGCAGGACGTCCGGGGCCGGATCCTGGCGCAGTACGTCCATGGCGCCCACCCGGTCCACGGCTGGGATCGCGGGCCCCACCGACTCCTTGGGGAAGCGCAGCAGGGTCGGCGCGTCGTCGACGTTCACGGCCTCGCGCAGCTGCGCGCGCAGCTGGTCGGCGTCGCGGGGCGCGGCGATCCTGAGGCCCGGCACGACCTGGAGCACGGACATGTCCCACATGCCGTTGTGCGAAGGGCCGTCGGCACCGGTGACCCCGGCCCGGTCGAGTACGAAGGTGACGCCGCACCGGTGCAGCGCCACGTCCATCAGGAGCTGGTCGAAGGCGCGGTTGAGGAAGGTGGCGTAGACGGCGACCACGGGGTGCAGGCCACCGGTGGCGAGCCCGGCGGCGGCCACGGCCGCGTGCTGCTCGGCGATGCCGACGTCCCAGACGCGCTCGGGGTAGGCCGCCGCGAACCCGGTGAGCCCGACGGGGTGCAGCATGGCGGCCGTGAGGGCCACGACGTCCTCGCGCTCGGCCCCGATGCGCACGATCTCCTCGCCGAACACGGAGGTCCAGGACGGGCCGTTGGACGGGGTGAGCGGCTCGCAGGTGAGGGGGTCCATGACGCCGACGGTGTGGAAGCGGTCGGCCTCGTCGGCGAGCGCGGGTTCGTAGCCGCGGCCCTTCTCGGTGAGGCAGTGGATGAGGACCGGGCCGTGGAAGCGCTTCGCGCGGCGCAGCGCGGACTCGACGGCCTTGATGTCGTGCCCGTCGATGGGCCCGACGTACTTCAGGCCGAGGTCCTCGAACATCCCCTGGGGCGCGAAGGCGTCCTTGAAGCCCTTCTTGGCGCCGTGCAGGGACTCGTACAGCGTCCGGCCGACCACGGGGGTGTGCTGGAGGACGTCCTTGCCCCAGGCGAGGACCTTCTCGTAGCTGTCGGTGGTGCGCAGGGTCGCGAGGTGGTTGGCGAGGCCGCCGATGGTGGGGGCGTAGGAGCGCTCGTTGTCGTTGACGACGATGATCAGCGGCTGGTCCTTGGCGGCGGCGATGTTGTTGAGCGCCTCCCAGGCCATGCCGCCGGTGAGCGCGCCGTCGCCGATGACGGCGACGACGTGGCCCCGCTCCCCCAGGACCCGGCGGGCCTTGGCGAGCCCGTCGGCCCAGCCGAGCGCGGTGGACGCGTGGCTGTTCTCGACGATGTCGTGCGCGGACTCCTCGCGCGAGGGGTAGCCGGACAGGCCGCCCTTGCCGCGCAGCTTCGAGAAGTCCTGTCGGCCCGTCAGGAGCTTGTGTACGTAGCTCTGGTGGCCGGTGTCCCACACCAGGCGGTCCACGGGTGACTCGAAGACCCGGTGCAGGGCGATGGTCAGCTCGACCACCCCCAGGTTGGGCCCGAGGTGTCCGCCCGTGCGCGCGACCGCGTGCACCAGGAACTCGCGGATCTCCTCGGCCAGTTCGGCCAGTTCGGACTCGGTCAGCGCCTTCAGGTCGCGCGGCCCTCGGATGGTCTCCAGGATGGTCATGCTCAGGCCCCCTAACTGGTTGTCCTCAGCTCACCGTGACGTCGGGCGCCCCGGACGGGACGCCGGAGGCCTCCATCTGTGCGGCGATCTTCATCGCTTCCTCGATCAGCGTCTCCACGATCTTCGACTCGGGCACCGTCTTGATGACCTCGCCCTTCACGAAGATCTGCCCCTTGCCATTGCCCGACGCCACCCCGAGATCGGCCTCCCGCGCCTCACCCGGACCGTTGACGACACAGCCCATCACCGCCACCCGCAGCGGCACCTCCATGCCCTCAAGGCCCGCCGTCACCTCGTCCGCCAGCTTGTACACATCCACCTGCGCACGCCCGCACGACGGACACGAGACGATCTCCAGCCGCCGCTGCCGCAGGTTCAGCGACTCCAGGATCTGGATGCCGACCTTGACCTCCTCCGCCGGAGGCGCCGACAACGACACCCGGATCGTGTCCCCGATCCCCTCCGACAGCAGAGCACCGAACGCCACCGCCGACTTGATCGTGCCCTGGAACGCCGGACCCGCCTCCGTCACGCCCAGGTGCAGCGGATAGTCACAGGCCGCCGCCAGCTGCCGGTAGGCGTTGACCATCACCACCGGGTCGTTGTGCTTCACCGAGATCTTGATGTCCCGGAAACCGTGCTCCTCGAAGAGCGAGGCCTCCCACAACGCCGACTCCACCAGAGCCTCCGGCGTCGCCTTCCCGTACTTGGCGAGCAGACGCTTGTCGAGCGACCCGGCGTTCACACCGATACGGATCGGGACGCCCGCGGCGGACGCGGCCTTGGCGATCTCCCGCACCTTGTCGTCGAACTGCTTGATGTTGCCCGGGTTCACCCGGACCGCCGCACAGCCCGCGTCGATCGCCGCGAACACGTACTTCGGCTGGAAGTGGATATCCGCGATCACCGGAATCTGCGACTTGCGCGCGATCGTCGCCAGCGCGTCCGCGTCGTCCTGCGTCGGACACGCCACCCGCACGATCTGACACCCCGACGCCGTCAGCTCCGCGATCTGCTGAAGCGTCGCCCCGATGTCCGACGTACGCGTCGTCGTCATCGACTGCACCGACACCGGCGCGCCGCCCCCGACGGCCACCGGTCCGACCTGGACGCGCCGCGTGGTGCGGCGCTCCGCTATCGGGCGGACCGGCGGCTCGGGCAGGCCCAGCGAGACGGGGCCTGAAAGCGTCATGACGTCACCTGTTCCCGGAGACCGTCTCGCGCATGGCGCGCAGCGACTCCTTCAGTGACCCCATCGTGGCGAGCACGGCGGTCGGCTCGTACCCGCAGTGCGCCATGCAGTTGGCGCACCGGTCGTCCTTGCCCCGGCCGTACTTGCTCCAGTCGGTCTTCTCGATCAGCTCACGGTACGTCGGTACGTAGCCGTCGCTCATCAGATAGCAGGGGCGCTGCCAGCCGAAGAGCGAGTAGTTCGGGATCGCCCAGGCCGTGCACTGGAAGTCGACCTTGCCCTCCAGGAAGTCGAGGAACAGCGGCGAGTGGTTCAGGCGCCAGCGGAGCCGGTTGCCGCCGGCGAAGGCCTTCTTGAACAGCTCGCGGGTCTGCTCCACGCCGAGGAAGTGCTCCTGGTCGGGCGCCTTCTCGTAGGCGTAGGCGGGCGACAGCATCATCTCGTCGACCTTCAGGTCGTCGTTGAGGAAGTTCAGGACCTCGATGATGGTCTGCGGGGTGTCCGTGTTGAAGAAGGTGGAGTTGGTGGTCACCCGGAAGCCGCGCCGCTTGGCCTCCTTGATGGCGGCCACGGCCTCGTCGAACACGCCCTCCTTGGCCACGGACTCGTCGTGGCGCTCCCGCATGCCGTCGATGTGCACGGCGAACGCGAAGTACGGCGAGGGCGTGAACTTGTCCATCTTCTTGCGCAGCAGCATGGCGTTCGTGCACAAGAAGACGTACTTCTTCTTGGCCACCAACTGGCGCACGATCTCATCGATCTGAGGGTGCATCAGCGGCTCACCGCCCGCGATGGACACCATCGGCGCCCCGGACTCAAGGACGGCGCCCACGGCCTGGGCCACCGGCATGCGCTGCTTGAGCACACCGGCCGGGTGCTGGATCTTGCCGCAGCCCTCGCACTTCAGATTGCAGGCGAACAACGGCTCCAACTCGACGATCAAAGGAAACTTGTCACGCTTGCGCAGCTTCTGTTCAAAGAGATAGGTAGCGACCTTGATGGACTGGCGCAGCGGCATGGCCATATCTGGCTCACCTCCGGGGGAGCGGCGAAGATCGGTGCCATTCGAAAAAAGCGGGAAGCACGGCGCGGAGCACGCGGAAAGCCGATATTCCACCGCGGACCGTGCCGATGCGGACGAGTTCGTGCTGGGGGGCGTCGACGACCACCCGGACGGCCGCAACCGGCCGGGGTCCGGCCGTGACGGCACTGCGCAGCGTGACGGCGGACTCCATGTCGACCGCGATCGCGCCGGTGGCGAGCAGATCGCCGCGTTCGTGGCCGCGGACGACGTGGTCGGAGCCCGTGAGCGGGCCGGTGTGCACGGTGCGGCCCGGCACGGCCCGCACCAGCTCCTCGACCAGGAGCGCGGTGCCCGCACACGGGGTGCGGCCGCCGTCGTGCCGGGTCTCGTCGGCGACGACGAGGTCACCGGGGTGCATGCCGGGGGCGAGCCCCGCGCAGAAGCCGGTGGCCACGACCGCCGCGTCGCGCAGGGAGTCCTTGCCGAGCGCCCGGGTCACGGCACGCTCGGCGGCCCTGGGGCCCATGCCCGTGCGCAGCACCGTCACGGGCCCGCGGGCCCCGCCGCGGTCGCCGGTGCGCAGGGCGAGCCGCTCGATGCCGAGCGCGCAGGCCACGAGCAGCGGAGCGGGCCCCGGCCGGGCCGGGTCCGTGCTCATCAGCTGCCCTTGCCCGGGCCGCCGACGGACGGCTCGCCGTGCACGTACCGGCCGAGGGCGGTCAGCGGAAAGACCTGCCGGTACAGGTGGTAGTTGATCGAGAAGTCCCAGGGGAAGCCGGTGCCGGTGAAGTACGGCTCGTCCCAGGAGCCGTCCTCGCGCTGGCTCTCGGCCAGCCAGGCCACGCCCCGCTCGACCGCCTTGGAGTCGCGCTCCCCCGCGGCGAGCAGCGCGATCAGCGCCCACGCGGTCTGCGAGGCGGTGGACGCGCCGTGCCCGATCCACCGCTCGTCGCGGTACGAGCGCAGGTCCTCGCCCCAGCCGCCGTCGTCGTTCTGCACCGACTCCAGCCAGCCGACCGCCCGGCGGATCGCCGGGTGCGCGGCGGGCAGGCCCGCCGCGACGAGGGCGGGCACCACGGAGCCCGTGCCGTAGACGTAGTTGACGCCCCAGCGGCCGAACCAGGCGCCGTTCGCCTCTTGTTCGGCGAGGAGCCACTCGACGCCGCGGCGGGTGCGCGGGTCGTGGGACTTGCCCTCGTAGGCGAGCATCTCCACGACGTGCGCGGTGACGTCGGCGGACGGCGGGTCGATGACCTCGCCGAAGTCGCAGAACGGCAGCTTGTTCGGCAGCGGGCTGGTGTTGTCGACGTCGAAGGCGGCCCAGGCGCCGTTGCGCGACTGCATGCCCAGGTTCCAGTGCACGCCGCGGGCGATGGCGCTGTCCATCCGGCGCCGGTCCGGGTGGGCGACGCGGCGCAGCGCGAGGACGACCTCGGCGGTGTCGTCGATGTCGGGGTAGTTGTCGTTGTGGAACTCGAACGCCCAGCCGCCCGGCGTGAGATGGGGCCTTCGCACCGACCAGTCGCCGGGCCTGACGATCTGCTCGCCCAGCATCCAGTCGGCGGCCTTGACCAGCTGCGGATGGTCGGCGGGCACCCCGGCGTCGGCGAGGGCGATCGTGGCGAGGCAGGTGTCCCACACCGGGGACTGACAGGCCTCGATCATCCGCGAGCCGTCCTCGCGCCACACCGCGAACCGGTCGAGCGACTCGATGCCCGCCTTGAGGACGGGGTGGTCGAGGTCGTAGCCGAGCAGGTGCAGGGCGATGATCGAGTACACGGCCGGGGGCTGGATGCCGCCCCAGCAGCCGTCGTTCTCCTGTCGCTCGATGATCCAGCGCGCGGCGCTGTTCATCGCGGCCTTGCGCAGGGTGCGCGGCGCGACCTTGTGGTAGACGTGCAGCGCCTTGTCCAGGCGCTGGAAGACGCCGTCCCAGCTCGCCACGGGAGCAAGGGGTCTGGGCGGGTTCGGCACGCCCGGGTCGGTGTGCAGCTCGTCGAGCGGGAAGGGCGCGGGGCGGACCGGGCGCTTCGCGGAGACGATGGTGAGCGGCACGATGGTCTGCCGCGCCCAGCAGCCGAAGTCGTAGATGTTGAGCGGGAACCACTTCGGGAAGTAGAGCAGCTCCGGCGGGAGTTCGGGCAGGTCGTCCCACTTCCACCAGCCGAAGAGGGCGAGCCAGATCCGGGTGAAGACCCGGGCCGCGGCGATGCCGCCCTGCTCGCGGATCCAGGCGGAGGCCTTGGCCATGTGGGGCGCGTCCGGCGCGTCCCCGGCCAGGCGCAGGGCCACATAGGCCTCGATGGTGGCGGAGAGCACGCCGGGGCCGCCGTAGAAGCTGGCCCAGGTGCCGTCGTCGCGCTGCTCGCCGCGGATGAAGAGGGCGGCGGCGCGCGTGGTGGGCTCGTCCCTGATGCCGAGGAACTGGCGGAGCAGCAGGTCCTCGGCGTCCATGGTCACGTTCGTTTCCAGGTCGCCCTTCCACCATCCCTGGGCGTCCTGGCGGGACAGCAGGAACGCCGTGGAGCGCTCCACGGCACGTTTGGCGGCTTCCGGTGCCCCGGCCGCCCCGGGGGTCGTGTCAGGTGTTTCGGTGGCCGAGGCCGCGCGGGGCGTCACCGCTCCGGTGGAACCGTCGGTCGTCGCTGTCATGGCTTCCCCTTCGATGCAGTGCTTCTCTGCTGGGTCCGCCGTCGGACACCGCCCGCACCGGGACGGTGTTCGGCGACTGCGAGTCAGGTGTGCCCGATAGTGATCATCTCTTTCGTACGACGACGAAGTCGGCGAGCGCGGTGAGCTGCGCCCGCACCAGGTCCGGCATCTGGACCGCGTCCAGGGCCTCGATGGCGACGGCGTGCTGCCGTCGCGCCTCCTCGGCGGTCCACTCGCGGCCGCCCGCCTCCTCGATGAGTGCGGCGCGCGCGGCGAACTCCTCCTCGGAGAAGCTGTCGAAGTCGTTGCTCTTGGCGTCGGCGGCGAGCAGTTCGCCGAGCCGCTCGGAGGCGGGACCGCCCGCCGCGAGCGCGGCGACGACCGGCAGCGACTTCTTGCGCTGGCGCAGGTCGCTCCAGGTCTGCTTGCCGGTGGCCTCCGGGTCGCCCCAGATGCCGAGCAGGTCGTCGACGGCCTGGAAGGCGAGCCCGAGGTGGTAGCCGTACTTCTCCAGGGTGTCGGCGGTGGCGTCGTCGGCGCCGCCGAGGACCGCGCCGATGGAGACCGCGCAGGCGAGCAGGGCGCCGGTCTTGTTGCCCTCCATCTCCAGGCACTCCTCGACGGTGACCCGCTCGCGGTGCTCGTAGGAGATGTCCTGCGCCTGGCCGTCGATGAGGGCGCGCGTCGCGGTGGTGAGACGGCGCGTGGCCCGGCCGGCCTCGACGGTGCCGATCTCCAGGAGGATCTCGTTGGCGAGGGCGAAGAGCGCGTCGCCGACCAGGATGGCCTGGGCGGGGCCGTGGACCTTCCACACGGTGTCGCGGTGGCGGCGCTGCTCGTCGCCGTCCATCAGGTCGTCGTGCAGGAGCGAGAAGTTGTGGACCAGTTCGACGGCCACCGCGCCGGGCACGCCGACCTCGGGGCCCGCGCCCGCGGCCTCGGCGGAGAGCAGCGCGAGCGCCGGGCGCACGGCCTTGCCGCCGTCGCCGTCGGCCGGGTTGCCTGCGGCGTCGATCCAGCCGAAGTGGTAGGCGGCGACGGTGTCCATGGGCGGCGCGAGCCGGTCCACGGCGGACCGCAGCACCGGGGTGGCCAGTGTCCGGCCCCGCTCGAGCAGCGCGGTCACGTCCACAGCGGCCGGTTGGGCCGAGGGAACAGTCGGCACAGTCTCTCCTCTGATTCCGGTGCGGGGGTTCTGGGACGGCCCCAGAAGGTCGAGGGTCACGCCGCCTCCTCGAAAAGGTGGTCGCGCGGGCGGTCGAGCGCGGTCAGCGCCGCCCTGGCGGCACTGATACCGCTGCGAACAGCGCTTTCCATCGTCGCGGGCCAGCCGGTGGCGGTCCACGCGCCGGCCAGGTAGAGCCCGCGCGCCTTGGTGTGCGCGCCCGGTCGCAGGCGGCCGACGCCCGGCGTCGGCGCGAACGTCGCCGTGCGCTCCCGGGTCACGAAGAAGTCCAGGACCCGCGCGCCGTGCGCGGCGGGCAGCAGGCGCTCCAGCTCCGGCAGATAGCGCTCCCTGAGCGCCGCCACGGGGGCGTCGATCTCGTCCTGGGCGGCCGACTGGGACAGCGCGAGGTACTGGCCCGTGCCCAGGCCGGAGGCCTCGGTCCGGTCGAAGACCCACTGGACGGGCGTGCCGAGCGCGGCGAAGAAGGGCCGCTTGAGGACCTTGCGGTCGTACACCACGTGGACGTTGAGGATCGGCGCGGTGTCGATGCCGAGCAGCCGGTCCGGGTCGTCGAGCGCGCCCTCCGGGAGCAGGTCGTGCGTCTCGGCCTGCGGCACGGCGAGCACGACGGTATCGGCCTCGATGCGCTCACCGGGAACCTCCACGCGCCAACCGCCGTTCTTAAGTGGCGAGATGGAGGTGACACGTGTTCGCAGTTCGGTACGGACGCCCGCGGAGTCGAGCGCCTTGCGGGCCAGGCGGTCATGGAGTTCACCGAGGGGCACCCGGGACCAGCCGATGTCGGCGGCGCCCGGGTCCGAGAGCAGCCCGGTCTTGAACACCATCGCGGCGAGGCCCAGCGAGGCGTCGCCCGCCACGGCGTTCAGGGTGGCGACGCCGACGAGGTCCCACAGGGCCTCGATGGCGCGCGCCGACTGACCGTGCGCCGCCAGCCAGCTGCCGAAGTCCTGGTGGTCGAGCGCCGGATCGGCCGGGTCGAGCCCCTTGAGGGCGAGCGCCGCGCGGCCCACCTGGGCGCGCTCGGCGAGCGACAGATGGGGATACGTGGCGAGGCTCGCGGCCAGGTGCAGCGGCACG
The DNA here is from genome assembly GCF_056431945.1 of Streptomyces sp. NPDC045778. Lineage (NCBI taxonomy): Bacteria > Bacillati > Actinomycetota > Actinomycetes > Kitasatosporales > Streptomycetaceae > Streptomyces > Streptomyces sp. NPDC045778. Next base: position 292,356 of record NZ_JBWKJZ010000010.1, read on the forward strand.
GGCAGCGCGGTGCGGCGCAGCCGCCCGAGGCGGTTCCGCTCGGCGTCGAGCACGGGCACGTCCAGGCGGTCCTGAAGCGGTGCGAGGTGTGCGCCTTCGACGCGGTCCAGGAACCAGCGGTAGGCGGTGCAGCAGCGCAGATAGACGTGCTGGCCGTTGTCGACCGTAAGCTCGCCGCGTTGGAAGGAGAAGGCGAGCCCGCCGAGCCGGGGGCGCCCTTCGAGGAGCGTCACGTCGAGTCCGGCGTCGGCGAGGGCGAGCGCGCTGGTGATCCCGGCGAGTCCGCCGCCCACGACGACGGCGGTCGTCCCCGGACGCCCGCCGCTGCGCTCGCCGGGGCGATCCGCTTCCGCGTCACCGCCTGGTCCGGGTCGGCTGTCGTCCTGCCTCATGCGTCCTCCCTTTCGGCGGTTGCAGTCTGGGACGCCAAGGTCATGCGGAGGGTTGCCCGCCGGTCGCGGCGGCCGCTGCCGCCGGTGCCGCGGTCGCGCGTCACGTACGCCTCCTGACGGCCTGGCGTGCGACATTGCGCGCGTCGAGACCGGAGAGACCGCGCACGGCGACGTACGCCTTCTCGCGGCCGGGCAGGGAGACGCGGCCCCGCAGGACCGCTTGCGGATCCCGCTCGATGCGGTCGAGCAGGCGACGGTAGATGCCCGCCATCGCGGCCACGCAGGCGCCGCTGCGCCGGTCGAGCAGGGGCAGGAGGCGGTACCCCTCGGCGAACAGCGCGCGGGCGCGGCGCACTTCGAAGTGCACGAGGCCCGCGAAGTCGGACCCGGCGGGCGGCTCCGGCCCGGCGAACCCGGCGGAGCAGCCGAATTTGGCGAGGTCGTCGCCCGGCAGATAGGTCCGGCCCTCCAGGGCGTCCTCGCGAACGTCCCTGAGGATGTTGGTGAGTTGCAGCGCGAGACCGAGCGTGTCGGCATACTCCGGCGCGCGCTCCGCGTTGGGCGCCCCCGGTTCCGTACCGAACACGCCGAGCGAGAGCCGTCCGATGGCCCCGGCCACGCACCGGCAGTAGACCTTGAGGTCCTCCCAGGTCTCGTACGTCTCACCGCGCACGTCCATCAGGACGCCGTCGATCAGCTCGTCGAGGCCGCCGAGGGGGATCGGGAAGTGCCGCGCGGCGTGGCTGAGCGCCACGGCCACGGGGTCGGTGTCGTCCTCCTCCACCGACCCGTCGTGGACGCGGCCGAGCAGGCTCCGCGTCTCGTCGAGCCGCGCCTGCTTCACGTCCGGCGCGAGCGCGCCGTCCCCGATGTCGTCCACGCGCCGCGAGAACGCGTAGAGCGCGGACATCGCGCGCCGTTTCGGCGTCGGCAGCAACCTGATGCCGTACGCGAAATTACGTGCCTGCTGCCCGGTCACGGCCTCGCAATAGCTGTATGCGGCGAGTACCGGCGCGGACGCGCGGGGTTCTGACTCCACGGTCCGGCTCACCCCTCTCCTCGCAGAACCGCACCCACCTCGCGCAGCAAACGCGGTTTCGTGGGCTTCGGCGGCCTTGGAAGTACGTCGTATCCGGCGGCGGCGATCGCCGAGACGGCCGCCCTCCCCCCTGCCACGAAACCTGCCAGCAGCAGCTTCAGCCTGCCGTGGACGCTACCCACCAGGGGGGTGCCTTCATTCAGGAGGCGACGGGCGCGTTCCGCTTCGAATGCGACCAGTGCGCGCACCGACGCGCCTGCGGTAGGAGCGGCCAGATCCCGTTCCTGGACGTGGAAGCGCTTCATGTCCTCGGCGGGCAGATAGATGCGGTCGCGCCCGATGTCCTCGCGCACGTCCTGGAGGTGCTCCACGATCTGGAGCGCGGTGCAGACGGAGTCCGAGAGCCGGATCCGCTCGGGTGTCGCGGTGCCGGTGATGGCGAGCACGAGGCGCCCCACCGGGTTCGCCGAAAGCTCGCAGTACGCGACGAGGTCGTCGTACGTCTCGTACCGCTTGACGAGCTGGTCCTGGCGGTTGGCCGCGATCAGGCCGAGGAAGGGCTCGGGGGTCAGCTCGCGGCGCCGCACGGTGGGCCGCAGGGCGCGCAGCAGGGGGTGGCCCGGCTCGGGGCCCGGGGCGAAGACCTTGCGCAGGTCGGCCTCGAAGGCGTCCAGGAGGGCGAGCGGGTCGCCGGCGGCCTCGGGGTCCGCGCCCAGGTGGCGGGCGTGGGCGGAGCCGCTGGGCAGGTCCGAGTCGCCGATGTCGTCGACCAGGCGGGCGAAGCCGTACACGGCCATGAGGTCCTCGCGCCAGGCGCGCGGGAGGAAGAAGGGGGCCACGGGGAAGTTCTCGTCCGCGGCTTTGGAGAGGACGGCGGACGCATCGCGTAGCTGGAGATCGTCCGTAGCCATTGCCGTCACATCTCCCGTTCTACACTGCCGACCCAATACATCCTATTTCGGACACGCCGCCAAGGCCCCCCGGCGACGCGGCGTGCCCCACGCCCATCCAGGGAGCGATATCGCCCCACTTGCCGCGAATCAGCACCGGTACAGCTTACGTTGTACAACGGACAGCGCTTCGTCGGGGTGTTCCGCACATCACAAGAACGCACCGATTGGCTTCAATCTTCCCTGAACTCCTGTGACTTGGGAGAAGCGTGATGTCTGAAAACGGGTCAGGGCCCGGCCGGGGTGCCCGGCGGGGCCCTGCTCCATTCGGCCGCGACCAGACGGCGGCCTTCCGGCTACTTGCCGGTGAACTTCTCGTACTCCTTGATGACCTCGTCGGTGGGGCCGTCCATGCGCAGCTCGCCGCGTTCCAGCCACAGGAC